>CAZPND010000019.1:0-26051 GCA_964587975.1 uncultured Candidatus Bathyarchaeia archaeon
TGTTACTTCATGCTTTCGCAGAAACTACTTCACTTGCAATGGATTTTAGATTTATTTCTTATCTTCATTTTCTGCTGTCTTTGCTAGTTGTCTATCTGTTTTGTAAAGAGTTGTTTAATAACAAGCAAATGGGTCTTGTTGCAGCAGCAATTATGACTTTTATGCCTGCGATTTTTGCGTTTTTCTCTTTTTATTCAGTTTACACGGAAATGTCTTTAATGTTTTATATAATTTCAGCGGTGTTTTGTCTTGTAAAAGGCTTGAAAAGCAATAAAGCTTTCTGGTTTATTTTTGCTGGAATTGGAATTGCTTTAACTCTTTTATCAAAAAATGTAGGTTTGTATGGTGTTTTCATTATCCTGTCAGTAGTTCCCCTTTTCTTCCGTTCACGAAAACTGAAGGTTGCTGGTTTGTTATTTTGCTTTGTTCCCAGTTTATATCGCCTTTATTTAAATGCGTTTGTCAATGTTTCCTTGTCTAGTTTCTACTTTGAATTAGCGCTCGCTGAATTGGTTTTCATCGCATTAATCGGGATTGTGATGGGTTATTTTGTTTTAAAAATCTCAATAGATGGTTCTTTAAATATCAGAAATTCCTTCTCCCTGTTACTTTTTTCAAGCGCGGGATTAATTTGGTACGTCCGTAACTTTTTCACTTTTGGGACACCAACTCTCAATATCGCGCCAACTTACTTGCTGAGTAAAGCTCAAAGTCTGTATGCCACAGTCTTCCCGCCTACCTACGGCAATACAGGAACTATTTTTGACACATTGCGATTTGACTACATATTAACTTTCACATATTTGGGCTCATTGCTGATAGTTCCCAAAATCATAGGTTTTTTCAAAATTTTGAAACCGCCAGAAGGTGACTTAGTGGAGTCTCATAGGAAAGAATGGTTTATAGTAATTTTTCCTATGTTACTGTATTTGGTACTTTGGTCCGTTATCTTTTATGGAATACAAACTAGCACAGCTTTGAGAAACGGTCTTATTGTAATACCCTTCCTGTCTATGGTGGCGGCATATGGAGTACTTGTACTAATAAAGAAGCTCAGAGTAAATTCATCCTTATCAATTGGACTAATAACCCTGCTTCTAGTCATGTACCTGTTAGTGGGATTTAACGTCAATCTGGGACTTTCTTCTCCTCTACTGCCAAGAATAACGCCATCCGAACCCATTATTTCATCTACCACGCTATTGTGGGCTCTTTTCCCTCCACTGATTATATGCCTAATTGCCCTCGCAAATTGTTTCGTTAAGTCACATCGTATCCCTAAACCTATATGGAATAGTACGAGCAAAGGAACGATAATTAAAAAATTAGGCTACGCCCTAATTTTCTTCGCAATTATAGCTTCGCTTCTTTTTACTCCTTTTCTGAGTTTGACCCAGTCTATGTATCAAAACAATTTTGATGTTGATAAATACCAAGCAAGTTCCGACTCTCTTTTTTCGAAAGCAGAATATGACCTGAGTTTAATAGATTATTTCAACACTCACATTCACGATAACTTAACAATTGTTGGATACTGGCTAAACGGTCTTAGTTATTTTACTGGTCACCGCACTTTTGATACCATAGAGGCTTTAGGTATAGCGGATGTATACGACATAGCTACCAGTCCAAACGCCACTCATATGCTCAAATTGCTGACCGACAGAGGAATTGGTTATGTTGTATTACCTCTTCCAAATAGTCCATATTACACGCAATTTGTTAGCTTTTCTAATACATGCCACTTTTTTAATCTTGTTTTAAATTCTAACTATGCTACGTTTCTGGGCAACTTTGATTTCTCAGCACTATATAAGCTAAATTATTCAGCTGATAGCTTCTATGGAATGGTTGATACTCGAGTAGTTTCATCAAATAAATCAGATGCGATTGTATGTCCAACGTTCTTAGGTGATAATTATGCCACGCAGCAAACTTTTTACATAGGGGCTGCCCAAGAAATGTGGATTAAATTAACCTTTGATGTATCTGGACTAGGTGATTTCGATGAATACACAGGAATAGTTGAAGCCTTGGTAACTCAGCAGTATGACAATATTACGAATGTAATTCGTCTAAGCGACACATTTAAAGGCACAAATAACAACCTGCAGGAAATTTACGTTGGACCCCTTGAAGGAACTTCAATTTCAGAAGTCACATATATAATAGGCAGTGTTGAAGTTAGTTTACAGAGTTCTAGTGGAAAAGAGCTTTCGATTTTATTATTTTCGAATTCTTCAGGGGCTATTGTTGAAGCTGAACAAAATTCTTGGTCCATGTCTTCATCGTCACAAAAACTGACTGAACACATAACAACTGGCTTATCCTTTTCCCTTTCAGAAGATATTCTTTCATTCTTTAAAGCTTCTTTAAATGGAGATGCTGAGATTAGCTTAGTTGCCGATAATGAACTTAAAATTGACAACCAAAGTTCTTTAAAAGCGCAAGTTGAAATCACGGAAAACGGGGAAGGCTATATTTATCATGATTTTAGCTCTCATAACAATTGGAAGCGGTTCCAATTTTTGTTTTTTAATTGGTATGGAGCAAACTCAAACGAACGAATGGAAATTATGATAAGGTCTTCGAACAACAGTTATTGGCTTATTACTTTCACCGATGATTTTTCTGGAATGAAACGCTTTTTGATTCCTTTATCTACTTTTCACCCCTATCAAGGTGAACCTACATGGGACCACGTCGACGCCATAATTTTTCGTTTTCTCCTTACGAGACCCTATTCAGTAACTTGGCATATCTACCAGCTAGTATTGATATGACATTCTCTCCCAAAAATTTTGCCTATACCACTAATTTCTCGAGCTCTATTAATCATGGTCTAACATTGAGTATGTCAGTTTTGCGTTGTACAATTCATATTTTTATGTTTCCGAGTTTGAGGATAATCAAATATTAAAGTAACCTTGCACAATGCAATAAGAATGGGTGAATAGCTTGGGTAAGCATGCTCTTGTCACGGGAATAACTGGTCAAGATGGCGCGTATTTATCAGATTTTCTATTGAAAAAGGGTTATGAAGTGTTTGGTACTTACAGGAGAATATCTACACCAAATTTTTGGCGTCTACAATATTTAGGTGTCTTTGACAAAGTAAATTTAGTATCGGCAGACCTTGTTGATGCTGGTTCAATGGTGGAAGCCGTCAAGTTAGCTGAGCCAGATGAAATCTACCATTTAGCAGCGCAGAGTTTTGTAGGCGCCTCTTTTGAACAACCGATTAGCACAGGCGAAGTAACGGGTTTAGGAGTTACCCGGATTCTGGAGGCAATTAGACAAATTAATCCAACCGCGAAATTCTACCAAGCATCAACAAGCGAATTGTTCGGCAATGGACACTCAGGTAGCCTAACCGAGAATTCGCCTTTCCATCCAGCAAGCCCTTACTCAGCCGCAAAACTGTATGGATATTGGTTGACTAAGATCTATCGAGAAGGATACAAATTTTTTGCATGTAACGGCATTCTGTTTAATCATGAAAGCCCGCTTAGAGGACTAGAATTTGTTACCAGAAAAATATCGAACACTGCAGCAAAAGTCGCTTTAGGTATGGAGAAAGAACTCCTCCTTGGTAACTTGGATGCGAAAAGAGACTGGGGATATGCCCCCGACTACGTCAACTCCATGTGGCTAATGCTGCAACAGAAAGAACCCGATGATTATGTCGTAGCAACTAACGAAGCTCACTCTGTGAGAGAATTTGCAGAAAAAGCCTTTGACGTTTGCGGCTTAGATTGGCAAAAATATGTCGAAGTAGACAAGAGATTTCTAAGACCAGTGGATGTTAATCTACTGTGCGGTGATTACTCAAAAGCAAAAGAAAAGCTTGCCTGGAAACCGAAGATTAAATTTGACCAACTTGTGGAAATAATGGTAAAAGAAGACCTGAACAGATGGAAACGATGGCAAAAAGGAGAAAAGTTCCCATGGGACGCTCCCAACTATCCAGACGAAGACAAAATCATATCACGATACCAACGAATAGACAGGTGAGCAAATCGGAAAAGATACAATCTGCCGACGGAACGACCATAGCCATCATTGCCCGGGCAATTTTTGGAAAAAAAAGAGGGAACTTCTTTTCCCAAGAAGACTTCCCTCTACAGTTGGGGATCAGCCACTACAAAAAAGGAGACAAAATCAGACCACACCGCCATATCGACAAAGAGTTAGTAATCGACAAAATTCAGGAAATCGTGCACTTTGAAAGCGGAAGAGCCATTGTAAACTTGTACGACCTAAAAGGAACAAAATTCAAGTCAATTGAACTATCGATGGGCGATACCATATTTTTTGTTGAGGGCGGCCACGGTTTCACAATGCTTGAAGACACCCAACTCATAGAGGTAAAACAAGGTCCATATTTAGGAAAAGACAAAGACAAGGCGATGATAGAGTGAAAAAAAACGAGAGTTTTGAATATCTCGCAAAATATTATGATTTAATATACAACGACAAAGACTATGAAAAAGAAGTCACTTTTCTCGAAGACATTTTTGAACATACACATAAACCGAAAAAAATTCTCGAAATCGGTTGCGGAACCGGCAACTACACAAAAATACTTCTGGAAAAAGGATACGACATGACAGCAATAGACATTTCAGAAAGCATGCTCAAAACAGCAAAAGAGAAGTGCACTTGTAAATTTATTAAGGGAAACATAAGCGATGTTTCTATAAACGATAAATTCGATGCTTGCATCGCAATGTTTGCTGTCATGGGCTACATCGCCGAGAATTCAAACATAATCAAAGCGCTAAAAAATATTCACAGGCATTTAAAGGAAAACGGTCTTTTCGTTTTCGACGTTTGGAATGGACTTGCAGTTCTCAGGCTCCTTCCGGAATTGCGAATCAAAGTTGTTGAAAACGATAAAGTAAAGCTTCTGCGGATTGCAGACCCAAAATTGAAATCTTTTGACCACATCTGCGAGGTAAACTACAAATTGCTTATTTTAAATAAATATGATAACAAATTTAGCGAAATCGATGAGAAGCACGTTATGAGATTTTACTTTCCGCAAGAAATAAATTTTTTCTTAGAAGCAACTGGTTTTGAAGTTTTGAAAATATGCCCCTTTTTAGATTTAAAGGGAAAAGTTGACGAGAATATATGGAATATCGCTGTAGTAGCCAAAAAGGTTGCTGATGGAAAGATATGATTCCCGTGTGTGTTCCGTTACTTGGAGAAAAAGAACTGGAATACGTTGTAGATTGCATTAAAACGAATTGGATTTCCTCAAAAGGCAAGTATGTGAAGGAATTCGAGAACAAGTTTGCTGAGTACTGCAACTGCAAATACGGCATCACCACAACGAGCGGAACCACCGCCATTCATTTAGCTTTGGCATCAATTGGCATTAAGAAAGGCGACGAGGTTATAGTCCCATCCTTTACAATGATTGGTTCCGTTTTTCCCATAATCTACTGCGGTGCAAAACCAGTATTTGTGGACGCTGAATCCGAAACCTGGAACATAAACACAGACCAAATTGAAGAGAAAATAAACGAACGAACAAAAGCAATAATACCCGTTCATATCTATGGCCACCCCTGCAACATGGACAAGATAGTGAAATTGGCCGAAGAATATAGCCTATATGTCATAGAGGACGCTGCGGAGGCGCATGGAGCAGAATATGCTGGCAAGAAAACGGGTGGGCTTGGGGACATCGGATGCTTCAGCTTTTATGCAAACAAAATAATAACCTGCGGTGAGGGGGGAATGGTTGTAACGAATGACCAAAAAATCGCGGAAACGGCAAGGTCGCTTAGAGATTTATCCTTTCCAAAGGGAGCCAGAGTTTATGTGCACTCTCAAGTGGGTTATAACTACCGAATGACAAACATGCAAGCCGCCATTGGATTGGCTCAACTGGAAAGAATAGATGAGTTCGTTGAAATGAGAAGGAAAAACGCCAAGTTATACAACGTTCTGCTATCCGACTTAAAGGGTATACGGTTGCCACCTGAGAAAGAATGGGCTAAGAACGTCTTCTGGATGTATTCTATTTTGGTTGAGCCTGAATTTGGGGCATCTCGAGACGAGTTGATTGAGATGTTAGCGAATAAGCAGATAGAAACAAGGCCTTTTTTCGTTCCCATGGATCAGCAGCCAGTATTTCAGGACAGAGGTTTTTTCAAAGGCGACACTTTTCCCATTGCTGCAGAATTATCGCGAAAAGGCTTGCACCTGCCGTCGAGTTCAGGACTTGAGGAGCGTGAGATAAACTACATTTGCAATACAATTAAGGAGATAAGCCAGTAACATCAATTATCGCTGACTTTTAATCTAACAATGTCCTCCACGGACTCTTTTGGGCTTTTAAGCTTCTCCATTTCCAAGAAGTCTAATGCTTTACTTGTGTCAACCTTGATCAACCTTTTGTCATTTTCGTTAAACACACTCGGTTGACCCGTATCTACCACATTTATTTCAGGATCTATTTCACCTTGAGAATATTTGACTATGGCCTCTCTAACTATTTCAGCTAACTCGATTATCGTTACAGGTTCTGGGTAATACACATTGAATATATGTGCTAAGCTGTTTCCATCTTTCTTAACTTTGTCTTCCATAATTTTTCGCGCGAAGTTTTCATAGGCTTTACAAAGATCCAAAATGTCCACATACAACATCGATCTGAACGCGCGCGCTTGCAGATATACTACTGGAAACTTGCAAACTTTTTTCGTCTCAAAAACGCAACTTGCTGTCTAACGAATTTTCCCATCTTCATAAACAAACCCTCCTGAGTAGTAACTGAATAAATTCGTTATTTGTGCATTAACTATTTCGCTGTTGACGATTTCAATTATTCGAAATCCTGAAGGCGGGAATGGTTCATTACCTACCCAATGCGTGTCGTTGCATCCGCTAACAGTGGCATAATAGGTTGTCACGCCTCTTTTTGTAACGTCGGACCTATGCGCGTGTCCTGCAAAAGTTGCAATAACCCCATAATTGGAAAACATCCCTATAATATTTCTAGCAACAGAGATGTTCGACCAAAACATGACTCTTCCTGAGAAGTAAAGTGGATGATGGCAACATGCGACTAAATGTTTACCTTGGTTGCGTTGCAAATCGATTTCTAACCAATCACGCTGATTGTCCGAAATGTTGCCTTTTGAAGAATATGGAAAAATTCCACTGTCCAAATTAATAAAATGGTAATTTCCATAGTTAAAAGTAAATGGGTACTCATTTTCGAACTGTGTATTTTTTTGGCCCATGTACAGAACTGCGCTATTTAATTCTTCAAGTGATTCTTTTTCGTGGTTGCCATTAGAAAAAAATATGGGGACATCAAAATTAATGGATTTTAGGATTGCGTAAAAACGTTGGTAGTTCGCTTCAGAAGATGCCATGTCCCCCGTCATTAGTATGAATTCTGGATTAGCATTTTTCAAAAGTTGTAGGGTGACGTTTAGTTGGTCTTCAAATGCGCTGTTCGGCGGGTCGTAATGTAAATCAGTCCAATGAATGAAAGTGAAATTTCCCGTGTAGTGGTACACGCTAACTATTTTGAAATTCAAGGATTCTTGTGAGCCATATACCAGCTTTAGGATATGCTTACCCTCATGTAAGGGCGGCAAGTTTACGGTAATTTCGTATAACTGTGTGGATTCATCGTATGCTACAGATTTTGCTGTAAGATTATTTTCGCCAAGCTTAACAATGAAGTCGTTAACTTTCACAAAGGGGTTTGCTGTAACATTAATAAACTGCGCAGAGAAGTTCAAAAGAGTGGGCAAATCTTCGTATTCGAGAAGGAACGGTTGACTGCATATTATTGAGCGAATTTGAGGTTTAACTAAGAAGTTATCAGTCCAGGCAGAAGCACCATTTACCGTACCTGCATTGTTCGCCAAAATCATAGTAAATCTGAGCCGAGCCTTCGTGTAATTATAATAATCAGGTATATGCCAATTATATTGGTATCTTGTCCAGTCTGTAGTTTCGGTTATAAACGTGCTATATTCGATTATGTTTTCTGCTGTTTCATTTTTTGCCAGTAACTCTAAATAATATCCTGGTGCTGTTTCAGGTAAAGGAAACGACGTTTTGGCGGAGAAACTCGCATTATAGTAGCCGCCAGATGTTATACCGAAATATTCTGAGTAGGCATTTACGATCGATGTGTTACTCCACATGTAATAACTATAGTTGCCTTCACAGAAGCCAGAGTCAACTCGGTAAATCTTTGTCACGGCATCGTTTTGGTATGTCCAGCCCACTGCAAAGTCAGCGGAACCCTCCTCAAAGCTACCATTAGGCACCAAATTCTGTTTAGCAGACATGTTTTGTTGCCCTGCTATGTTCCCATAGGAGATGGTTTGATCCAAAAACATATACGCTAACGCGACAACCAAAATTAAAAGCAGTAGTACCGAAAGATATTTACCCGCCTTCACGCAAAAATTATTTGTGGGTCATTAACATTTAGCGTTTTCGGTACTAGCTTTCTAGATCCCAGTTCTATTCCCTTCTGTTGACAGCATACGTTTGCCGCATTGGCTGGTAGTATGATGTTGTTGGCGGGCATGTTGAGGAAAATGAGAGCTTGAAGGAAGCAATGAAAAGAAAGGTCAGGAAAAAACTGGTTTGGACATAAAGGTTGGCGACATAATAACTGGCAGAATCGAGGAGACTTTTGACAGAATAAAGGTGATGGTGACTTTTGCAGTGAGTTCTGCTGAGCGCGCTATTCGCCTCAACTCTGAGAATGAAGCGTTCGGCTGGTTTGATGAGGTTTCTTGCGATGCCGTTTACGATTATGCGAAGTACCTGCCAAACAAAGCTTGTTCCAATAAAACTGCCATATAGACCCTGTAAGCTTCAAAACATGTAATGCGGGTTTGCTCATTCAACTGAGCAAGAATTCAAGAGGGAATCTCGTTAAAAGGGAAATGCGAGAAGTAGTCGGTCCAACCGTTTCAGCACCGACGACTACTTCTAAAGAGACTCTCAAAATAGCTGTCTGAATTAGGCTTAGAAAAGTGTCTCTAACAGATGATTACACAAGTTTTAATATTAACTGGTCATTAAAGGACTCAGGGGTCGGTATGAAGGCGCTTGTACTTAGCGGCGGCAAAGGCACTAGATTGCGACCTTTAACTTTCACATGTGCCAAGCAGCTCATTCCAGTGGCCAACAAACCTATCTTGGGTTATGTGCTTGATCAGGTGGCGGCGACTGGCATAACGGAAGTCGGTGTTATCACTGCGCCGGAAACGGGTCAGTACGTTGAGGATTACGTGGGTGACGGCTCGAAATGGGCGGTTGATGTAAGCTATATTTCTCAGGAGCCTCTTGGTTTGGCGCATGCGGTCAAAACCGCGCAGCAGTTTCTAGGTCGGGATTCTTTTGTTATGTGTTTGGGTGACAACGTTACGGGTCAAGGCTTGAAGGCCTTTGTTCAAAAGTTTCAGGAGGAGCGTCTTGACGCTCTTATCATCTTGAAGGAGGTGGATGATCCGTCTAGCTTCGGCATTGCCCAGCTGGACGATGAGGGTAACATTGTTCGGTTGGTGGAGAAGCCTAAGGCGCCGATGGGTAATCTTGCCATAATTGGTACGTATCTTTTCTCCGACAAGGTGCACCGGGCTATAGCGCGTATAAAGCCTTCGTGGCGTGGCGAGCTTGAAATAACCGATGCCATTCAAGAGATGATAAACTTGGGCTTCACGGTGAAAGCTGAAATCCTTAACTCTTGGTGGCTGGACACGGGTAAAAAAGATGACATACTCTCGGCCAACGCTAAAATACTGGACGCGTACATTCAGCGTGACGTCAAAGGCAGCGTGGCAGATAGTACTATTGACGGGCGGGTCAAGGTGGAGGCTGAAGCGAAAATCGTCGGCAGCACCGTCAGAGGTCCTTGCATAATAGGCAAGAACGCGTTAATCGAAAACTCTTTTATTGGGCCTTACACAAGCATCGGCGACAACTCAAAAATCTCCAACTCAAACTTGGAGTACTGTGTTACCTTGGAAAACGTTATCATAAAAGATGTTGAACGCTTAGAAGACAGCCTAATAGGCAAGAACGCCAAAGTAACCAAAAACCAAAAGAACCGAACTATCAAACTTCACGTTGGCGATTACTCGGAAGCGGAAGTTTAGCCTCGCGTCACATGGAGCCGAAAACAGCAATCATTATAAAATGTCCCAAGCAATATGATTGCAGACAAAACAAAACTTGGAAAATAACCATGTTAAAAGGAATAACAATTAAACCTATAAAGCGTTTTTCAGATGAGAGAGGCTTCTTCTCAGAAGTGATGCGGAAAGACTGGCAAGACCTTTTCGGAGAAGACAAGATTTTGCAAGCGAACCTTTCGGTGACGTATCCTGGTGTTATTCGAGCGTGGCATAGACATCTGCGGGGGCAAACCGACTACTTTGTAGCCTTGAAAGGCGCCGTTAAAATATGTGCTTACGATGAAAAAACCGAGGAACTGAACGAGATAGTCTCCGCAGGTCAAGATTTACAAATTGTGCGCATGCCCGGTCATTATTGGCACGGCTTTAAAGCCCTCGGAGATGTGCCGGCGATGCTGCTTTACTTTACTACTAACATGTACGATTATGCCCATCCGGATGAGGAGCGTAGACCTTGGAACGCCTTGACTCTTGTACCTAAGTCTATAAACGGCAAAGCAGACGATTCGCGCGTGGGTAAACCTTGGGATTGGAACCAACCACCTCACAAGTGAAACGTATGAGGATTCTCGTAACTGGCGGCTTAGGCTTCATTGGAAGCAACTTCTGCCGGTACATGCTTAAACGGCACCCTGATTGTGACCTGATAAACGTAGATAAAATAGGTATAGGTGCTAATCCCTCAAACTTGCACGATATGGAGAACGACAAGCGATATTCCTTCATAAAAGGCGACATCTGCAACCCTCAACTTCTACATAAAATAATCCGCGATGTGGATGCCGTCGTGAACATCGCAGCGGAAACCCATGTGGACCGAAGTATAGTTGATCCCTACCTGTTCCTTCAAAACAACACGGTGGGTACTTTCACGATTTTGGAGGCTTTAAGAAAATACAACAAAAAGGCTAGGTTGGTTCATGTGTCAACCGACGAAGTCTATGGGCAAGTGCTCGTTGGCTCGTTCACAGAAAACACCCCTGCTAACCCGTCGAACCCTTATTCAGCCTCAAAAGCCGCAGCTGACATGTTTGTGTTAGCATACTACAAAACCTACGGCTTGAACGCTTCTATCACAAGATGTGCAAACAACTTCGGGCCCTATCAGCTTCCGGAAAAGCTCATTCCTAAAACGATTATCCGCGTGTTAAGGAACCTGCATGTACCTATATATGGCTCAGGAACAAACATCCGTGACTGGATCTACGTGGAAGATCATTGCGAAGCCATAGATGCGGTTCTGAGGGAGGGCGAAGCCGGTGAAGTGTATAATGTGTCCGCTGGAAATGAAATTCCTAATATTGAAATCGCCAAAAGAATTTTGGCTTTGCTGGATAAACCAGAGACTCTGATTACTTTTGTGGAAGATCGTCCTGGTCACGATGTAAGATATAGTTTGGATTCAACGAAAACGCGATCTAAGCTACGATGGCAACCCAAGTTTTCTTTCAAGCAATCATTGGAGTCAACAGTCCAGTGGTATGTTGAAAATGAACGGTGGTGGGCTCCACTCGCTACAGAAGCCATTCTTCATCCAACGCCTTGGAAACTGAGTGGTGTCAATTGAAACTGCTGATTACAGGCGCAAGCGGTTTATTTGGCTCAAAACTGGCTGAAATAGCCTCTGCAAGAAACTACGCGGTTCACTCGGGATACTACCGCGACCAACCTGCTTATGGCTCTTCTGTTCAGTTTGATGTTTCTGACAAAAATCGGGTTGAAGAAGTATTCAAAGAAGTTGATCCAGACGTTGTGGTTCACGCTGCCGCCTTGACCGATGTTGACAAGTGCGAAGTAAACAAAGAGCTTGCTTGGAAAATTAATGTTGAAGGCACCCGAAATGTTGTTGAAGCCGTTAAGGCGACCAACGTTTTTTTAGTGTATGTATCTACTGACTACGTGTTTAATGGGAAAACCGGTTTATATAAAGAGACTGACAAGCCTGATTCAATCAATTATTATGGGTTTACCAAGTTGAAGGCTGAAGAGATTGTTAAAGACTTTGTTGGCGAGTATTGTGTTGCAAGAGCCAGCGTTGTCTACGGTTCTACTCCTGCTGCAGGCAAAGTTAACTTCGCTTTATGGGTGCTTAGTAAACTCAAAAGGAATGAACAAGCAAGAATCGTCACTGATCAGTGGAACTCGCCCACTCTAAACACGAATATGGCTGAAATGACGTTGGAAATCATAGAACGCAAATTAACTGGAATCTTCCATCTCTGTGGAGCTACACGCATAAACCGATACGATTTTGCCAAACAAATAGCGGAAACATTCAATTTAGATTCAAACCTAATTCGCCCCGCCACGTCAGCGGAGTTTTCATGGGCTGCACAAAGACCGAGAGACTCCTCGCTTGACACGGCAAAGGCTCAGCGTTCCCTGAAAAATAAGCCTCTTCCAATTGACTCTGCATTGGAAAGAATGAGAGAAGAATTGGCGTTTATCTCTTGATGGATTTTCTATCAACTGGTAATGCCTTGTGCCTTTTCAAGGAATTAAATTGCCCATGTTCTTTTTCACTGGTTTTGGGTGGCGAGAGGTTTTGCGGCTGCGACGTATCTTTTGAACGTGAAGATATCTTCGAAGGAGGCGCCCAGCCAGACGACGCTTATGCAGCCGACAATTACGGTTGGCAGTACTCCTATCAGGTGGCTTATCACTCCCATAGCCAGAAGCATGTCGGCTTGTGTCACTCCCAGTAAGGTGAAAATCACCACCCAGAAGGCTTCGTAGGATCCTACGTAACCTGGCGTCGCGGGTAGAATGTGTGAGACTGACATGAGCACGCCGCCGAGGGTTGCGGCCACAAACGGCATGGGGTAGTTGAACGCTAAAAACGTTAAGTAGATGACGGAGGTTTGGGTTAGCCACAAAATCCATGTCAAAGCCATGTTTGCCGCAAACATTTTCGGGTTTTGGCTGAGTCCCTGTAGTCCTTTGATTAAGGAACTTGTGAATTCTGCTATTCTAGGTGTGTATTTTTTGACGAGGGGGATTTTACATGTGATTCCGGTGACTAATCTTATGATGAGGTCTTCTTTTTTTATGCCCACGATTATGACCGCGAGTACTGTGGCTATGAGCAGCCCTACGGCTGTGAAGATGTCTCCTACCATGCTGGATAATCCGATTTGGGCGGAAACCATGAACATGGTTACTATACCTATGCTGAGCAGTCCTATCAGGTCTAATGTGCGTTCCACGACTATGGATGAAAAGCCCGACGCAAATCCTGTTCCTTCTTTTTCGCCTAGGATGTAGGCTCTTACGAATTCTCCGAGTCTGATCGGGACTAAAGTGTTAACCATGGAACCGACGCTGGTGGACCAGAAGGTGGTGCTTACGCGAACGTTTTTCTTGACGGGGTGAAGCAGGAGTTTCCAGCGTATTGCCCTTAGGATGTATGTGGGTAGGATGATTAACGCGGCTGCTGCAAGCCATAACGGTGAGGCGGAACCGATTGCTGCTCAGATTTTGTCTATTCCTGTCCACCATATCAAAACGATTAGTAGTAGGATGCCGACGGCGAGAGAGGCGCCTATCCTGATTGTGTTTTTTTTGTTAGAACCCAGAGCATCCACCTACGTCTTGACTAGGTAATGGAAATTATTAAAGGGTTATTCCTGTTGCTTTATTTTTTGATTTTTGGCTGGCTGAAGACTTGTAAGCTTCGCGTGAAATTTAACGCGGCACATGCTATAATGTGTCTTTTTCAGTGTGTTAGTTTCTTGTCTGAATCTGTGATTTGAAAGTCGTTCTTGGATGATTTTTCGTTTTCTGCGTTTCCTAGCACGTGGTTACAATAGGGGCAGACGTTCACCAGCTTGTTTTTTCCGCTCTCAAAGTTTAGCATGACTAAAGGTCTGCTGAAAACTTTTTCGCAGTTGGGGCATGTGATTCCCGCACCTCTGTTGTCGTTATAAATCTCCGTTTTTCTCTGTTGGAGAATGGTTGGTTGGGTCGGGGCTGGGCAAGCTTTGGCTCTAGTTTAGGCGCTACTGGACTTTTGTAGGTTTTCCTCTTGAAGCCTGCGGCTATAGAGGCGAAGCTTAGTGCCATGGGAACACCCAGAGCGATGTACATTAACTGAGCATAAAGATAGTACGTGTCAGCCCAAGCGTGGTCAAACTGTAAGCCGTAATTGTAAAGCTGGCTGTGACTGAGTGTGTCAAATCTGGTTAACAAATAAATGCCTAAAGCTGCGCTGGCAATCCATACCAGCAGAACCGCTATAACGACGCGGTTAAATCTTTGAGTGTTAAACAAGCGATTTGAACCCATCCGCACACCTGCATCAAGGAATCGCTGGCGTAAACAAAAACGTTATGAACAGTGAATCCTAACTGTAGATTACTCGAAACCCGACTAAAGCATTATAGAAGTTGAGACATCAAAATGAAGTCAGCGGCAAAGCAGATTGCTCGACAAAGAATTCAGGTTCTTTTTCAGCAAGCTAAAAAGGTCTACCCTGATAATCCTCAGCTTTCCAGCCGCTACGTTGAGACTGCACGTAAAATAGCCATGGCCGCAAAAATACGCCTGCCAACCGTGTACAGGCGCCAGATCTGCAAGAACTGCCATATGCTGCTTGTGCAGGGTGCCAATTGCCGGGTGCGGATAAAACAGAAAAGGGAGCCTCACGTTGTAGTAACATGCCTCAACTGCGGTTACCAGACGCGGATGCTCTTGAGGAAGAAGAAGGAGAAGCAAAGACTTGAGCAAAATAACTACCCGAATGAAACGCCACGTTAGACATGTACTGAAAGACGAGAAACCTACGATATGGGTAGGTAAAGAAGGCTATACGCCTCAGCTTTCAGGTGAGATTGAGAGTCAGCTTTCAAAGAATAAGATGGTTAAGGTCAGGATTCTGCCTAGCGCCCTGCAAAGTGAAACCGCAAAAGCTATCGCGACAAGAGCCGCCGAGGATGCTTGTGCCGCGTTAGTGGAGGTTAGAGGGCACGTTTTCATTCTTTACCGACGGCATAAGAAGCCGCAGCCTTGATGTTGCTGCCTTTTGAAAACGTAAGTAGCAGTCGTGTCCATGTTCAAGACTATGTGTTTTTCACTTTACGGGTAAAAACCTAGGTCATCGGGTGACGCCATATCGCTTCCAAGATGCCTTCAGTGAGCGTTTTTTTGCTCATGTGCCGTGCAAAATCGGAAACCACGATTATTCCAACAAGTTTGTGCTGCTCTACCACTGGGAGCCTTCTGATTCCGCTGTTCACCATTTTCCTCGCCGCCTCCTTAAGTGAAGCTTCGGGGCTAATAGTTATGAGCGGTTTTGTCATCACATCGGAGATTTTAGCGTCCAGAGATGTTTTTTTCGCCACCACCCTTCTTACGAAATCTCTTTCAGTCACTATTCCCCTCGGAATCTCGCCCTTTAAGACCACTACATCTCCTACTTCTTTCTGGCTCATGAGTTCTGCAGCTTCAAAAATGGTCTTCTCCTCATCAACAGTCAGGACGCCTTTCGTCATGAAATCTTTTACTTTTGGCATAACTTTCAAGAAAATATACTCTTCAGCGGATAAAAGGTTTGCTTAACTTTCATTTCCTCCTCAACCAGCAGCCTACAGTTCAATCACCGTTTCAAGCTATATATAAGGGGGCTATAGTCCCGTGCGAGCGCCAGTTCTCCCAGAGAATATTTATATTAGGCTTAATGATTTTACTGCAAGGAAAAACCAGAAGGAACCAAGCATATTGACAACTCCTTACGACGTTCCAGCATCACAATTCATCGAAAAACTAGCCAAATACCTCAGGGAAAACGTTGACGAAGTGCAACCTCCAGCATGGGCAAGCATGGCCAAAACAGGCACCCACGTGCAAAAGCAGCCACAGAACCCCAACTGGTGGTACACACGTAGCGCTTCCATACTGCGCAAAGTATACCTTCACGGCCCCTTAGGCCTTGAGAAACTAAGAGCCGATTACGGAGGAAGAAAAGACTTCGGCGTCAAACCGGAACACGCAGTGAAAGCCGGCGGAAGCATCATCCGAAAAATCCTCCAGCAGCTAGAAGCCGCAGATTTAATCCAAACCGAAACCTCTAAAGGAAGAATAATGGCCCCTAAAGGAAGAAAACTTCTGCAGGAAGTGGCTGAAGACTTGCAGAAAGAGCTGGTGAAAACAGTTCCCGAGCTCAAGAAATATCAGGGCGAATAAGATGTCGGATGAAGAGCTTGAAGAAATCCGCAGAAGAAAACTTTTAGCCATGCAGCAACGGGGAGACGAACAAAAACAATCACAAGCAGAACAACGGATGGAAGCTCAGAAGCAAGAGTTGCTGAGGAAGATACTTTCGCCTGAAGCCAGGCAACGGCTTACGAACCTGAATATGGTTAAGCCGGAATTCACGGAACAGCTGGAACTCCAACTGATACAGTTGGCGCAAACGGGTAAACTGCCCATACCATTGCCGGATGCTCAACTGAAACAAATATTAATTCAGCTTCAATCTCGGAAGCGAGAACCAAAAATAAGAAGGATATAAACATGGCGCGAATCAAACCTCCAGCCAAAAAACGCAGGTTAGCAAGGGCTAACAAAACGAAAAAAGCCGTTCCAACCTGGGTAATCGTGCGAAGCGACGGAAAAGTTAGGACTAACCCTAAGCGAAGAAGAAACTGGAGAACAGGAAGAATAAAGGCATAGGAGAGTTAAAACTCAATGGAAAAAGAAGACAAGGAAGAACAACAGGCATCTGAAGAACCACAGGCTGAAGAGCAAACAACAGAAACAGCAACGCAAGAAGAGCCTACTGAGAAAGAAGCAGCTGACAAGGAACTCGAAGAAATCTTGGCGGAAGAAGAACCCGCAGAAGAAACAGCTGAGGCAGAAGAAGAAACAGAGGCTCCGGCGGAAGAAGAGGAAGTCAAGCCTTCAAAAAGGAAACGAAAGGAAGAGGCAGAAGAAGAGTTCGTTGAGGAGAGAATTTACACCATCCCGCTGGGAAAAGCTTGGGTTCGACCGCCTAAAAAAAGAGCGCCCAGAGCAATGCACATGGTTAAAGCTTTTATAACCAAGCACATGAAATTGGCGATGCGCGTTGAAGAAGAAGAGGAAGAAGAAGAACTGCCCAGGCTTATAATAAGCGCCGATGTTAACGAGAAAGTTTGGAGCAGAGGCATAGAGAAGCCTCCGCGGAAGATCCGGGTGCGCGCCGCCAAAGACAAAGATGGAAACGTCACGGTTTTTTTGGCTGAAGGAGAATAATCCTTGGCCGTTTACTTGTCCAGCATCGTTGGAAGCGCAAGCATAGGCGTTTACTCGCTCGCCAACGACCGCTTTGCCATAATTCCCCAGATAGTTCCGCGTAAAAAAGCCGAGAAAACGGCTGAATGGTTAAAGGTGCAGCTTGTTCACGCTTCCATAAGCGGCTCCGTGCTGACAGGCGCGTTGGCATGCGCCAACTCCAATGGAATTCTGCTTCCTAACTCTGTTCAAGAAGAAGAGTTGATTCTCATCAAAGCGGCGTTTGAGGGCAACTTTACAGTGATGGAGACCAAAAAGACGGCTTACGGCAACCTGGTTTTGGCTAACGACCACGGCGCAGTTGTTGACCCACGCTTCAAAGAGCATGAAGTAAAGCAAATAGCTGAAACTCTGGGTGTTGACGCTGTCGCGGGCGAGATTGCAGGGTTGCCCTATGTTGGTTCTTTGGCTGTGGCTACAAACAAGGGCGTCCTGGCGCATCCACTGTTGACGGATGATGAAAAGGAACTTTTAGAGGACGTGTTCAAGGTTCCCGTTGACGTTGGCACTGTTAACTGCGGAATCCCTTACGTGGGCACAGGCTTACTAGCCAATTCCCATGCCGCCGTAGCTGGTTCTATGACCACTGGACCCGAGATGTTTATAATTGGGAATGCACTGGATGTTGTGCAGGAAGATGATTTAGATTGAAAGTTTTCAGAGTAACTGGCGAGATTAATAAGCCGAATTTGAAGACGCCGTTCGCGAAAGAAGTAGTGGTGGCTAAACCTGAGCATGCCGTGGAGAAGGTTTACGCCGAGATCGGTAGCAAGCACCGCGTTAAACGTTTTCAGATCAAGATATCAAAGGTTGAAGAGGTTCCGCCTGAGGAGATTGAGAATCCTATTTTAAAGAAAATTGTTGCTGGGGAGTAAAAGTTGGCTAACGTAAGTAAAGAGGAAGAAGAACTTCGTAAGCTCAGCGTTGAAATGCGCTTTTTAGAGCAGACCGCCGAATCCCTGCAGCAGCGAATCAGCATGGTGAACGCGGCTATGACCGACCTAGCCTACGCTAACATGGCTTTGGAGAGCATAGAGAAAGAAAAAGAGAACGCAGAGCTTCTTGTTCCGATCGGCGGCAGCTCCTACATCAAAGTGAAGCTAGCCAGCTCTGACAAGGTGATTGTTGGAATGGGCGCAAACGTTTCGATTGAAAAAACGTTGCCTGAAGCAAAGGCGATAGTGAAGGAGCGGCTGGAAGAATTAGAAAAAACCATGCGTTCCGCGCAGCAGCAGTTTGGTCAGGTTGCCGAAAGAATCAACACTGGCAGAAGCAGGGTTGAAAGTTTACTAGCCACTGTGAGAAAAGGGACAGCTTAACGCTATGTTTGAGAAGCTCAAGTCAGGCTTTAAAGGGCTTGTAACCAAAGTCACGACAACTGAGCTTAAGCCTGAAAACCTGCAGCCCATTCTCGACGATTTTAAAATGAGCCTTGCAGAAAACGACGTAGCTTTTCCAGTGGCAGACCGAATATGCGGTGAACTGGAAAAACGGTTAACAGGCGTTCAGGTCAAGCGGTTAGAAGACCGAAAAAAAATCGTGGAAGACAACCTGCGGCAGGTTCTTCTGGAAATCATGCTCGCCAACAACAAAATTGACCTGGTGAAAAGAATCGAAGATAAACGCCAGACATCTGAACCGTACATCGTGCTTTTCGTGGGCATAAACGGAACGGGAAAAACCACCACCATCGCCAAGGTCGCGCAGTTCCTCAGGGACAAAGGCTACTCGGTGGTGCTTGCAGGCAGCGACACGTACCGTGCCGGGTCAATTGAGCAGCTAGAGGAGCACGCTCGACGCTTGGGCATGCGTGTCATCAAGCACGATTATGGGGCAGACCCCGCGGCTGTGGCGTACGACGCGATTAGCCACGCGAAGGCGCATGGGATAAACGTGGTTTTGATTGATACTGCGGGTAGGATGCAGACGAACCAGAACTTGATGAATGAGCTTGCGAAGGTGAAGCGGGTTGTCCAGCCTGACTTGACGGTTTTGACTTTAGATTCGCTTATTGGAAATGACGCGGTTATGCAGGCTGAAGAGTTTCACAGGAGCATAGGCGTTGACGCCACAATACTGACGAAGGTGGATGCTGACGTGAAAGGCGGCTCAGCTTTGAGCGTGACGTATGTGACGCAGAAGCCTATACTTTTCATTGGCGTAGGGCAGACGTACAAGGATTTGGAGCTGTTTAACCCAGAAAAATTCGTAAGCCTGATTCTTCGGTAAGGCAATCATTTATTCTTTGTTTTGCTGGGTTTGTGGAAGTATTAGTGTGAACGTGGTGCCTTTGTCCTTTTGGCTCTCGAACGTGACGGTTCCGCCTAACGCTTCCGTCAGCCGCTTGACTACGGCCAAGCCGAAACCTTGCCCTTTGGCTTTTGTGGTGAACAGCGGCGTAAACAGTTTTTCTCTTGCGTCTTCGCTTATGCCTACACCGGTATCTTGAACTGTTATGACCGCCGCGGTTTTTTCCCGGTAAGCCTGTACTGTGAGTTTTCCGCCGTCTGGCATGGCTTGCGTCGCGTTTGAAATGAGGTTGCCGACTATGCGTTTCATGTAAGCCGAGTCGGCCGTGATTATTCGCGCGTCGCTTTTGATTTTGGCTTCTTTTTGAATTTTTGCGGGAACCCCATTCCTTGTTAGTAATTCTTGAATCATCTGTTCTATGTTTGTCTCTTCGGGGCATGGGTTGAGGGGTTTGGCGAAGTCTTGGAGGTCTAAGACAATCTTGTTCATGTATTCGATGTTTTGTTTTATCATGTTGAGGCTTTCCAGCAGGTTGGTCTTCTCTTGGCTGTCGGGCAGGGAAGATAGTTCCGAGTTTGCCAAGTAAACCTCTCCGATTATGGCTTGTAAGGGGTTGCGGATGTCGTGTCCCACCATGCCCGCGGTTTGACCGATGGCCGCGAGGCGCTCTGAATCTTTCAGTTGCTTTGTTTTTTCTTCAACCAAAGCTTCAAGGTGCTTGCTGTAGTGTTCCAGTTGGTCTTGCAGGGTTTTCTGTTTCGCCTCTGCCTTTTTGCGTTCAGCAACCTCTTCCACCAACTTGTCGTTGACTTCGGTGAGTTCAGCAGCATGTCTTGTCAAATCTGTCTCTTTCTGCTTCAGGTTGCGGAAAAGTAGGTCGTAGGGCTTGGTAAGTCCTGTCTCTATTAAAGCCTTGTAGATAAGATAGAACGAGACAAGGGTGAGCAAATGTCCTATCATGTTTGCTACGCCGTAAACGTCACTGTAAAGAGTAAACGCCATCTCAGCGGCGATTGCCACTGCCATTGCGGCCACCATCAACTTGACCACGTCACCGCTGAATTCGCTGCGTTTTCTTATCAGTAAGCCGATGGCGCATAGAAGAATGAAGGAGATAACGTATTCGCTGGCTACCTTGAACGGTGTCAAGCCCACTCCGTCTACGAAGGCTTGGGGGAAGTTTCCCCAGTAAAAGATTGAGCCGAACAACAGGGCGGTGACCACTGCGTAGCCTGCAATTACCAAGCTTGGACGAAACTTGCGGTTGGCGAAAAACAAAGCCGCAAAGAGCGAGAAACTCAGCATGTACCGCGTGGCTATCCAGAGCTGCGTGGCTAAGTTAGCGCCGTGTTCAGGGAAAACTCCCATCCCACTGTAGGCAAGCGTGTGCAGCAAATCCACTCCGCCGACGAAGAGGCAGGCTATGCCTATGAACAGCAGGTAGTTGCTGTCCATTATGCGGCGGGAGTTCCACGCGATTGCGAATATGGCGAACGCGATTACGATGCTGAAGACCTCAACCGAACTGTGGAACAGCAGGTAGTTTAAGCGGCTTAACAGGTACAGCGCGGCTATGCTGACACCTGCAGCCGAGACTAAGAGACCATACCTGACTTTCGTGTTAAGTTGCATCGACACACCCCCCTTCTACAATTAACTGATGCGCTTGTCCCCTTTTCTCTCTTATTTCACATAAGCTTGTTTAAAAAACATTCACATAATAACGACCGTTTGCTCCATCCTGCATCGACCCGCGGAAGGAAGCCCGCTGCGACACCTGCCAAACATGCGGAGTGCTAACAGAAGCAAAAAAGAAAACGGAGACTGTTTACGGAAGCGCGGAAAAAATCCAAGCGTTCGTTAAAAAAATGACAGGACAAACCGCCAAAGAATAGCTTTTGACAATCGGAAATAGTCACTCAACGTAAATATTTTTGGGATTAAATTTTAATCTTGTGTGTGTGTTTTGGGCACAAGAGATGAAAGGCTTGAATCTTTTCTGAAAGCTTGAAGCAGGCTATCAGACTTGAAAATCATTGATGAATTTTGAAAAGCAGAAGGCAAGCGGGAGTTTTGATTTCTGAAGGCAAGGCTTGCCCTATCCCCCAATGCCTAAGGCTTGTCTATGCCCCTTTCCCAAGAAAGGGGTGTGTGCTTTCTTTAGAGTTTGCGTTTCTTGAAGTAAATCGCCAAGACCGCGCCAAACACAATCAACGCTGACATCCCTGAGACGGCGGCAACGGTTGCTGTTGGGAAAGGCTCCTGCTCTGGCTCTTTGACGGTGAAGAAGACGGTTTCTGAGGTACCCATGTTTCCAAGCGTGTCGTTGGCGTAAACTGCGAGGGTGTGTGAACCATTAGGCAAATCCGCTATCGTGCTGTTTCCTGTTACGGTGACGTTCTGTTCCTCATCAAGACTGTACCCCGTCCAGTTAACAGCCTCATCCAACGTGAAAACTAAATCAACACTTGACTCATTGTACACCTGGTTTACGGGAGATAGCAACGTTATCTGCGGCAGGGTGGCGGTGAAGGGTTCCATGAGCGGGTAGCGGTCTCGGTTTTTGGAATCAATAGCGTAGGCTGTGTTGCCAATTTTTGAGTCCCCAATTTCGGCGGCGCTTGGGTATTTTGTGTGGTAGTCGCTCCAGTAGTTGCCCAGGTAACCATCATCCCAGACGTTAACTGAGAAGGGCGAGTTAAACTTATAATCACGCGCTTGCACTTTATTGTTAATGAAATTATTTTGGTAAATGGTGTTGTTTGAAGCACCCCAAAACACAAGCCCATACCCACCTGTCTCTGAGGCGGAACAGTTTTCTATGTTATTTCCAACAATTAGGTTATTTTTGGTTTCAAGAAAAGACATGCCAACCTGATTCTTGACCAAGTTGTTTCCTTTTATGATGTTTGAGCCGCCACCTTCAACGCGGATTCCAGCTGTTGGCTGAAAAGGAACATTGCTTGTCTCTGAAACTGTGTTATTGAAGACTAGGGCATTTTTAGTTTCAATGAGGGCAATGCCGTATACACTTCCTTTGACGAGAAGGTTCTTCACGGTCACATTCGATGCACCCACTGACGATGTAGATGAATAAAAGTCGTAGCCTACTGAAAGCCCTCCAACTCCCCGACCTCCTGTGAGGGAATGCCCATTTCCGTCAAAGGTCGTGTTGCTTCTCAGAACAGATATGCTTCCAACCACGTCGCCAGTCAGCGTGTAAGTGTCGCCCGTTTGCTGTATGGGTGCGGTTGAGGGCGTTACATTTCCGTCAGCATTGAGGGCAATATTGCCTTGATATTCTGCTCTAATGGGTTGAACGCAAACCATGCCTATAGTCATCAGTCCTATCAGTATCAGGGTGACGACGGCAGCTTTTCTCATGTTATCTGCCCTCCAACTAATACGGGGTTGTTTCTGCTGTATAAGCGTTTTTATCAAGATTTCTTGACTAACCATCAGTTTCTTAGTCAAATTTTCTTGACTAACTATCATATTTGGATCCTAATAGCCAATCATTGCAGAAACTATAGAGGGGGTCTATCCCGCAAGCGCCTTACTGCCTACTTAAAGGGGAGGGGGTCTATCACCGAGCACAATAGTTCAGCGCGTCAGGTTTGCTGGGGAAAGTTTTTATTAGCGTGTGAAACTTAACTTCGACCGTCAAGGTAAGGATGATTTAGGATGCCTCTGGAAAAAGGAGATTTCATTTTAATCAACTATACAGCTAAGGTTAAAGAAACCAACGAAGTTTTTGACACTACATTTGAAGAAACCTCGAAGAAAGAGCACCTTCACAAAGAAGGCGAGATTTACGAGCCGAAACTCGTGGTTATAGGCGAAGGCTGGGTGCTTAAAGCGTTAGATGAAAGCTTAACAACCATGAAATTAGGCAAAGTGCAGTCTGTTGAGATTTCGCCTGACAAGGCTTTTGGGCCTAGAGACCCTGAAAAAATCAAGCGTGTCCCGCTGAAACAGCTCTTGGCGAAAGACGTTCACAACCCAACCATCGGAATGCGCATTGACTATAACGGGAAAATGGCTACTATACGCTCAATCGGCGCTGGACGTGTGCTTCTCGATTTTAATCCGCCGTTAGCAGGGAAAACCCTGGTCTACGATGTCACGGTAGAAAAGAAAATCGACGCCAACGAGGAAAAAGTCGCTGCTCTAATTCACCGCAGAATTCCTGTGGTGGAAGCTGAACAATTCAATCTCACCCTCAAAGACAACACGCTAACGATTGATATGCCTGAAGCAACCTTCTATGTTGAAGGCGTGCAAATCGCGAAAAGAGGCATAGCCATGGATTTGCAGAGGCTTTTGCCCCAGTTTACGGAAATCAAGTTTGTTGAATCCTTCCGAAGCGAACCCAAACCTGAGCTTGAGCCCAAACCAAAAACAGAAGCCGAGAAGGCAAAACCGAAGACAAAGCCAAAACCCAAGACGAAAGCAAAGGCAAAGCCCAAACCAGAGGCAAAACCAAAACAAAAAACAAAAAGCACAAAAGCATAACTCAATTTTCCCCAAAAGAATGCCGTGCGGTTCTTTACTTAAAAAGCCAATAATAAACGTCGCGTTCTCTTTAACCCGGCAACGTTCTTTCCAGTTCAAAGTCGATTCAACATAAAGGAGGTGAAACGTTAAAATGGACCATACAATAGTCCACTTTGAAATCCCAGCCGCAAGCGTTGACAAACTGAAAACTTTTTACGAAGCGCTTTTTGGATGGAAAATCTTGAAGGCGCCAATGGGCGAAACAGAGTACTGGCTAATACGCACTGTGCCCACCGATGACAAAGGAATGCTGCTTAACCTAGGCGTAAATGGAGGGTTATTCCAAAAACAACCGCAGCAGGAAGGAATCAAGCAGGTAAACTACATTACCGTAGAATCCATAGACGAGTATTCGATGAAAGTCGAGAAGCTCGGCGGAAAAATACTTGTGCCCAAGCAGCAGGTTCCCACAGTCGGCTGGATAGCAGTGGCTGAGGACCCAGAAGGAAACCAGTTTGGACTGTTACAGCCAGAACAAATGTAAAACGCTTGACGGAATCAGCTGATTATTCCCGTTATTTTCGCCACTTTCTCGCATGCTTCATGGTCAAGCTTAAGCTTATGGAGAATGGTGTACCTTTCTGGTCGCACGGTGGCTGCCATTTCGAAGGCTTTCACCAAATCTTCGTCTTTCACGCCGAGTTCGGCGGCCGTTGTGGGTGCGCCAATCTGTTTAAGCGTGTCTCGGATTCGCTTCCAGTTTGTCTTGTAAAGGTAAGCGGTTAAAACTGAGCCGACGCCGCATTGTTCTCCATGCATGGCGTGGGGACAGTTGATCATGTCAAGCGCGTGGCTGAACAGGTGTTCGGAACCGCTGCACGGTCGGCTGCTTCCCGCGATGCTCATGGCGACGCCGCAGCTGATTAACGCTTCCAGAAGCACGCGCAACCCCTCGTCGTTTCCTGGCTGGATGAGCTTGGCGTTTTGTGTGACTATTTTGGTGCTCATCAAGGCGAGGCTGGCGGCGTATTCGCCGTAGTACTCGTTTTTTTCTTTGTGTGCCAGCTGCCAGTCTTTTACGGCGGTGAATTTGGCGATTACGTCGCCGCAGCCGCTTATGGCTGAGCGCCATGGGGCTTGTGCTATTATGTCGGTGTCTGCGATTATTGCCAGCGGTGCTTGTGCCATGATTGAGTATGGTTTGTCGAGTCCTTTGACGGAGGCGAGTGGGCTTGCGATGCCGTCGTGGGATAGTGTGGTGGGTACGCTGATGAATGGAATGTGTTGGCGGGCTGAGCTTAGTTTTGCGGCGTCTATTTTTGTTCCGCCGCCGACGCCGATGAGCACTCGTGGCTTCAGCGTTTTTATTTTTTCTTCTATTGGTAGGAGGTCTTTAAGGGTTACTTTTTCGACGAGAAGCGTGTCTACGTTCATGCCTGTTTGTTTAAGGAGGTCGTGGACTTGTTTTCCCGCGACTTCACAGCTTTTTTTCCCTGCGATTATCAGCGCGGAACCGCTTAAGCCAAGCCTCTGCGCAACTTCGACAACGCGGGTTAACGTTCCTTTCCCAACCGTAACTTCCCTTGGAAGCTGCATGTAATGGTAAGACGTAGACAAATCAACCACTTTTCAATTGCGCAGTCATAACTCGTGACAGAACACTTAAAACCTTTTTGAATTTACGCATGAATTTCCTGACCTCTAACGCTCGGTGCAGTCTATGCCCCTTATATATACTGAACTGCGCGGGGGTCGGCTGAGCGTTTTCTACATGTTATTGGTTGTTTTCTGCGTCAATAGGGACCTACCCCTCTATGGTTTTCTGCGTTGATTGGCTATTAGGAT
>CAZPND010000020.1:0-24282 GCA_964587975.1 uncultured Candidatus Bathyarchaeia archaeon
AAGAGCTCACTTGGGCGTTGCGGTGGTGGACGGCAAAATCTACGCCATAGGAGGCACAACGGCGAGCGGTTTTGAACCTAGCATATCTGCCTCCGCCGTTTATGGCAACATAGGTCTTGGCGGGTTTGTAGGAACTAATGAAGAATACGACCCAGCGGAAGACAAGTGGACTTACAAAGCTTCGATGCCTACGCCGAGAATGGCTTTCGCCACTGCGGTTTATCAGAACAAAATTTATTGCATAGGCGGAAGAAACGTGTCTGGAGACCCTAATGGTGGTTACACTGCAGCAAACGAAGTCTATGAGTCCGCAACTGACACATGGGAGACAAAAAAGCCCATGCCCAAGGCGACTGGCTGGCTTATCGCAAACGTTGCCTACGGCAAAATCTACGTGATGGACTATTCTGGCACGAACTACGTTTATGACCCTGCAACTGATTCATGGACTTCTAAAGCGCCAGTGCCCGCTACAGCATTTGGCGGATACGCCTCTGCGGTACTTGACGGGAAAATATACGTGATAGGTGGGCTTTCAGCATTCATTTACAACGCTGAAACTGACAAATGGAGTGAAGGCTCGCCCCCACCTTCGAGTCAGGGTGGCGGCGCGGCAGGCGCCACAACCGGAGCACTGGCTCCCAAGCGAGTCTACGTTTTTGGAGAGACAGCTAACTTCAAACAAGGTGAAAATCCTGACTTCGTTCGAGTTTACAATCCGAAGAATGACAGCTGGGCATACGGCGCTGACAGCCCTACTGACCGTTACGATTTCGGCGTAGCCATTGTAAACGACACATTTTATGTTGTTGGGGGTCACACATACAATTTTCCGGGGAATTTCGCGCCAAGCAGCGTGAACGAGCAGTATTCTCCTACCGGCTACGGTACGCCTGACCCGTCCTATGTGCTGGAGAACACCCCGCCAAAAATCAGTGTTCTATCGCCAGTAAATCAGAAATTCAATGAATCGAGTGTTCCTTTGTCTTTCACAGTGGACAAGCCGGTTAACTGGACGGGCTACAGCCTTGACGGGGGCGAAACCGTGACGGTGGCGGGCAACACCACAATGGAGGGGTTGGCTAACGGCGTGCACAACGTAACCGTCTACGCCACAGACACGTTCGGCAACACTGGCACCTCAGAAACAGTCAGTTTCAGTGTGGAGGTTCCTTTTCCTGCGACGATGGTCATCGCTCCTATCGCGTCTGTGGTTGTGGTTGGTGCGGTGTTGGCGTTTTACTTCAGGAAGCGGAACGGAAACAAGCGCTGAACGCATGCAGGATGCTTTGTAGTGCCTCCAGAGACTCCGAGAAAATTCAGCTTATGCCTCACTATATGCATTAACGTAGTGTTTTATTCAGAATTTTCAAACCGCAATATTAATAAATCTCACGTGAAGATTACATCTTGCTACTTCCTAGCAGTGGAAATTGCGTACATCCAAGTTTTAGGGAGACAGAAAATATGGCACAGAACAATGCAGCTAGCCAGCTAGTCCTTAAAGGAACAACAACCATCGGAGTCGTCTGCAAAGACGGCGTAATCTTAGCCTCAGACACCCGCGTAACCATGGGTTACTACGTAGCCCACAAAGCAGGGAAAAAAGTCTACAAAATAGACGACCATTTGGGCATGACCATCGCAGGAACCGTTGCCGACGCCCAGAAAGTCGTCGACATACTTATCGCCAACGCCAAACTCTACAAAATCAACATGAACAGACCCCTGCCAGTAAGCTCTGCGGCAAGGCTAATCGCGAACCTGCTTTTCTCAGCCAGATACATTCCGCTGGCCACACAAGTCCTAATCGGCGGCGTAGACGATACAGGCCCACACGTTTTCAATCTAGACCCGTACGGAAGCTTAACCGAGGAAAAATTCGTCTCAACAGGTTCCGGCTCACCCATAGCCTACGGCGTCCTAGAAGACAAGTATCATGAGGACATGCTTGTTAAAGAATTACTACCAATCATTGTTAAAGCCGTCAACGCCGCTATGAAACGCGACATTGCAAGCGGCAACAACTACAACGTTACCGTAATAGACAGTAACGGCTACCGAGAGTTGACCAGCGAAGAAAAAAGCAAGCTTCTGACAAGCTGAGGAAGTTACTGATCGTGGCGCGAACTTCAGAGAAAGATAAGATCGAAATAAGCCAGTATATACTTGAAAAAGTTCCAAGAGAAGCAGCAGTCACAAGAATAGAATACGAAGGACCCATGCTGGCCGTCTACACTAAAAGACCCGAAATTTTGGTTGACCAAAGCAGTATAATCTCAGAAATCGTTGGCGTAATCCGAAAAAGAATAGTTGTTCGTCCAGACCCTTCAGTTAGGCTTCAAGAAACCGAAGCCGAGAAGATAACACGGGAACTAATCGCCCCTGAAGCAGAGATAACAGACATAAACTTTGACCCCAGCCTAGGCGAAATAATAATCGAAACCAAGAAGCCAGGCTTAGTTATTGGGAGAAACGGCTCGGTCCTGCAAGAGATTATTAAAAAAACAAAGTGGCGCCCTCGCGTCTTAAGAAGCCCTCCGATAAAATCCAAAATCGTCACTCACATGCGCCATTATCTCCATTCTGAAAGCAAAGAACGCGAGAGAATCCTTCGCACCATCGGTGAAAGAATTTTCAGGCCGAAAGCCTTTGACGTCGGTGACATCAGGATGACCGTACTCGGCGGCGCGCAAGAAGTGGGTCGCTCCGCTTTTCTAGTAAAAACCCGGGAAAGCAGTGTCCTATTGGACTGCGGCATCAACCCAGGCTCGCAAAGGCCTTTTGAGGCTTTTCCACGGTTTGACTGCCCCGAATTTCAAATAGACCAGTTAGACGCGATGGTTATAAGCCACGCCCACCTTGACCACTGCGGTCTAGCACCGTTTCTTTACAAGTACGGCTATGATGGCCCTCTTTACTGTTCTGCGCCCACTTCGAATCTGATGACTATGCTGCAGTTGGATTACTTGGATGTAGCAAACAAGCAGGGAGTGACCGCGCACTACGACCAGAAGGATGTCCGCGAATGCGTTTTACACACGATTCCTCTCAGGTTCGGCGTCGTCACAGACATAGCCCCCGACATTCGGTTGACACTGCACAATTCAGGTCACATACTTGGCGCCTCCATGGTACACTTACACATCGGCGAAGGCTTGCACAATATTGTTTACACCAGCGACTACAAGTTCGGAAGAACCATGCTGCTGGAGGCTGCGGCCACAGAGTTTCCGCGGATTGAAACCGTAGTCACCGAAAGTACCTACGGAGGACAAGAAGACTTTATGCCCTCCAGAGTTGAATCCGAGGAAAACTTAACTCACGTCATAAACGAAACCTTAGAGCGCAAAGGCAAAGTCCTCATTCCAGTGCCCGCCGTGGGCAGAGCCCAAGAAATCATGCTCATAATTGACGGCTACATGAAGCGCGGGTTAATGAAAGAAGCACCAGTGTTCATCGAAGGAATGATTTCAGAAGCTACGGCAATTCACACAGCGTATCCTGAATATTTGAGCCGGGAAGTCCGCCACAGCATCCTCCACGAAGAGGTTAACCCGTTCCAATCAGACTACTTCACAATTGTGGAGCATCCAAGCGTCAGACAGGGCATAATGGAAGGTGAACCCTGCATCGTTCTGGCAACTTCGGGCATGCTTGAAGGCGGACCCGTAATAGAGTACTTCAAAAACTGGGCTTCCGACCCAAAAAACACCATAATCTTCGTCAGTTACCAGATTGAAGGCACCATGGGCAAACGAGTGCAGAAAGGAGTAAACGAAGTCACAATGATGGATAACGAAGGTAAAATGGGGGTTGTGCAAGTTCAGATGCAAGTGGAATCCATTGAAGGCTTTTCAGGTCACTCTGATAGACGGCAACTAATCAACTATTTAACTCATCTTAAACCTAAGCCTGAAAGAATCTTCGTGTGCCACGGCGAAAAAAGCAAAATCAATAATATTGCAAGCTTCCTCGACCACAAAGCCGGCATACCCACTGTGGTTCCAGCAATCTTAGAAACTTTTAGGCTGCTGTAGGCAGAGGCTTTGAAACCTGCCTTTTTTCTCGCCATATCCTAATGTTCTGAGGGCAGATGACCACTCGTTCTTCACCTAAGCGGGCGATGTCTCCGCCGATGGCTTCAGCGAACTCGTAAAGCTCGTTCACTGCGCGTTTCACATCTTCAATGTTTTTGCTTGCGAGCGGAGTTATGCGGAGAATGACTATGTTCCCGTTTTTAACTTCGTTTTTGATAGTATCTAAATCCGATAAGTCACGGAGAGGCATGGCTTTCAAATAGGTTTTATCCATCCCCTTTTTACTTTCTGAAGGAAGCACTGGTGTTTTCTCGTCTTCTTTCTTTGATTTGTGGAATAGTCCCATAGCCGAAGTTATCTCCTTTCTTTTTATTACTTAATTGCCTTTTCAACAGTTAAGCGTTTCTTAATTTCAAGTCTGAATTTTGATAATTAATTGAATTGAATTAATAAGTATCTTATGAATCCACGATAAATATTAACACTTTACGTTCAAAACAACCGCTAAATCATGTTAAGTTCAGATTCAGTTTCCAAATTCATAATTGATATTAAAGATTTGAAGGAAGCACTAGCATAGTGCTTGCCATTGACCGAAACCATTTGTGACGAGAAAATAGTAATTACAGTTGAGCCAAAACAGCCATTTGAAGAGAGAATAGCCGACCAAAAAACGGTTGTTTATTCCACCTTGATTGACCCTGCAGTTATAAAAATTGCGGCGGAAACCCTCAAAGGCAAACTCTTTGCCAAATACGGTTTTCTAAAAACCAAGCCAGAAGAAGTAAGCATAGTTTCAATCAGCAAGTACTATAAACCGTACATAGTGGTCAGCGGCAAGTACACGGTTGACTACTACCGAAAGCGGGTCTCCACAATTAAGGTTGCAGATGACGTTTCTGAAGTGCTCATAGGCATCGACAGGCTCAAACCCAAACAGGTTACTGGTTCTTATGGACAAGTGTACAGGGGAATCGAACTTCCCAGCCAAGAACACGTAAAGAAAGAAGTCAAAGCCTCCCTTGTCTTCGACAGCTCCGGACAACCCATATCGCTCGATGAGTTACCTTTATCTCCCTCAGAAAGTAACCCCGAAGAAGTGCTGGCCAAGTCATGCAAAAAAGAAATCCCCCGCGAGTTCGGCTTAAGTATCCTTCGAACGCGAATTTTCAAACGGCCAACAGACGCAAGCTGGATAGACAACGAGCTTTTCGAGGTAAACGAGCGCGTGGTAATTTACGTTCCCATTTTTAAAGTGCTTTTCAGGAAGGTTCAAACAGGCAAAGAGAAGACTTTAAAATTCAATGGCCTAACGGGTAAATTAATCCACAAGTAAGCGGCTTACAAGTCTGCAAAAACTTCAGCCTTACTCTTTAAACAGCGTTCAGTGACTAACTTTTTAAGCATCTTAAAACTCATAATTTTATGTGGGTGCTTGTGGTCACAAACGGCAATTCGCTTATAGCGTACAATGTTCTGGAGAAAAGAATTATCAACTCTGGATTTTGCACCTTATGCGGAGCATGTGAAGCCGCCTGCCCAACTAGTGCACTGCAAATAAAAGGTGAAAAAGTACACCGTTTACACGATTGCTCAAAAGACATGGATATATGTCCAATCTGCTACGAAATATGCCCGCATTCTGAAGCCCTCTTGTTAAGAAGCTTAAGCTTCGTGGCAGACGCACCAATCAAAAACGAGGCGTTAGGCTATTACAGAAAAATCGTGCTTGCGCAATCAGTAGACCCTGCATTAAGAGAGCAAAGCCACGGCGGTGCTGTCGTAACTGCCCTCCTGAAATACGGCATCGAAACCAAGTTTTTCGACAGCGCCATAGTTTCAGAGGCTGAACCTGAGAACCCTGCTAAACCTAAACCCGCGGTAGCCTTAGTTCCAGATGATATACTGTCAGCGGTAGGAAGCAAGTTCTTTCCCTCCTCCGTCGCAAAAGCTTACGGCAGCGCGGTTTACGGACATGGAAAAACAGATATCGCTTTCGTAGGAGTACCCTGTCACGTGCTAGCTCTCCGCAAAATGGAGGCTTGGCAACACAAAATTATTGGCAACTTGAAAATAACCATTGGCCTTTTCTGTTTCGGAACGTTTTCACTCAGTTCCCTGCTGAAGTACATACAAGAGGAATACAAGGTCAAACCCTCTGAGATCAAAGGAATGCATCTATCTTCAAATTTTGAAGTTCAAACAGAAAATGGCGTCGTGCAAATTCCGTTGGCCAAGGTTGAAAAACATATTATGCCTAGTTGCCGTACATGCACAGATTTCACCTCTGAGCTGGCAGACATATCTGTTGGAAGCGCCTATCCACTGCAGGACTGGTCAACCGTTATCATCCGAACCAAGGCTGGAGAAGACTTCGTTTACAAAGCCGTTGAAAACGGAATCATCAACACATGGGTTATAGAGCAGGAGCCAAAGGTCTTTGAACGCATAGTAGTAGCGGCTATGCAAAAGAGAACCGAAGCCCTTAAGGAAGCCAAGCAACTGGAAAAGGTTTACGGTTATCTTCCGGTTCTGCTACTCAGGGAAACAGACGCGTTAGCCCACATTAAGATTGAAGAGATAATGGCCAAAAACATTAGAACCGTGCCCCAGGATATGACGGTTACCCGTTTCCTAGATTTTGTAGCCATCCACCATCACATCGGCTATCCAGTAGTAAACGAGGAAGGTGACCCTGTTGGGTGGGTTACCTTGGAAGAAGCTGCAAGTGTCGCGAAAAAGAAGCGCGACGAAACGCTTGTCAGCCAAATAATGCGGCGGAAGCTTGTGGCAGCGTTTCCTGATGAGACCGCGCTGGACGCTTTTAAGCGAATGAGCGAAAACGAAACAGGTCGTGTTCTAGTTTTTGACCGGGCGAGTCCCAAAAAACTTTTGGGGGTTGTCACTAAAACCGATCTGATGCATACGATGACGAAATAATATTGATTTCGCATACCGCTTGGCTTACAATTATCAATGGAATCTTATGCGAGCTGCGTGAAAAACAATAATATTATAAGTTATTCCGCCCATAAGGGCATAATAAGGTTGCCTTACACATGTCAGAGTGCACTGTGCAGACACCGACAAAAAGGATGGACCCCTTAACCCTCACGCTGATAGTGGTAATAGCGGTTCTTGCAGTTTTAGGTGCTATCTTAACGCCGATAAGTGAAGCGTTTATCCCAGGTATGGAAGCTGTAATTGACACTTTGCTCAACATAGCCACGAATGTTATCTACCTCATCGGCGGGGGGGTGATAATTTTTGGTGCGGTACTTGTTACGATTCGGTTTCTGCAATGCAAGCTGAAAGACCCGTACAAGCCTTCGTGCGTTACCCGTTTTCTCTCAGGGTATTTAACCCTCAGTTTAGAATTTTTTATAGGTGCGGAGATCATCAAGACCGTGGTCACCAGATCATATGAAGAATTTTCCTTACTTATTCTGGTTATCTTCAGCCGTGGTCTTTTCAGCTTAATTCTGTACTTGGAAAGAAGATGGCATGGGTCGGCAGAAACAGAATAAATCTTGGCGGTTACCTCTCTCTTTTGTCCTCATTTTAGGCAGTAAGACCATGATTTATGTTGGATTCTTTGGTTAAGATTTAAATCTGTGTTGCGTCCCATAAAGGATAGCTCGGAGTCCTATGGTTACGACAAGAAACTTGCAAAAAGATTCCGTTAATTCCAACGCCGAGGCGAGCCTTCTTTTAGATAAATTGCGCTTAGTTTTAAGCAGTACTAGGCATATGACTAGTGCAAATGGCGATATGCTTAAATATGTTCATGAAAAACCACATTGTTATAACATATGCAAAAAAGGCACAGATGGCAAGTGTGCTAATTATACGAAACGATTGAAGGGAGAATTGATGACTAATAACGCGGTCACCCATGGAGGCAAGGCTTTTGCTTTTTGAGCCCCTAATAGCTTTCCTGTTAATCTTGGCTGCTGCCTCATTCATCTACGTGCTCGGTCGCCGCGCTGCACCCAAGCATGATCAAAGTGAAGCTGAACGGTCAGAATATGCTTGCGGGGAAAAAGCACCCATTCAAAGGCTGAAAATCAACGTATCAATGTACAAGTACCTCATATACTTCGCGATTTTTGATTCCTCAGTTTTGCTCCTTGCTTTCGCCGCGCTTTCTGCGGAAGGAGTCAACGTGACGCTTCTGATTCTGTATCTTTTTGTAATGTTGGCGGCGAGTCTGGTTCTTATTGAAGGAGGCAAAGACCGATGAGTAAACTTGCGATGTGGGCGCGGCTTAAGTCTCCGTGGGTTCTCCATTTCAACTCTGGCGCCTGCAACGGCTGCGACATCGAAGTCGTTGCGCTTCTCACCCCACGGTTCGACGTGGAACGCTTCGGCATAAAACTTGAGCCTTCACCCAGACACGCCGATGTCCTGTTAGTTACGGGTTCCGTCACACAACAATGTGCCGAACGATTGAAACGCATCTATGACCAAATGCCCGAACCAAAATTCGTAGTAGCCATCGGCGCCTGTGCATGTTCAGGCGGAGTCTTCAAAGGAAACTATAACGTGCTTAACGGCGTGGATAAAGTAATCCCAGTTAACGCTTACATTCCTGGGTGTCCACCTAAACCAGAAGCCATAATCGACGGCGTTGTGAAACTCCTCAACTCATTGAAACCCGAAAAACCAGCGAAAAAGGAGAAGAAAAAATGAGCCAAAAAGAAACCGACATATTAAGTGTCTTACAGGCAAAGTTTAAAGATACATCCGTCCAAGTTCAGCCTCAGCAACTTGGAAAAGTAGCGGTTATAGCTGACGCTACGACATACCGCGACGTTCTCAAAGCGTTGCTGGAGGCGGACGAAAAAACCGCTGTAATCGCCATAACTGGAATTGACCTTGGCGCAACCCTAGGCGTCTTCTACCACATCCGAACCTCCACAGCCGGGATAATCACCATAAAAGTAGAAGTTCCACAAGAAGAGCCTCGGCTCAAAACAATAAGCGACCTAATGCCCGGAGCGGCTTTTGACGAGATGGAAGTCACCGACCTAGTGGGCGTGGTTTTTGAGGGGCATCCAAGTCCTGGCAGATTGGTTTTACCTGACAACTGGCCAGACGGCGTTTTTCCTTTACGAAAAGACGCGAAACTTGACAACCTCCAATTTAAACCGACGCCGCCTAGCGAACCTGCGTCCCCGGGTAACGAAGATATTGTAAAGATAATCATAGATCCTCAGCATCCCGCGCTGTTGGAACCTGAAAAATTCGCGCTCAAAGTTGAAGGCGAAATCGTGAAGGACGTTCAGCCACGCATCGGCTACGTGCATAGAGGCATCGAAAAGGCGGCTGAATCACGAACTTACCTGCAGGACGTTTACCTAGTTGAGCGTATCTGCGGTATATGTAACGCGTGCCACGCTACGTGCTTCGTTGAAGCGGTCGAGAAAATTCTGGAAACCGAGGTGCCCCCTAGAGCCAAGTACATAAGAACCATACTCTTAGAGCTTAACAGACTGCACAGTCACCTGCTTACGTTAGGACACGCGGGACTTGAGATTGGCTTTGAGACCTTGTTCCAGTATTTCTGGCGTGACCGCGAACCCATAATGGACATAACTGAAATCATATCTGGTAACAGAGTTATCTCGTCAGGCATGACAGTAGGCGGCGTGAGACGCGACATTAACGAAGCGGACATCCCCAAAATCAAAGGCATGCTAACTAGCCTGAGAAAGAGACTACCTTTCTACAAAAAAGTTTACGAGGACGAGCCGTCGATAAAGATGCGCATGAAAAACGTGGGCACGCTAAAGAGAGAAGACGCTCTGAAATTATGCATTGTCGGACCAACCGCAAGAGGCTCTGCCGTAGATATCGACGTGCGAAAGGATGAGCCCTACGAAGCATACGGGGAAATTCCCTTTAAACTAATAACCTACAATGAGGGTGACGCATGGGCTCGGATGAATGTTCGCATGGACAAAGTTGAAGAATCAATCAACATAATCGAGTACGCTTTAGACAATCTACCTACTGGTCCTTTCAGGGTCAGAGTTCCAAGGGTCGTGCCAGCTGGAGAAACCGTGAACCGCGTTGAAGCCCCGCGAGGCGAACTTTTCTACTACCTCAAAAGCAACGGAACCGCGTATCCTGAACGTGTCAAAGTACGCACACCTACATTCGCCAACATACCCGCCTTCCTAGCAACCGCAATCGGAAGCAACATCGCGGATGTACCCCCGAACTTCGTTAGCTTAGACCCCTGCTTCTCGTGCACTGACAGGTAGGACGAAGCAAATGCTCTTTGACTTGTATTTTGTTTTCCGAGTGCTTGTCTTTCCAGGATTCACGTTCCTGTTTTTCTTCACAATGTTCTGCGATTGGGTGGAGAGAAAAATCGAAGCTAGAATGCAGAACCGCATGGGACCCACGTTTACGGGTCCCGGAGGAATTCTTCAACCCTTCGCTGACGTCGTCAAACTGCTCACAAAAGAAGACATCGTTCCAGGAGGAGCAAAAAAGACAATTTTTAGGATTGCACCAATAATTTCTTTCTCGATAATTGTTTTTGCCATATCTTTTTTACCAATTGACGGCGCAGCCATCATTCCCAATTCAAGTTTCGCTGGAGACCTCATTTTCATTATGGCATTAATAACCATAGCTAACTTTTTCCTGTTTCTTTCCGGATGGGCTTCAGCAAACCCCTACAGTGACATTGGCGCCTCAAGGCTTCTAACGCAGTTTCTAGGCTACGACATTCCTCTGGTTATTCTTGCGCTTGCTCCGGCCTTTTTGGCTGGAAGCCTGACTATTGCATCAATAGCCGCAAGTCAGTATCTTCCTTTCATCATTTTGGCGCCTTGGGCATTCGTGTTGTTTATTGTAACTCTTCAAGCGGAGTTGGAGAAGGACCCGTTTGACATTCCCCACGCAGAAAGCGAAGTGGTAGGCGGATTAGAAACCGAGTTTTGCGGTGGCAAACTGGCTTTTCTGCGTCTTACCCGCGATATGCAGATTGTTTTTGGAGCCGCGCTTGTTGTTGAACTGTTTCTAGGCGGACCCTATGGACCCGTCTTTTTTGGTTTCCCAGCGTTCTGGTACTTCTTATGGTTCGTGCTTAAACTATTAGCCGTCGTTGTCGTCACTGAATATTTGACATGCCTATTCGCAAGATTGCGTATTGACCAAGTGTTAACGGCTAACTGGAAGGTGCTGCTGCCTCTCTCCGTACTGTCGCTTACACTAACAGTTGCGGTGGCTACTTGGGTGTATCCTTTGGTGATGTGACTATGGGAAAGAAAAAGAAATCATCTATATCGCCCATGGTGAAAGCGCTGTTGTCTAACCTTTTCAAGAAACCAGCTACCTGCCAGTATCCGTTTGTGAAAGCCGAGGTTCCCGAAGGATTCCGCGGTAAACAAGTCTACGATATTAACCTGTGCATCAGCTGCGGCTTATGCTCCAGAGACTGCCCTGCGAGTGCCATTGAAATGGTTGAGATTAACGGAAAACGTAGACCTCTATTCCACCTTGACCAGTGCATCTTCTGCTATCAATGCGCCGAAAGCTGCCCGAGAAACGCCATACAAAGCACAAAGATTTTTGAGTTAGCTACAACCGATAAATCGTCACTGGTCATAAAACCCGAAGAGAAAGCTCAAAAAGAAAACGGTGAACAACAATGATTGTGGAAATTCTAGCCGCAGGACTCGTAATATCCGCTTGTTTAGCCATTTTCCTCGATGAAGCCGTTTATGCTGTTGTCGCCTTAGCAGGCACATTTTTCCTAACTTCACTTCTGTACGCTTTTAGCGACGCTCTTTTCGTTGCCATCTTCCAATTCGCAGTGGGCGCGGGAACATTAGCTGTCCTCTTCCTGTCAGGCGAAATGCTGAGCGAACCACCCCAAAAAACCTCCCAGAAAACCCTACTCTCAATGATAGCGATTGGAGTGCTCTTATCATTGCCCGCAATATTCCTCTCAATCTCCACTCCAACAGGCCTTCTTTCCGGAATCTCATTCGGAGAAGCCCTTTGGGACTTAAGAGCTGTGGACGTTGTTCTGCAAGGCTTCGTCATAATGACAGTGGCCTTAGGGATAGCCATAGTTTTGCATGAGAAAAGGAAAGGTGAAAACTGATGGACTACATCATCCTGTCATTGATTTTGATGTCCATCGGCATTTACGGTTTGTTAACCAAACGCGACCTGTTAAAAGTGTTTATTTCCGTTGAATTAATCGCAACGGCTGCCACGCTGAATTTCGTGATGCTGGTGCCGTCTCTAGGTAAGGGTTTAGGTGAAGCCTTCTTGATTTTGGCTTTCTCCACAGACACCTGCGTGAGCGGCGTAATCTTGGCGTTGCTAGTTATTGTACACAAAAAATATGGAACAAGCGACATCGGCGACTTGGTGAAAATGGAAAATACGAAGGAAGAAAATGAGGTTGAAGCTTAGTGTTATCTGACGTTTCATCTTGGCTAGTTTGGATACTTCCCCTGATTTCAAGCTTATTTGTGCCTTTAATTGGTCGGTTCAGCGGAAAAGCAAGAAACTACTTTGTTGTCATAATCAGCCTGGCCACAGCAGCCTTGGCGTTTTCACTCGTGCCAGACGTTTTTTCTGGAACTGAAGGACCATTAATATCCACCACCGCTTGGATTTCACCAAGCATAACCGCCGGCGTCTTCATCGACTCGCTCAGCGTCCTATTCACCGTTCTAGTCGCCTTCTTCGGCCTGATAATAGCCATATACTCTCTGGGCTACATGAAGGGAGAAGAAGGCTTAACACGCTACTACTTTTTCCTGCTACTCTTCATCGGCTCAATGATAGGCCTTGTCATCGCGGACAACTTCCTTCAAATGTTCATCTTCTGGGAGATGGTGGGGCTCTGCTCCTACTCGCTAATCTCCTTCTGGTACAAACGCCCCGAATCCGTCCGCGCAGGCGCCAAAGTCTTCCTGATGACCCGCATAGGCGACGCAAGCCTGCTAGGCGCCATAGGGCTGCTTTACGCGAGTTTAGGTTCGTTTTCTTTCAGTTACACAATCCAAAACATCGCATCAATACGGCCGGAAATTCTGGCCGCGATAGCTTTTCTAACGTTGGGCGGTGCTATAGCCAAGTCCGCTCAGCTTCCTCTACATACATGGCTGTACAGCGCCATGGAAGCTCCAACTTCCGTCAGCGCCCTATTGCACGCGGCAACCATGGTCAAGGCTGGCGTCTACCTGATTGCACGTTTAATCCTCATACTGGGTCCTTTAGCCGTTACAATACCGCTATGGTTACCCTCAATAGCTTGGATTGGAGTCTTGACCGCTTTCGTAGGCGCGACCATGGCGTTTTATACTCCAGACATCAAAGGAGTGCTCGCGTACTCGACAATCAGCCAACTGGGCTTCATGATGGCGGCGCTAGGCTCCATCACTGCGGCTGGAGCTGCTTCCTTAGGCTGGTTCGCTAGCTTGTTCCACATGGTTAGCCACGCCTTCTTCGAAGGATTGGGCTTCTTGTTGGCAGGCGGCATCATCCACGCTCTGGGAACTCGCGACATGAGGTTGATGGGAGGCCTGAAAAAAGCCATGCCTATAACGTTTGCATTAAGCATCATAATGATCTTAACCACCAGCGGGTTACCTCCATTCGCCGCTTTCTTCAGCAAAGGTCTCATAATCACAAGCCTAACGGAAACGGGCAACCTCTGGCAAGTGATCTTGATTTACTTTACTACAGCCCTCACCTTCGCTTACAGCCTCCGTTTCTTAACGCTCACGTTCATGGGCAAAGAGTCAGAACATTTAGAGGAGCTTTATCCACATGAGGCGCCAAAACTGATGCTGTACCCAGCTGCGATTCTTGCCGTCTTGTGTGTGGCTTGGGGTTTTGCTGGACCTGTGCTGGGCAGCTTCATGCATGCTGAAGCAGAAGTGAGTCTGCTGGGCGCGTTTTTCAGCTTAGAAACGCCGATTTTCTTCGCCATTTTGGTTCCGGCTGGCTTAATTATATATCTAACTTACTACAAACAATCTCAAGTCATGATGAGAATCAGAAGTAGCCCTAATCCTTTGAAAACCGTTTTGAAGCACGGTTACTTTTTCGATGATGTTTACGAGAGGATAACAGGCAAAGGCATAATAACTATCTCAGATGGAGTCCGACGCGCGAACGAAACTGTAATGGGTGGCGTAGGAAAACCTGCCCAAGGGATAGTGAACTTTGCAGGTCATCTCCGAAGTTTTGAGGGCTTTTTCTCGGGGCGTCTGCCTCAAGCCATAGCTAACTCAATGGTCAAAGTGGCGCACAACGTTCAGAAGTACCTTGACGTTTTAGCGGATGACCTGTTAAGCGTAATAGCGCATCGAACAATGCGCGGTGCAGAACATATGAAGAAGGTGCCTTCGTCCTCTCTGCAGCATTACATAGCCGCTGCCTTACTTGGGTTCATACTGATTCTGATACTGATAATACTCACGGTAGGGATATGACATGTTTCCTTCTCTCTTGTTAGTTTTTGTTCTGCCCGCCTTGGGCGTTCCATTTGTCTACTTCACAGGAAAGAAATCTCCGCGAGCAGCCGCAATTTTAGTTGCGTTAATCGCGCTGGTTAACATGATACTGCTTTTCACTACTGTACCCACCATCCTCAACAGCTCAACCCACGAGTACATAGAACGCTACGAATGGATTCCGATATTACAATCCGAATTTACGCTCTTTGCAGACGGCATAAGCGCATCACTAGCAATCATCACCACGGTGCTCATCATAGTGGCAGCGCTCTTCTCCGTCGACTACATGAAAGAAAAGAAGAATTTAGCGGTTTACTACTCTCTTTTAACGCTGCTTTCTATAGGCCTCGTAGGCGTATTCATAACCTCTAACCTTCTGCTCTTCTATTTCTGCTGGGAACTCATGCTTGTTCCCGCGTACTTCATCATCGGCGGATGGGGATACAGAGACCCGTACCGCGCCGCGTTCAAATTCTTCATCTTCACGCATGCAGGCGCCGTTTTCGTGCTCTTGGGCATAGGCGCGATTTACATGGTTACAGGCACCACCGACATGTTTCAAGCGCAGGCCACGTTACTGACGATTAGCCCTGACATCGTGCGGTGGATACTGTTGTCCCTGACTGCGGGCTTCGCGGTGAAGATGGCGGTGGTTCCAGTTCACATGTGGCTGCCTGACGCTCACTCCGAGGCTCCGTCGCCCATGTCAGCGCTTCTAAGCGGAGTCATAATCAGCGCCGGCGCTTATGCTATTCTGCGATTGTCGCTGGGAACAGTTTTCCCGGCGGTTGCGGGAACCACTTTCGGGATTGATTTTCTGCATGGCTTGACCATTTTCGGCGTGATTTCAGCGTTTTTCGGTTCACTTATCGCGCTGGTTGAAACTGACATAAAAAGAATAATCGCTTACTCCAGCATTGCCCACATGGGCTACGTTATGTTCGGGCTGTCGCTCTTTCCCTCTTCACCCATCGTTGGGACATTGACCATCACCGCCGCAATAACCGGAACAGTTCTTCACCTCGTGAACCACGCCGTAAGCAAAGGGCTTCTCTTCCTTTCTGCAGGCGCTATCATGCATCAAACGGACGTCAGAGACATCCGCGAAATGGGCGGTCTTGCCGGGGAGATGCCTTTCACAGCCGTTGCCTCAACCACAGCTGCGTTGAGCATAGGGGGGACACCTCCTTTCGCGTGCTTCATAAGCGAAGTCCTGATATTCGTAGGTGCCTTTGAAGTCATAACCACTGACAATTTCTTACTTCTGCCAACTGCCCTCATGCTAGTAGCCACGGTAATTTCGCTTGCCTACTCCCTAAGATACCTGTCCCACATTTTCTTTGGACAAGCAAAAAGCGAAGTTAAAAAGAAGATTGTGGATGCTCCCAACTACATGAAAGCGGCGATGGCTATCTTGGTGATTCTTGTGATTGTTCTCGGCATCTGGCCAACTTTCTTTGTACACCTGATTCAAACAGTACAGTTCATTTGAGGCATGACTCGCACATGGTTGGGATTGTTGACGTTGTTTTACCTATAATCAGTTTGGTTATCTTCGCTCTCTTGACTCTTCCAGTTTTCAAGGCTATACGCAAAACCCAGCATAGAACCGCTTTGACTTTGATATGGTTCTCCGCAGTTTTCCTAGTGTCGGGTGCTGCTGTGGCTAACTTGGCATCACAATATTACAGTTTAGCCCCCGAGGGAACAGCGTTGCCGTTTCTAAACATCACATTAACGGGTACGCCGCTAGCCGACTTTTCCAGCTCTTTTATGATAGACGGAATTTCAATTTACATGGCCATAATGTTCATCGCCGTCAGCGCAGTCGTCCTCTTTTACAGCGTTTTCTACATGGACCCAAGCAAGAGACCCTCAGAAAGATACTTTGCAATCATGATCATACTTACCGCAGCTTTGATTGGCGCCGTATTTTCAGGCGACCTCCTCACGCTTTTCATTTTTTGGGAAGCGGCAGCCGCCGGCTCCAGTTTTCTAATGATTTACAAGAAAGACCCTGTGTCCCTGAATTCAACGCTGAAATACCTGGTCATGATAATCATCGCCTCAGCCTTCATCGTCTTCGGGCTCTCGATAGTTTACGGATTAACCGGCAGCCTCAATTTCTGGGTTGTAAGACAAGCTTTGACGGCTTTAACGGACAAAACTCTGCTTGTGATAGCGTTTATTTTAATAGCCACAGGCTATGCCATTGAAGCGGCAATCGTGCCCTTCCACTTCTGGCTGCCCGACGCCTACACTGCAGCGCCTTCTTCCTCAGCAGCTTTTCTTTCCGCTTTGATAGACCAAGGAAGTTACTACGTTCTCATACGCGTTCTATTGTTCATCCTCACACCTCCGGGCGTGCTGAACTGGACGTTCATGTTGGCGGTTATGGCTGCGCTAACCATGATTGTGGGCAACTTGTTCGCGTTAATCCAGAGCAACGTGAAGCGTTTGATAGCGAACATTTGTGTGGCGGATGTTGGCTACAATTTGGTAGGCATAACCAGCGTAACAGCGCTAGGATTGACTGGGAACCTCTACTTCTTCTTAATGGGCGGAATCACCACCGCCCTTTCTTTCATGGCAATCGGCGTCATTAACCATCATGGCTTCAGAACCTTTGAAGACTTCTCTGGATTAGGCAAGAAGATGCCCTTTGTTAGTTTAGCTTTGGTGATAGCAGGGCTTTCTTTTGCGGGAGTCCCGCCTTTCGGCGGATTCATGGCTAAATACTTAGTTTTCACCGCAGCCATACAAGCGAACTTGAGCTGGTTGGCGGTCATAGGTGTTCTGACAAGCGTTCTTCAAGCAGCATACTTGTTTAGGTTGGTGAATTACATGTACGCTAGAAACCCCAAAGACGAAGGCAGAATAAAAGAACCGAAAAGACTGCTTATTCCCATCTTCATCCTCGTAGCCGCAATAATCATTTTAGGCGTGTATCCGCAAATCGTGTTCAATCTCATAACCCCTGTGGTAAACCAACTTCAATTCATTCCATAATCTGCACACGGTGAATTTCAAGTGAAAATTGCGATTTTTACTTGGCGAATTATGCATTTTTTAGAAAAAATAGCGTGAAAAACTGATTTTTTCAGAACGGACTGTTGCCGCATTGTGTTAGACACATAAATTTAAAAAGACTTCATATATAAAAAGTAACGAGGCTAAAGAAAAATGTCTAAAAAACTTTCTGGAATTTCTAAAACAATCGCAGCTATAGTGCTCATCATAATAATCATAGTTGCAGGTGTCCTCGTTTACTTCTACTACGGTTCGACACAACCAAAGCCAACCCTCACTGTATATGCTTTATGGACTGGAACCGAGCAATACAATTTCGAGCAAGCTTTAGGCAACTTCACGCAAAACACAGGAATAAACGTTACATACTATGGACAAACCACCGAAAACCTCTTGGTAAGCGTGCCACAGCAGCTGGCTAATCCACCGTACGACGTCGATGTCATAATAGCACCTTGGCCATACTGGATTTCAGACAATTCTCCGTACTTAACTACAGTGAATGATGTAGTCACAGAGTCAGATTTTCCGGCGAACATAATCAATCCAGTGAAAGATGAAAGCGGCAATCTGTGGGCGGCGCCTTTCAAGCTGTCTGGCAAACCAGGCTTCTGGTTCAGAGACTCATTCTTCCAAGACAATGGTCTAACCGTTCCAACGACATATGACGAATTCAAAAACACCCTTCTTCCAGCAATCAAAGCAGTGCCCGGTGTTGAACAAGCCATAGCTAGCGGCGACACAGTGGGTTGGCCCCTCTCTGATACCGCAGAAGGCTTCATAATAGGTCTCGGAGGCTATCAACTACAACTGGACTTGGAAAAAGGTCCTAGCGCTCGCAACTGGACAGATCCACAAGTCGAAAATGTATTCGGCAACCTGACAGATTTGCTTGAAGCTGGTTACTTCAGCACACCTGCTGATTGGGAAGCTCAGCTTGCGAAACTTTGGGACGGTAAATACGGTATCTATTGGCAGGGCAGTTTCATTACAACGTTGCCTGAAATACAAGATGTGAATGACCTCGATTTCTTCCCATTTCCAGGAACAAATGGAGTGTCAGGGTCAGTTGATTACGCTGTCATAACAAAAGATGCACCCCACCTTAATGAAGCAAAGCAACTTGTCCAGTACTTGGCAGGAGCTGACGCTCAGGAAATCATGGTTGGCCAAGGTGGCTTCTTGGCAACTAACGTTAACGTTCCGTCTTCCGCCTACACAACAATTGACAAAAAAGTCGTTGACTTCATGGGACAACAAGGCATAACAATCGTTCCAGACTTAGATGACACGATAGGTGGTCAGTGGCAACAAACATTCTGGGACCAGCTGAAACTTTTGTGGACAAGTCCAAGCACTTCAACCATGAACAACGTGTTAGAAGCGCTTCAAACCGCTGCAATACAACAACAAGGTCCGTAGCAAAAACTACCCGAAAGGGCGCTGATGATGAAAAATAAAAACAAAAATCCTTTCTTTTTTTTACGTCGTTTTTTCACTGTTTCTCGCCTCTTTTTGATTCCCGCATTTATTTTCCTAATGATATTTGTGTTTTATCCGATCGTTGCTACTATTTACACGAGTTTTTTTTCTAACAGCACAGGAAACTTCGTTGGATTGGGAAATTACGATTTTGTTATGTTTCGCGGAGTGTATCCTCTCATAAATGTTCCTAACCTTCTTCAGGGAACACCTCCTTTGGGCGGGTTAATCAACAATTTCATATGGATTGCCATCCACCTTCCTGTGGTCGTTTTGTCCGGCATGTTTCTCGCCGTTCTACTGAGAGACGTGAAGGGCGGAACGATCATAAAATCCATCGTGTTTTTAGGAGTCGTCATTCCATTGGTCGTGGGCGGTGTGCTATTCCGTTTTATCTACGACAAAGACGCGGGGATAGCAAACGCATTTCTCAGTCTTATAGGTCTGGGCGGTCTCACTAGAACTTGGTACGCATTTGCAGATACCGCGTTGCTGAGCATCATATTAGGTTCTATCTGGATATGGACAGGGTTCGGAATGATCGTGTATTCCGCCGGTCTCCAAGGCATTCCCGTGGAATTATATGAAGCAGCCGAGATAGATGGAGCTTCACGGTGGAAAACTTTCTGGCGCATAACTGTGCCCATGCTACGCTCCACATCTATAGTTGTAGTTACCATGACTGTTCTATGGGAACTTAAGATTTTCGACATAGTGTACGTTGTGACTAGAGGCGGACCTGGAGGCACCAGCGATGTTTTAGCCTACGAAATGTACAATGTTGCATTTTTTGGAGGAAATTACGCCGCGGGTTCCGCCATAGCTGTAATCTTGACTCTAATGACCATCGGTTTTGCCGCATACATGGTTACTAGGATGTCGAAGCCTTGAAAGCGCAGATCACTGATTTCTTTAAAAAAGTAAAGACACATCTCTTGTCACGCTTCAGAAAAATCAAGCTGCCTAGAGAGAAACCTAAAATAACGCCGTTCACCGTGCTCGTGCATGTAGTTGCATGGGTTATAGCGACTATTTGGCTAATACCCTTTCTAGGCGTTTTTATCGCTTCCATACGGCCCTATAGTGAAGTGCAGTTCGGCTGGTGGAACCTTCAACCTTTTCATCTGGATCTTAGCAATTTTGCTGATGCGTGGGCTGGTCAAAGCTCAGGCTATCCGCTCGGTAACGCCATGTTCAATTCTCTGCTTGTAACTATTCCAGCAACTTTCCTGCCCATCATAGTTTCTGCTCTTGCAGCATACTCATTCGCGCGGTTTAGGTCTCGAACAAAAGACCTTCTGTTCTTTATTCTGGTTCTTTTACAGACCATCCCGCAACAGGCAGTAATTATCCCGATTTACACCCTTTTCAACAATCTGCATTTGCTCAACAACTACATAGGTTTAATACTACTGCATACGGCTTTTGGGCTTCCTTGGCAAGTGCTTTTTCTAAGAAATTTCTTTGCAACCCTACCAATCGAGATTGAAGAAGCCGCCCGAGTGGACGGCGCATCCTACTTCAAAATTTTCCGCAAGATCGTTCTTCCAATAACCTTGCCTGCGTTAGCTTCCTTGATAGCGTTGCAATTCGTGTTCGTCTGGAACGACTTTTTCTTCGCGCTCACCATAATCACTGACCCGCGTTTGGCTCTTGCGCCTCAGGTAATTCCTCTTCTTGTTGGAAGATACTTTGCGAATTACAGCCTTTTAACGGCGGGTTCCATTTTAGTCATGATACTGCCCATAGCCATCTACGTAGCGCTCCAGAGATACTATGTCAGAGGCTTAACAGCAGGAGCAGTTAAAGGCTGAAAATCTGATTAAAGCAGAGTCTGCCCCGTTTTCTTGTCAAACACGTAGATCTTGTCGCCTGGAAAATCTATCCACAGTTCGTCGCCTATCTCAGCCTTGAAATCAGGTAACACCAGTGCCTTAACCAGGTAATCTCCAACCTTTAAGTCCAGCACTTGACGGTCTCCTAAAGGCTCATCTATCTCCAAGGTAGCATTGATTAAGAGCCGCGGTGCTTTGCCTTTTTTGGCTGTTTCAGCCGCCTCTTTCTTTAGGGTTAATGCCTGTGCTTTGGCGTGAACCATTACATCTTGAGGTCTGACGCCGAGAACCAAAGAAGAAGGCCAGTCCTTGGCTTTTTCAAGCAACAGTTCAGGAACAGGATACTTGAATGGACCAGCGTCGAAAACGTAGGTGCCTTCTTTGATTAGGGTGCAGTCAAAGAAGTTCGTGGGAGGCGTGCCGATGAAACCAGCCACAAAAACGTTTACAGGGTGGAAATAGATGGTGCTCGCTTTTCCGAATTGTTGAAGAACACCTTGATTGAGTATGGCTACTCGGTCGCCCATGGTCATGGCTTCAACTTGATCGTGAGTGACGTAAATAGTGGTTACTTCAAGCTCTTTTTGCAGCTTCTTGAGTTCAGCCCGCATGTACACGCGTAATTTCGCGTCCAAATTGCTTAAAGGCTCATCCATAAGGAACACATGTGGTTCTCTCACCATTGCCCGGCCTAAGGCAACTCTTTGCCGTTGCCCTCCGCTCAGCTGCTTAGGCCGCCTGTCAAGCAGTGCTCCTATTTGTAACAACTTTGCGGTTGCCTCAACTTTTTCCTTTATCTGTGCTTTTGGAACGTTGGCGTTCTCCAAGGGGAAAGCGAGGTTTTGGAAGACTGTCATGTGAGGGTAAAGCGCGTAGGTCTGAAAAACCATGGCTATGTCTCTTTCTTTGGGTTCAAGTTCGTTGACTAGGCGGTCTCCAATGTATATTTCTCCTTCATTAGGTTTCTCCAGTCCTGCAATGCACCGAAGAATTGTTGTCTTTCCACAGCCTGACGGTCCCAGAAGAACAACGAACTCTTTATCCTTCACCTCCAAATCTACTTTGTTTGCAGCCACTACATCGCCGAAGCGCTTCGTTAACTTTTTGATTAATACTTTCGCCAAGAACAACCCTGCCTACCTATAGCGCGCTGCATGCATAAAGCGTTTTTGCCGTTGTTAATATTGGGAAATGGAGCGCCGGGAATGGGATTCGAACCCATGCGGACCGTAAGATCCACGGGCTCTCAAGGCCCGCGCGTTATCCACTCTGCCATCCCGGCTCTTTCTGTTCTAATTGCGTTCCCTGTTTATTTCTGTTTTCCGTTCCAGAACCGCTTATTCACTCAGAAAAGGTAATTAACCGCCAAGCCATGGGCGTTTATATGGGAAAAAGCCTGAGCGTTTCGATGAGTGCTGAGTTACTAGAGTCGATTTTTGAAGGAGCAAAACGGCTTTACCCGAAGGAGACCTTTCTGCTTCTCCGCGGCAAAAAAAGCAAGAACGAGATTCACGTGTCGGACCTTGTTGTTCCTCCCTTAGCCGTTTACGGGTATGGCTTCGCTAACTTGCCGTTTCACATGTTGCCCATGGATTTTTCCGTGGTTGGCACGGTGCATTCTCACCCTTCAGGAAACATAAACCCTTCCCATGTTGATCTTAACCACTTTTTCGGGCGTGTACTTATGATAGTTGGTTATCCCTTTTCCAGTGCACAGAACGTTGCGGTTTACGACTCCAAAGGAGAAAGAGTGCCTTTTCAGGTAACTGAAGAATAAGCAGGCAGGTTACTTTGCTGAAGTACCCGCAGCCTCGTACGCTTTAATGAAATCGATGGCGAATTTGTCAGCGTTTTTTTCTGTGCCTTTGTGCTTTTTGTCAACCGACGTGCGAAGATGATGATAGAATTCATGTAGGATAACGAAGGGGTTTCTCAGCACGTCGCTGTTGAGAACTGATATCGTAGCGTCTTTGGGCGTGTAACAGCCAAAAGCTGTTGCCCTGCGACCTTTAGGCAAGCCTACTTTCAGTCTCGGCGTGCTTGTTTTGTAGTTTTTGGCGAGGCGTTCAAGGGCTTTTTCTGCTTTTCCGTTGAGAATGAGCCAGACGATTAGGGGTTTGAAGTTATCCTGCAACTTTATCAGCCGTCGTTTAGGTTGAGCAAGAATGCACTGTCAAAAATTAAAGTGTTTGGTTTTCCACGTTAAAGCACTTGGGCAACGACGAGGAGGTTATTCAAAACTGCAAATAGAAGCAATGCTGTTGCAATGATGTAAGTGCTTCTGAGCATTAAGCGTGCGTATCGGAATGAACGGGTGGTTTTGTCTTGTGTTTTCAGCAGCATTTTATCTGTCTTGTGGAACAGAAAGGCTATGATTATGGTTGTGGAGAGTTTTATGGCGGTAAATGCAGGCAAGCTTGAACTGACCACGTTTGTCAGGAATGGGTTGCCTTCAACTGCTCCAAAGTAGACTATTCCGATGATTGTTGTTAGCCAATCCATGGAGCCCATCAGAAAAAGTGACAGGCCTGGAATCACTCGGATTCTGAGTATGTTGCCTCCTCCTTTCTCCTTCTCAAACTGTTCTGTATTACGTTGTGCTGCTTTAAGTATTGAGCTTCGAGTCATGACATATTCTTAAATCGAACTAAACACGATAACATAACTCAGTGACGGAAGGAAGCAGTGCTTGCAGTTCCCCTTCAATCTAATCTCCAAAAACTGCAGGCGTCACTTTCTCATCTCCTAAACTCTGAAATGTCTCCGTTGCAGCCTTGAATGCAATTCCTATATTGGGAAGCAACAAAATAATCGAATAAACATAGTTTTAATCACGCTGGTAGTCATCTGGACTACTATTCTTCATCTAAGCGCTCTCACAAAATATCAGTTTGCACTTAGGACACATTCTACAATTGACCTTCATCTTTTTGTTTTTGACATCCATGTTCGAAATCCCAAGATCCAGAGTTTCACTGCCACACCTAGGGCACTTAGTCTTCATTGATTCCTCACCAATAACCCGTTACTGCGTCAAGTACTTAATGTTTTTCAATTCTTAGGCGTTCCAAGAGTTTGAGGTCTCAGCCATCCTATATATCGTTTGGAAATATGGGTAATGTAATCCGCTATTTCTTAAAAAGAAGAGCGAAGTTAGCTGTACAATGCCGCCATTACAAAGGGATAAATGAAAACCGGAAGTTACGATCTGACTATCAGTGTAGATGATGATTTGAACGCTCTGAAAACTTTAAAATCTCAACGCTAATCCTGGTCAAATAGGTGTCAAGTGCATACAGCAAAAATACGTGACCGTAAACTTAAAGAATCAAATCATATTTTTAGAAACAGAAGGGCCGGTAGTCTAGCTCGGTTAGGACATCTGCTTGACGTGCA
>CAZPND010000021.1:0-23820 GCA_964587975.1 uncultured Candidatus Bathyarchaeia archaeon
AATCGCTGAAATGCCCGTAGCCCACGCCGACATGGAATCCGTGGAAAAGGCAGGCAACGTAGACTTTGTCTTCTCAGCTTTACCAGGCGACCTCGCAGGACCCGTTGAAGCGGAGTTCGCCGCGTTATACCCGGTCTTCAGCAAGGCAAGCGCGCACCGCATGGATAACGACGTTCCACTCATAATACCTGAGGTAAACCCTGACCATGCAGCTCTCATTTCCGTCCAGAAGAGGCTGAGAGGCTGGAAGGGCTTTATCTCCACCGACCCCAACTGTAGCACCATTCAGCTGGCGATGACGCTGAAGCCACTCATGCAGTTCGGTCTCGGGCAGGTTATGGTTTCAACCATGCAGGCGCTGAGCGGCGCGGGATACCCAGGCGTTCCCTCATTGGACATCATTGACAACGTTGTGCCGTATATCTCGAAGGAAGAGGAGAAAATGGAGTGCGAACCCCTGAAGATACTGGGTGCATTCGACGGCAACAGGATATGCCCCGCAGATTTCGTTCTCAGCTCAAGCTGCCACAGAGTCAACGTCAGCGACGGACACTTAGAATCCGTGTTCGTGAAACTGGACAGCGAGCCCTCGGTGAAGGAAATCGAAGCGGCTTTCAGCCAGTTCAAGGGCGAACCGCAAAAACTGAAGCTCCCCTCCGCTCCAGAAAACCCAATCGTGGTACGGAAGGAGCCGAACAGGCCGCAACCCCGATACGACAGGAATGCGGGCAAAGGCATGAGCGTCGTGGTCGGCAGAATCCGAAAAGACCCGATAATGACCATGAAGTACCTGTGTCTAGGGCACAACACCATCCGCGGAGCCGCAGGCGCAGGCATCCTCAGCGCTGAACTCATGGTAAAGCAAGGTATCGCCTAAACCGTTGCACTAATCCGCTTTAAAGAGGTGACCGTTATGATGAAACAACTTCAGAAGCCCTTAGCAAACAGAAACGGAACGCTTTACTTAGACGGCGTTTCCACCGCAGAATTAGCGGAGCAATTCGACACCCCATTGTACGTGGTAAGCGAAAGCCGAATCAGAGAAAACTACGAGCGCCTCCACAACGCGTTGACCCGCAACTACCAAAAAATCCGCGTTTACTACGCTGCGAAGGCGAATTCGAATTTGTCGGTGCTGAAAATCTTGGAAACCGAAGGCGCACATTTAGACGCGGTCAGCCCAGGTGAAGTGTCCATGGCGTTAGCCACGGGTTTTCCAGCAGAGCGCATCTTGTTCACGGGAACCAGCGTCAGAAACGACGAGCTGAAGTTCCTTGCAGACTCAAACGTAACCGTGAACGTGGACTCCCTATCACAGCTAGACAGGCTGCTGAAAATCGCGGTGCCCAACATCCTGTCGGTCAGGGTTAACCCCGAAATAGGCGCCGGACACCATGACCACTGCATCACCGCGGGCAAAAACACGAAATTTGGACTATGGGAAACCAACGCGTTAAAGGCTTACGCCGCAGCGAAAAACGCGGGTGTGGAACGCTTCGGCATCCACATGCACGTGGGCTCAGGCGTTCTCAACGTTGAACCGTTTCTGCTGGCGCTTGACAAGCTGCTTAGCGTAGCCAAAAAGGCTCACGACGAAATCGGAGTAAACTTCGAGTTTGTGGACATGGGCGGCGGACTCGGAGTGCCCTACACACCAGAAGAACAAGAGTTAGACTTGGCTCGTTTCTCGGAGGAAGTGCTGTCCCTTTTCAAACGCAAGGTCGCCGAGTACGGCCTTGGCGCGCCATTCTTCTGTGTGGAGCCTGGGCGCTACCTGGTCTGCGACGCAAGCATACTATTAACCACTGTGAACACGGTGAAAGCGTCGCCTTTCAAGAAGTTCGTCGGAGTAGACGCGGGGTTTAACACGCTGGTAAGGCCAACCATGTACGGCTCCTACCACCACGTTCTCGTAGCGAATAGGGTGGGCTCCCCAAATGAAGAAACATACGACGTCGTTGGGCCAATCTGCGAGTCTGGCGACGTGCTGGCTAAGGACAGGTGGCTGCCACGGATTCAGGAAGGCGACTTGCTGGCGATTCTAAACGCTGGAGCGTACGGTTACTCCATGAGTTCACAGTACAACGCCCGACCCAGAGCAGCGGAAGTTCTGGTGAAAAACGGCAAGTACACTCTAATCAGGACACGAGAGATGCTGAACGATTTGATGGCTGGGCAGCGAATGGCAGAGGGTTGACGATGAAGTTTTGGAAGATGCACGGGTTAGGCAACGACTACGTCGTAATCGACAACCGAGACGCAAGCGTAAGCGACGCAGAAGCATCTGAGTTGGCGCTGAAGCTTTGCAGAAGGCGGTTCTCAGTAGGCGCCGACGGCATTCTCTTCGTGTCACAATCTGCTGTGGCGGATGTGAAGATGCGGATTTTCAACGCTGACGGAAGCGAAGCCGAGATGTGCGGCAACGGCATCCGCTGCTTCGCCAAGTACTGCTACGAAAACGATATTGCGCGGAAGAGCGAGTTGGTTGTGGAGACGCTGGCTGGGAATAAAAGGGCTTGGTTAACGGTTGAAAACAGCTTGGTCCAGGCGGTTATGGTTGACATGGGCGTGCCAGTGCTGGAACGCGGCAAGATTCCGATGCTGGGCGAAGGCACCGCCGTAAACATAGACCTGCAGGTCAACGGAGAAAAATACAAGGTCACGTGCCTTTCGGTTGGAAACCCCCACTGCGTCATATTCGTGGACGCCGTAGACGATTTTCCAGTGCAGCATATAGGCCCGAAAATTGAGAATTACCGCGTTTTCCCGAAGAGAACGAACGTCGAGTTCGCACAGGTATTGGGTGAGAACGAGGTGAAAGTGCGGGTGTGGGAGCGAGGCTGCGGAGAAACCTTAGCTTGCGGAACAGGCGCCTGCGCCACAGTTGTGGCTGGAAACCTGCTCAAAAAGCTCGGAGATAAAGTCCGTGTTCACCTGTTAGGCGGCGACCTGGAAGTTGAATACGGCGAACGCCTGCTTCTGAACGGACCTGCAGAGAAAGTTTTTGAAGGAACCCTGTTCTAAAGAAGAGTGTGTGAAACCAAAATGGACTTTGAAGTTGCTGACAGAGTAAAGAGGCTTCCGCCGTACCTTTTCGCCGAAATAGAGAAGACCATGAAAGAAAAAAAAGCGCAAGGAGTCGACCTGATTTCCCTTAGCATAGGTGATCCTGACCTTCCACCGCCACCCGTGGTGATAGACGCGCTTAAAGAGGAAGCGGCAAACCTGAAAAATCACAATTACTCCCTCAGCCAAGGCGAACCCGATTTCAGGCAAGCCGTGGCATCGTGGTGCAAGAAACGGTTCCGCGTCGACCTCAGCCAAGACGAGGTTATCGCGCTTTTAGGCTCGAAGGAAGGCTTAGCGAACATCGCACGGGCGTTCGTGAACGCGGGCGACTGCGTGCTTGTGCCCGACCCAAGCTATCCCGTTTACAACAACGGCAGCACCATACTGAATGACGGCATTCCCGTTCCGATGCCGCTGCTTAAGGAAAACGGGTTCAAACCCGACTTTGACACTTTAAACCCTGAAAAAGTCAAGATGATGTTTCTGAACTACCCGAACAACCCGACCAGCGCCACGGTGGATAAGAAGTTTCTGAAGCACGCGGTGGAGTTTGCGCGGGAAAACAACATCATCCTCTGCTACGACAACGCGTATTCGGAAATAAGCTTCGACGGGTACAAGGCGCCCAGCATACTCGAAATCGACGGCGCCAAAGACGTGGCAATAGAGTTTCACTCGCTCTCGAAGACTTTTAACATGACGGGCGACCGCATAGCCTTCGCCGTGGGCAACAAGCAGCTTATCAGCGGGCTTGCCAAGGTTAAGTCGCAAATCGACTCGGGACCGCCTGTTTACATCCAAAACGTGGCGGCGAAAGCGTTAGCCAGCTACAAGAGCGCTGAACCGCCAGATTTTCTTAAGGAAAACAACCGGATTTACGCTGAAAGGCGTGATGTGCTGGTTGACCGCTTGTGCAAGCTTGGTTTCATGTGTGAGAAACCGAAAGCCACGTTTTATGTTTGGCTGAACTGCGGCTCCAGCTCAATTGAGTTTGCGGCTAAGCTGCTTAGCGCGGGTGTGGTGGTGACTCCTGGCGTGGGCTTCGGGGAGCATGGTGAAAACTACGTGCGGTTTTCTTTGACTCAGCCGAAAGAGCGGGTAATTGAAGCCTCAAAAAGAATCGCCGCGCTTCTTGGTTGTGCCGCGTAGCGTAGAACCTGCGCTTTTGCTGGCGCCTCTTTTTCTGGTGAGGCGACTTATAGCTTATATATTGATATATACTTATGCTATTGGCATGAGCCCCAACAAAATTAGCTTTGAAGATTCCTTGCTGACCGAGGTTGTTGAAACTGGAAAATGCGTAAGTTGCGGCACATGCGTGGTTGCTTGCCCTTTTGCTTGTTTAGACCTGGAAAAAGAAACCCCGAGTTTAGTGAAGGAATGCAAAGTCTGTGGAATCTGCGCCCGAGTTTGTCCGAGGTACGAGTGGACTATGGGCGATGTAGAGAAATTTGTTTTTGGCAGAGAACGGAAACCTGAAGAAGAGTTTGGAATTCACCGCAGAATAGCTATATCTCAAGCAACAGACGACAAAATTTTGAAGGCTCAGCAGGACGGAGGTGCAGCTACTGCGCTCTTGTTGTTTGCTTTGAAAAACGGGTTAATTGACGGCGCCATTGTTGCGGGAATGGACAAAGAAAAACCCTTCCGTCCCGCTCCCATGTTAGCCACAACCGCAGAGGAGATCATCGAAGCAGCGGGAACAAAATATACGTGTTCATCAAACGTTCTAGCCCTTTCTGAGATGCTTAAGCAGAAAAAAGCTAATGTCGCATTTGTGGGAACGCCTTGTCAAATTCACGCTGTCCGGAGAATGCAGATGGCCGGTTTGAAAAGGCAAACTGGACCCGTGAAATTTTTGATCGGGCTTATGTGTTCAGAATCCTTCACTTATGAAGGATTAATGGAAGATCATATTCACGGAAAATTAGGCATCGAACCCGCCGACATAAGAAAAATAAACATCAAAGGGAAAATGCTGGTCACCACCGACTCAGGGGTTACTGAAATTCCTCTTGCAGACATAAAACAGTACGCTCGAAAAAGCTGCAGCTACTGCGATGATTTCAGCTCTGAATTGGCTGACATTTCCGTAGGCGGTCTTGGGCTGGATGGCTGGACTTTCACTATTATTCGCACCGAAAAAGGTGACGAACTGTTTTCAAGCGCGGAAAAGGCTGGCTATTTGCGTACTCAGACCTTGGATGAAGGGGCGTTCGCGTTTAAGTTGCTGAAGAAGCTTTCGCGTCGGAAAAGAAGTGTTACGGTTTCCCAGAATGTCTAAAGCATTTTCGTTATAAGGCGTTAAATGCAGACCCTTCTCCAACGTTTTTTGTTGCCGCGGTTGAACACAGTTATCCATAGGTTTTGTGTAGTTCTTGGTATATATTCAAATAGTGGCGTATTAATTGATTAATGTTTGTAAGTATTAGAGGGAAAACTTATGGAACGCAGAATCATGTCGTTAGGCAGGTCATCAATGGTTATTTCTCTTCCGAAGAACTGGATGCAGCTAAACGAACTAAAAAAAGGCGATGTTGTTTCTTATGCCATTCAACGTGATCGTTCCTTGGTTGTTTATCCAAGCGCCAAGAAGAAAGCAAAATCCAAGGAGATCACCCTCCGCATTGGTCAGGATGAGGAGGATTCATTGATTACTCAAAAGATCATAGGCGCTTTCCTAAACGGCTACTCCGGCGTTACGCTTATCTCAGAAAAGATTTTTTCCATTCCCCAAAGAAAAGCCATTCGGAACACCGCTGGAAGGCTTTACATGAGAGTTATGGAGTCTGACTCGAAAGGCGTGTACCTTCAAACTTTGACAGATGAGTCACAGGCCTCAATTGAGCAGGCAATACAACGGATGCATTTAATTTCTTATTCCATGTGTGAAGATGTTTTCACTGCTTTAAAGAATAATGATGTGGCGTTGGCGAAGTCTGTTTTTTCTCTTGATGATGATGTAGATCACTTTTCCTTTTTCATTCTCCGTTTACTTCGCAATGCTGCTCAGGACGCGGCCTTGGCAAATGAGCTTCGCATTGACCCTTTGGACTGTATGGATCATCAAACTCTTGTTTACAGGATTGAGCATGCTGCAGACTACACTGCGGACATAGCGCGGCACATAATAATGCTGGATGGGAGCCAACAGAAAATTCCTGATGATGTGTTGGAACTTATGGTTACAGCAGGAACCGAAGCTGTTGATTTATACGTCAAGTCAGTTAATGCCTTCTTCTCAAAAGACATTCCGTTTTCCGTTGAAATAATGAAATATCAGCAGCGAATTGAAAAGTTTGACCAAGAAATAGCCGTAAAATCCTTCACGGGCAAACACAAAAACGCTGAACTAGTTTGTGGTATCTGCTCAATAAGAGATAATATAAAAAGGATTGCTGACTGTGCAGCAAATATAGCGGAGATTGCAGTAAACCGTGCGTTCAAGTTTACTGCTTAGAGTTTTTGGAAGGCGAATAGCTTAGAGTCAACGTCACTTTTGGGAACAGGCTCTTCTGTAGCAGTGTCCGCGCCATTGGGAAGGCTATGTTGTAGTTGTATACTTCTTTTCCGTTGCTTCGTGCCTCTTTTAGAATTTCCTTTTCCACTTTGTGCTTCAGGCTGCCCACGGTGAGTGCTCCGATGGTGAAGATGCCCGGCATCATTTCTCTCATGTCATCGTTAAGCTCGATTCCTTCTACACCGAACGGTGGGACAGCGTTTATGTCAAGTAGCACTTTTATGTTTTTGACTTCGTTCAGCATTTCTTTATCAACAAGTCGAATGCCTTTGATCCCTGCGCACATAATCACATCGGCTTTCTTCAACACTTCAATTTTTGAAGCAGGCGTAGGCGCAAAGACACCTTGCACTTGTACTCCATGATCCTTGGCTAGAAGTCTTCCGATGTTTTCTGCATGTTCTTTTCCATCAACTCGTTTCGGATTAAGGCTGACAATCATAACATTGCATCCCATCTTGGCCAAAAGCACCGCTGCGATTTGACCTACAGCACCTGTGCCTAAAATCGCGCAAGTCTTGTCTTTCAAGTCGCCAAGCTTACTCGCCAAGAGTGCGCTTTCAACTTTTGCGACCATAGCGGCGGCTGTTGTGTATGCACCAGCTGGGTCTACTACTATGCTTGTTTTGAACGGCGGAAACATAGCATCTTTTACGGCTTTGAAGACATCTTCTGCTCTTTCGGCGTTTTTGCCGCCAATCAAAAAGGCTGTGTGCTTCACACCTTTTGGCCCTCGCGACAGCAAAGCATCCTGAACGATTAAATTGGCGTCCTCAGGAGTTACGTTTTCGTAAGGAATTACAGCGTCATATCCAACGTCGTATGCCATGCAGATGTCAAACGGGCTAGCTTTAACGTCGGTGTCTAAGTAGAAAAGCAGGTATGGCGAATTCTCTGAAGCTTTTCCGATGATTGGTTTCACTTGAACCTGCATGGATTGTAACCAGTCTTCTAGCTCGTGAGGGGACGGCATTTCTGCGTTAGCTGATATGACTTTTTTAGAAAGCTTTGCGGTTTCCACTTTAGCGTCAAGCGATTCTAACAGCTCTTTGATTCCCTGCGTATGTTCGGGGCTGCATATGTGCAAGCAGGTGATTTCGTTTTTGCCGGTGATCTCTTTTGCTTGGTCCAGTATGCCCATGACAATCCAGCTTTCTCTTATCGGGAACTTTACTTCATTTTCCTGTTCTTCGATTTCAAGCTGCATGCTCTGTCCGTAAGCGACAAGGTAATCTCTCTCGGTGGAATCTTGATTCTTCTGCTTAGAAATGTTATCCAAGGCCTTCAGCACTTGGTCTCGCTGCTCTATTTTTTTATCCATGGAGGTTTTAAGATAGGTCATGGCGTTTTCATCTATGTCTACCGGATAGAATGGAACGTTGCTCTTTCGGAATACCTCTGCCAACATGTTGTCTTCGAAAAAGTCTTTTTGAGAGCGCATGCCAAGTTCTTCTGTTGCGAAATCCAGGTTGACTTTGCCAACCACGTTCTCCAAGAATTTGTAGAAGCCTATTGATGGTCTGTGAAGTGCGTTGAGAGGATTTGAATTGGCGGAAGGCGCGGTTTCAGTGTTGAAAGGTTCATTGTACTCTTTTTCCATGATTAAGACGTTTAGTTTCTTTTTTTCTAATGGTTTGACTTCGAGTGTTTTCATTTAATTTTCCCTGCTTATCCCTAATGGCAAAAGGAAAATATATACTTAGTCGAAATACCTTATATGTGAATATATAAGGTATATACAAGAACGGGATTTATGAAACGTTTTCATCATAGAATTCTTCATCAGAAACGGGCGGAAGCATCAATTTGGTTTTAATCTTCAACTTGCCGCTCTTTGAGTGAGGCTTCCTCATAACCGTGTCATTACCTTTTTCGATCTCGCGCGCGTCCTCAGCAAGTCTAGCCGCTGTCTGAGCTATCTCATGGGCACACGTGACCAGCGGAATGTATTTTTCGCTATCCTTCTCTATGAAGCATGCTTGAACGTTAATTTCAGCGATTTTTTCAGCCAAACCATACGCAGCAATCGCTTTTGCTTTTGCATAAGGATTACTAAACTCAGATCGGTCACGAACAACTTTCAAGTCCACTATTAACCGTGGCAAATCTGGTTTTTGCCCGTTTTCAATCGCGTAGATAACGTTGTCAATCTCTTGATGCACTATCCTGTAGACGCCCGTGATGGCAAGCACTTTGCTGACGTTGGAGTTGAAAATTGCCATTTCAATAGGGTCTAAAAACTGCTTTCTCGCCCCAATCAAGGGGTCACCCGTAATTATCATATAGCCTAAACCTTGTTGCTCAATCTCTTCCTTTGCCCTTTTCCCAGGCGCATCAGAAATAACAATACCGGGTAAGCCGCTGCTTGATATTTTCTCTCTAAATTTCCTTGGCCCAGGCAACGACGTATTAGGAGATATTACAATCAAAAGGTCGGGGTTAAACTCGAACATTTTTGGCATGGCTTCTTCAACGTCATCAGGACCCATCTTCGAGCCAGTTGTCACCGTTCGGACTTTGATGTCTTTACGGTCAGCCAACTCGTCCAATAGAAGTTCAAGAAGGGGCGATGTCCCGATGTTTCCACACTTGAAAATTCCGATTTTCTTGATTTGCGGCTGAGCCAATTTAGGTCACTCCTACTGATTATGCACGCTAAACTTTTAAGAATTGCCATTTCTCAAACTGAGAAAACGCCCACCGAAATCATTTAATAACAACTTCTCAGTGTTCTAACATAAACCTGAGAGAAGGCGTGTAAATGTCGCTGAACGAGAATTTGGAAAAACTTACGAACGCCTGCGGCGTAACGGGCAGAGAAGAAGAAGCCCGAAACCTGCTGATTAAGTTGATGAAACCGTACGCGGATGAGATCGGGGTGGACAGGCTTGAAAACGTCATAGCCCTAAAAAAAGGCAAAAAATCCAAGCCGAAGATTATGCTTGCCGCTCATATGGATGAAGTAGGCTTAATGGTGAAAACCGTCACCAAAGAAGGCTTCGTGCAGTTCGCCAAGATGGGCGGCATCGACGACCGCATTCTGCTAGCCCAAAAAGTCCTAGTACACACCCAAAAAGGCACGCTGCAGGGCATAGTAGGCTCTAAGCCTCCGCACATACAAAAAGAAGACGAACGCAAAAAAGTCGTAACCTACGACAAACTCTTCATAGACATCGGAGCAGAAAACAACAAAGACGCCGCCAAAATGGGCGTGAAAATCGGAGACCCCATATCCTTCGACGTGAAATACGCCAAAATCGGCAAGGACGTGGTAATTGGGAAAGCCTTCGATGACCGAGCAGGCTGCGCAGTGATGGTTGAAACACTGAAGCAGCTGGAAAGCATCGAATGCACCGTTTGCGCTGTCGGCACCGTGCAAGAAGAAGTGGGGCTACGAGGCGCGGCAACAGCCACTTTCGGCGTAGACCCTGACATCGGCATAGCCTTGGACGTGACCATCGCCGGCGACGTTCCAGGAGTAAGCGAGTTTGACACCAGCTTGAAAATGGGCAAAGGCCCCGTTTTAACAGTCGCCGATTCCGGATTAATCACCAACCCGAAAATCTTGCGTTTGCTTCTGAACGCAGCCGAAGAAAGCAATATTCCCTGTCAACTTGAAACGGGCTTGCCCGGCGCCACTGACGCGGCACGCATGTCATTAACCAGGCAGGGCGTTCCAAGCGGCACCGTCTCCATTGCAACACGATATATTCACAGCCCCGTGGGCATGCTCAGCTTGAAAGACATGGAGAACTCGGCGAAACTGACGGTCGCGGCAATCCAGAAAATCCAAAAAACCTTCTAAAATGCCCCGCTCAACGTGAGTTATCAGAAAATGCGAAATCGTTTTTAGGGTTCCCTTTCATCTTTGATGTGGGCTTGACATGGATAAAACTGGGAAGTTCGAGTTTCTGGAGCACACCGCTGACGTCTACATAGCGGCACACGGCAAGACTCTGGCGGAGGCGTTTGAAAACGCTGCGCTTGCCATGTTTGAAGTCATGACCGACACGGAGAAAGTCAGCCCTGACGTAGCGGATTCTGTTGAGGTTGAAGCTGAAGACGAGTACGCGCTTCTTTACAGTTGGCTTGAAGCCCTCCTAGTCAAATTCGAAACCGAGAACATGCTTTACTCAAAATTCGAAATCTCAAGCATAAACGAAACCGCTGAAGGTTTCAGAGTCAAAGCGGCAGTGTGGGGCGAAAAGTTCAACGCGGAAAAGCACATGCAAAAAGTCGGAGTGAAGGCGGTTACCTACCACAGAATGGAAATCATCAAGGACATAGATAACGTTCGATTAGAGTTTATTCTGGACATCTAAGCCAAGTTTAGCTTTTTTAACTCCGCAATCATCTTTTCGACAACGGTTTCCGGTTTTGTCTCCAGAGCCGTGATGCTGGAAATAACGAACGGCACGTTTTTCTCCTTGAAATGCTGCAGGATTGGGCTGGTTTGTTCCTGGTAAACCTGGATTCTTTTCTTTATGACCTCTGGCTTGTCGTCTGAACGCTGGTATAATGGTCCTCCGCATTTGTCGCAGACGCCCTCCACTTTCGGCTTTAAGAAACGAACGTTGTAGACCGTGCCGCAGATACGGCATATTCTCCGCGAAGATAGCCGTTCGATTATGATCCAGTCTGGAACCATCTGCAACAAGATAACATCTATCTTGACAATATCCTCAAGAACTTTAGCTTGGTCAATAGTGCGTGGGTAACCATCCAAGATGAAGCCTTTATCTTTCGGAACTTTAGCTAAGCGCTGCTTCAGCACATCTATCACGATGTCGTCGGGGACAAGCAGCCCCTTTTCCACGTAACCCTTAACCTTCCTTCCCAACGGAGTGTCTTCTTTCAGCATCTCTCGAAAAATATCGCCCATGGAAATTACGTATACGCCAAGCCTTGATTGAAGTCGTGAGGCGTAGGTGCCCTTTCCAGAGCCTGGAGGTCCAAATATGATAGCGTTCATTTTTGCTGTTCTCCTCTTCCTACATTTCCTCTTAATGTAAAATTTATATGTTCTTCGAAAATCTCTGAAAGGAAACGTTTATGGCAAGTAAAAACGCTCTTCTCTTGTCTAACGTCGTACGGTGTGAACATTGCACACAAAAAAAATCGGAAAAAACCTGTTTCTAATAGACCTCGAAACCGGTGGAATCCAAAAAATAATAGCTAGCTACGTTCTCAAAGGAGATAAAACCATAATCGTGGAAACTGGCCCTTCTTCTTCGATTCCCAATCTGCTTTCTGGCTTGAAAGAGCTAAACGTGAAAACGGAGGATGTGGCGTACGTTGCCCTCTCTCATGTGCATATAGACCATGGTGGTGGCGCCGGCACTTTGCTGGGTTCGCTGCCGAACGCTAAGGTAATTGTTCATCCCAGAGGCGCGTCCCACTTGATTAATCCTAAGAAGCTTTGGCGGCAGTCAAGAGCTGTCCTTGGAGAGGTGGCTGAGATGTTCGGCGAGCCCGTGCCGGTTCCTGAAGAACGGGTAATCGCTGCCGCTGACGGCGTGACTTTTGAGGCTGGAAACATAAAGCTGAAAGCCATAGAAACCTTAGGTCATGCTTCGCATCATCTTAGCTATTACGAACCCGTGAACAGAGGTGTGTTTTCAGGAGACGCTGTGGGCATTTACCTCAGCCAGTTTGACGTGGTTGTGCCTACGTCCCCTCCTCCTTTCCGTCTTGGTATCGCTTTGGCTTCAATAGACAAGCTCATAGGTCTTCATCCTCAAGCGCTGTATTTCAGTCATTTTGGAAATGCGTCTGACGCTGTGAAACGGCTTCAAGACTACGCGCTGCAAATACGATTGTGGGCGGATATCGCGAGAGAAGGAGTAAAGAACAAGCAAAGCGTCGAAGAAATACGGGAGAGAATACTTTCAGAAGACAAAGTGGCGAAGAAAATTGCTGGATATCTCAGGTCGCATCCGATTTACGTGAAAACCGTGCTTGAGAACAGCGTGCGAGGCTTTATCGAGTTTGAAGAAACAGTCAAAGCTAATTCGCGTTCAAAACTGTTTTATATTCAGCCTCGTTTTTCTGTTTGAAGGGAAGATTTATGAACACAGACAGATTCGCGCGGGAACAGATTCCTCTTGAAAAAATAAACGATTGCATGTGGCGTATTCCGAAACATAAAGGTATGAGGGTTCCAGGCATGGTTTTTGCTAACGAAAGCCTCTTGGAGAAGATGCAGACCGATAGGACACTTTGGCAGTGCACTAACGTGGCGCATTTGCCGGGAATTTACAAGTACGTCGTGACCTTGCCGGACGGGCATGAAGGCTACGGTTTTCCCATAGGCGGTGTAGCCGCAACGGATTATGATGAGGGTGTAATCAGCCCAGGCGGCGTAGGCTACGACATCAACTGCGGCGTGCGCCTTTTAACTACGAACCTTTCAGAAAAAGACGTGCGGCCTAAACTTGCTCAGCTTGCAGACGCCATTTTCGCTAATGTGCCTTCGGGTCTCGGGAGCCGCCGAAAAGACTTCACTCTGTCCGCGGGGGACTTGGACCGCTTGGTGGTTGAGGGTGTGCAGTGGCTTATTGACCGCGGGTTGGGCTGGGCTGAAGATGCGGAGCACTGTGAAGAAGGCGGATGCATGAAAAACGCTGATCCCACAAAGGTCTCACCAACCGCGAAGAAAAGGGGGCTGACGCAGATAGGAACTTTGGGTTCGGGAAACCACTTCCTTGAAGTTCAGAAGGTGGATAAAATTTTGAATCCGCGAACAGCCAAGGTTTTCGGGATTGAGGAGGAAGGGCAGGTTACGGTTATGATTCACTGCGGCTCACGGGGCTTTGGGCATCAGGTCTGCTCTGATTACCTGCGGGTTATGGAGCGGGCTGTGCACAGGTACGGCATAGAGTTGCCTGACCGCGAATTGGCGTGCGCTCCAGGTAGCAGTAGCGAGGCAGGGGATTATATTCAGGCGATGGCTTGCGCGGTTAACTACGCTTTTTCGAACCGGCAAGCGATTATGCATTGGGTGCGGCAGAGCTTCCAGCAGGTTTACCGTGAAGACCCGGAGAAGTTTGGTTTGAAACTTGTTTACGACGTGGCGCATAACATCGCCAAAGTGGAAACTCACAAGGTCAACGGCGGACAGAAGAAGGTTTGGGTTCACCGCAAAGGCGCTACACGGGCTTTCCCCGCAGGGCACGCGGCGGTTCCCGCGGATTACCGCAGTGAAGGGCAGCCTGTGCTTATTCCCGGCAGCATGGGCACAAGCTCTTGGGTTCTGGTTGGCACCGACAAGGCTATGGAGTTGACTTTCGGGTCTACGGCGCACGGGGCGGGCAGGATGATGAGTCGGTCCGCTGCGAAGCGCAAGTACTGGGGAGGCGACATAAAAGCCGCTTTGGAGAAACGGGGGATTGTTGTGCGTGCGGCGAGCGCTTCGGTTTTGGCTGAGGAAGCTGACCCTGCGTACAAGAATGTGGATGTTGTTGCTGAGGTCAGTGACGAGGTTGGGATTGCCACGAAGGTTGCGAGGCTCGTTCCCATTGCAGTTGTTAAAGGTTGAGGGTGAAGGTTAATATCGCGAGTTCTGCAATAGAACATTTGCAATGGTCAAGGATGAATGTGGCATCTGCCAAAGGGTACTTCGCGTGTCTTACATGCGGCGTTGCCAAAGATGCAAGCAGCTGTTCTGTCGGGACTGCATGGTGCCTGACGTCGCCACGGGAGACCCAACCGCGATGCTGTGCCTGAATTGTGCGAGGCGGGTGGTTTCGCCGCGGGCGCGGTCAAAGTACGGTGGGCTTACGGGTCACTTGAAGTTCAGGGGTTCTTTCACCAGTGTTGTTAAGTTGTCTTTTGCGCGGATTGACGGGTTAATCGGCAGTAATCTTCCGATGAGCGCGTACAGGAATGAAAAGTGGTGGAGCAACTCCGCTGCCTCGGCTCACGCGCGGGCGTGGTTGGACGCGGGGTGGGAGGTGCAGGAAGTAAACCTGAAAGAAGGCTTCGTGGTTTTCAAGAAGGTTCGGCAAGTGCCCTTCAAAAAAGGCCAACGCGCCAAGAACAGGATTGACAAGCCGTTTAAGCCTGTCAGGGTTCGTTCGCGGCGAAAGCCGCCGTCTAAGACTAAGGTGTCTCAGCTTTACGCGCGCATCAAGAATCTGGAGCGCCAGCGGGCTGAAAGGCAGAACATCAGGGGTTTGAAGCCCAAGCGGCGGCACGAGAAGAAGCTCTTTAAGCCTGATGAAAAACCAAAATAACAGGTTGAGCCATAATGCGAGGCGGGTGTTTCTTTGGTTGAGCGAACCGTAAGCTTAGAAGTCGAAAAAGCTTATTCAGAGTTGAAGGCTCACCTGCTTGAGAAGAACTGCAAGATAACAGCAGAAGAAGCGCCTGCGTTTATTTCGGTCACGCAGGGTTCGCTTTGGGGCATATCTCCCGCAACAGCCAAGAAAACGGTGATTTACCACCTTGCTCCTGTCGATTCTGGAACGCGCGTAACCTGTTCTTCATCTTTGGCTTCGGACTGGAAAAACCTAACCATAATCGGCACTGCCCTCGCCGTGATAGTGGCGGCTCTGTGCTGGTGGATCGCCACGGACCTGGACGCAGTTATAACCACGCAGCAGTCGAGCTACTGGAGCTGGCTTGTCACGGTTGACGGCGGTTACATAGACTTCCAGATGGCGCAGATGTTAGCGGGTGTGACGCGTATGCTCGCGGTTTTCTTGGTGATTATCATAATCGTGGAGGCTGTGGTTGCCGTTTACGCGTATTTCGGGATAAACGTGTTTGCAGAAGAAACCTTAAGCGAGTTGCGCTAGAGAAGCTTAAAATAGGCTTTTTTCATGAAACTAATGTCAAGCGGTCGTCGTCTAGTCTGGTTTAGGACATTAGCCTTCCAAGCTAATGATCCCGGGTTCAAATCCCGGCGACCGCACTCCCATTCAACTTCAATTCTACCCCACATTTATCTATTAGGCGGGAACACGACCAAAACAACAGCAATATGCGGATACGGCAAAATTGACAGGTCAGGGGCTGCGATCACGTTAACTAAATGCCCGCGGTGTTCGAAGGACATTACTTCTGAAGACCAGTTTAGCCCTGGCTGCGGAATGGTTTTGGATGCAAAAGTAGCCTGCAACTGGAGAATGAAAGAGCGAAAGCAGACCAGCTCATGGATGTCTTGATGAAAGATGAAGAAGTTAGGAGCTTTCTCTCCCGAAAGGTTCGCGAACTGTGTTCTTCCACTTAGCCTCCTCATTCATTGCAATAAGCTCCTTAACTCAAACAGACTACATCAACCATAGTCAGAATAACTTTCAAGCGCTCGGGTCAGTGAAGCGTTCGCGTTTCTTGAAGTAAACCAGTAGACCCGCGCTGACAACAGCCACTGTGATTAGGGAAGCTATAACCAGTGTTGTTGGGAAAGGCTCAATGTTAAAGCTGACTGTTGAGACAGCAACGTTTCTAGCAACGTCTTCAGCGTAAACCGTGAAGTTGTGCTCTCCATAAGACAGGTTGGTTAACGTTGTGTTTCCAGCAAATGTCATGTTTTCCTGTCTATCCAAGCTGTATGTTATTTGCGAATCGTCGTGTACAATGAGATTCAACGGAATATCAGTCGTGTAGTACGTTTTGTTCCCTAATGACAGAATGGCGACCTCTGGCGGGACAGTGTCTATGCTGAAGTTCACGGTTGACTTAGATTCCGTGTGAATTAAATCGTTATACCTTGTTGGAGCGTAATCAAATGCCACATGCACCGTCAGATTATGCATTCCTTCTGTCAGTTCCGTCAGATTTGCTGATCCTTCAAAAAAGACAGGAGCGCCAGCGGGTAGTGGAGCGCTGCTTGAATTTGTTATGGTGATGTTTTCTGGGTTTTGCCCGTCTAAGGCATAGGTGAACAGTCTTGATACGCCGTTGGTCTCATATCCAGTTTTGTACGTTGTAAAGGTTACTTTTAGGGAAAGAGTGTTTACGTTGTAGGTGCTGTTGTTGGTCGGAGAGGTCATGGTAATTGTGGGATTTGAGGGAGGGAACAAAAAGTTTGCTTTTGCCAGCAGGTTTTGTTGTGATCCAGCCACCGCTGAGAGTAATAGTGCCAATATGAGTGCCGATGCTAATGCTGTTCGTTTCATAACAGCACCACATAACAGTATGTTGAACTTTCCTTTATATTTTATCCATAACGCTTTGGCTCCCTCCCTCTTCTGTGGAAAATTGTACCATTGCAAATTTTTTTCAACTGTTCCTTCTTCTTTACTGGCAATCCCTGTTTAACACTGGGTTTTTCTGGCGTAAAAGCGTTATCAAGGTTTCTTGACTAAGAAAGAGCATGCGCCGTTTGCGGCATAACAATAGAAAGAGTGAAAAGGACGTTGTGATGTCTTTTTGAGAATGGTGATTCAAATGAGTGAAATGAATATGGCGACAATCATGTTGAACGGGGAAAAACAGAATTTTATACTGAACAAGAAGGATTTTAAAACTGGAAGCAGAGGCTACCACGGTCAAGGGAAAATGCAGGTCGGCGAAAAGAACTATCAAATCAACATCCTCTGCGTCGAAATCGGTTCAAAACCCAAAGAAAAATAGAAATTGAAACACTCACATATTCTAAGTTTGCGCCGTTAATTAATTCATGGCGCCGAGCAATGTTTGCTGGCGCCTTCTTCCGACAATCATCCTTCCTTTTTACGTTTCTTTTTCAGATATTTTCCGGATACTACTCCAGCAACATCAGACAGGGCCTTTTTGTCGCCTCTCTTTTCAACCCTTCGAAGCCTTCCGTACTCTCTGTTATAGGCTTTGAGACCCACAGTAGTGTTTTTACGTTTTAAGTCTTCAGCGATGCGTTTAGCATAGTCGTAAGGCAACCAGGGATGCTTAAGCAGGACTTTTCGGATGTCTTTCTCAGTTACAGACACTTTTATCAGCTCTCTGTTGTGTAAAAGAAAATTTACATATAAACCATACTGAGCAAGCGAGGTTCCCTTAAGAATCAACCAAGAATCATTTGCTAAGGTAACGAATAGAATTCTAATTTTATAATTTTCTAAGCTGGTAAGCGCGGGTCTTGTGCACAAGCAGTCTAAAACTCTCAAAGGGCGGTGGATACTACCATGTTTACAGCATTGAAGACCTTTCAAAATCAAGGAACACGCAAGGCAGAGAGTGAAAGAAATCCTGGCGAGCCTTGAAAGTCTCATAGAGAACTTCGAATCTGACCTCAAAAAGCACTTAGTGCCTGAACCCAGAGCTAAACAGCCGCATTAAACATTTTTACTGCCGTTAACGCTTGTTTCTAAACTCTAATATGCAATGTTCTGAACCCTCACATTTCTGAGCGCTGAGCCTGAACTGCATATTTTTATCAAACTCGGAAGCCCAAGTAGAATACTCCACGCCGCAGATGGTTGTTCCCACTTTCCCAGCAAATTTTTCTCTTCCGCTTTTCACAATCAAGTTGTGCCAAGGGCAATCGCTGACTCGTATTCTGAACCAGTTCTCGCCTTGCTCCACCTTAAACTTGAAGCCTTCCAGCGCCAGCTTCGTTTCCAAACTTTTCCGAAGCGCCGCTTCACCCGTGTCTATTTTCAGCATGGATTTAATCATCCGCGCCTGGATCTTGGGCATAACCTTCCAAACTTCCTTATCTATCTGCAGGGCAGTGTCAAAATCGTATTTTTCCTCTACCTTCATAAACCATAACCCATCCACCGCTTGGTAGCTGCGGCGAAAATACTCCGCGACTTGTTTATCGCTCAAGGCAGCCATCTTTACGCATCCTTCTGTCTTAAGATGTGCCTTGGAAATATTAAGCGCTGTCCCTAAATGCATCGGGTCTGCAAGAAATGAGTTTCTTGAAAAAACAAAAAAGGAAAAGTGAGGCAGCTGTTAGTAGGGCATTCCGCCCATACCCATACCGCCCATTCCACCCATGCCACCAGGGGGCATCGGGGGTGCTTTTCCGCCGCCTTTAATGCTGATGAGGTCGTCGATTTTCAGGATCATGTTTGCTGCTTCCGTGGCGGATTTGATGACTTGCTGCTTCACGCGCAATGGTTCCAGAACCAGCAGGTCAAGCATGTTCTTGATTTTTCCTGTGGTGACTTCGATGCCGAAGTATTTGCTATCTGCTTTTTCGTGTTCAGCTCTTAAGGCTACCATGATGTCGATGGGGTCTAACCCGGCGTTTTCAGCTAGTGTTAACGGAATCGCCTCAACAGCCTCTGCGAAGGCTTCAACAGCTAATTGTTCTCTTCCGCCGACCTTAACCGCGAAGTTTCTCAGGTTCTTGGCTAATTCTGCCTCTGGTGCGCCGCCGCCAGCCACGATTTTCCCGTCTTCCACCACGTTTCTGACCACGCACAAACCGTCATGCAGCGACCGTTCAGCCTCATCTAACACTTGGGCTGAGGCGCCTCGGATGACTATTGTCACGGCTTTCGGGTTTTTGCATTCGCGCACGTAGATGAGTTTGTCGTCGCCGATTTTGACTTCTTCAACCTTCTTGGCTTTTCCAAGAGTTTTAGCCGTCAAGTCTTTGACGCTGGCTAATATTTCGCCGCCTGTGGCTCTGGCTAATTTTTCCATGTCGCTGCTGCTTACGCTTTTTACTGTGAACACGCCTGCTTTCGCAAGGAAGTGCAGTGCCATGTCATCTATGCCTTTCTCGCAGAAAACCACGTTCGCGCCAGCTTTGGATATTGCGTCAACCATTTCTTTGAGCATGCGCTCTTCCTCATCCAAGAACATCTGAATCTGGTCTGGGCTTTCAATGTTGATTTTCGCGTCAAACTCTGTCTTCTCAATCTCCAGCTTCTCATTCAGCAACGCGATTTTGGCGTCGTTGATGAGCTTAGGCATCTGCGAGCTTGCAACTTCCTTGTCGATGACCATGCCTTTCACGAGTTCTGTTTCGTCCAAGCTTTTGCCGTGCTTCTTAACGACTTTAATTAAGTCGATGTCCGCTTTGAGTTTGCCGTCGATTTTCTCAGCCACTTGTTTGACCGCGTCAACAATCAGTTTGGAGAAGTGGTCCTCCGCTACGTTGATGCCTTTGCTGGATAAAGACGTGATGGCGACTTCCCGCAGAGTCTTGTCGTCACTGAAGTTTACGGGTATGGCGATTTTATCCAAAACTTCTTGAGCTTTGTCGCTGGCTTTCTTGTAGCCTTCGATAATAACGGTTGGATGAATGTTTTGGTCCAGCAGACCTTCCGCTTGTGCAAGCAGTTCTCCGGCTAAAACCACCGCGGTTGTTGTTCCGTCGCCGACCTCGTTGTCCTGAGCTTTAGCTACTTCCACAAGCATCTTTGCCGCGGGGTGCTGCACGTCAAGCTCCTTCATTATGGTTGCGCCGTCGTTCGTTATGGCGACGTCGCCGAAGCTGGTGACCAGCATCTTGTCCATGCCGCATGGACCCAGCGTGGTCTTGACGGCTTCAGCCACTATTTTAGCAGCCATTATATTGTTTTTTTGTGCTTCGCGTCCGGTTGTTCTTCCTGTGCCTTCTTTTAGCACTATAACTGGAATGTTTCCTCCACCTGTAGACATAATTTTCACCAATTTTTCCATTTACACAACATGTTGAATTCTAAACGGAACAATTAAGCCTACGATATAAATTTTTCTCAGCATTACGCTGCCTTGACAATATTATAACCCGAAGCTTTACGAAGCCTGTTCATAACAGCCAAGCCCAACTCCTGGGTGGGCACACCCTCGGCTATTATCACGTCCACGCCTTCAGCGTCGAATTCACGCAGCAGACGGAACAGGTTTTGGGCAACAACCGCCAAGTTGAAGCGGCTTCCCAAAGACTTCACCACATCCGCTTCGTACGCCGCTTTGGTTTCGTCAGTAGCCAAAACACCCACTTTAACGCCCTTAAGCCTATACGATTCCGCTAATTCTTTAACCTTGGCGCGGACAGCGGGAACCGCACCTTCCACTACAATCACCTGAGCCTTCGGCGCGTAATGCTTATGCTTCATACCAGGCGACCTCGCCTTTTCAACGGGCACCTCTTTTTCGGCAGCCACAAACGGGTGAAGCTTCACGTCGCCCAAAACTTGCTTTAACGCTTCAAGCGGTGTTCCTCCAGGACGCAGAACCAGCGGAGGCTCAACGCTTAAGTCCAGAACAGTGGACTCCACGCCGATGCGTGTGGGACCGCTGTCTAAAATCGCGTCGATTCGCCCGTTAAGGTCGTCAAAAACGTGTTTGGCAGATGTTGGGCTGGGCTTGCCTGCTAGGTTGGCGCTTGGAGCCGCGATGGGACGGTGGCTTTCTCTGATCAACGCTAAAGCAACGGCGTGCAGGGGCATTCTGACGGCGATGGTGCTTAAGCCTGCAACCGTCACGTTTGGAACGGTGGCTGAACGTTTGAAAACTAGGGTTAAGGGTCCAGGCCAAAACGTTTTCATCAGCTTGTCTGCTTTCGGCGGAACCTGCTCAGCTAACCTGTAAACGTCATCTGCGTTCGCCACGTGAACGATAGGCGGGTTATCTAATGGTCGCTTTTTCGCCTCAAACAGCTTCAAAACGGCGTCAGGGTTCAGAGCGTCTGCGCCTAAGCCGTAAACTGTTTCGGTTGGGAAGGCGACTAATCCGCCTTTTCGGATGATGTCTGCTGCTGCTTGGATTTTCTTGATGTCTGGTTGTTGAGCATCGACTTTTAACATGAGGGTTTGCTTCATTTGCGCTGCCTTATCCATAATACGCGTATGCGTTCTTAAACTTCCAGCTTCGGTTTGGTCGTTTGAACTTTAAAAGGGTTATACGATGTAGTAGTTCAGGACTTTTTTCATGCTTTCGGGCGTGTCTTGGGCTGCGGCGAACGTCTTTAAGAGTTTGATTATGGCGGGTTGGCAGCGGGCGATGTCGGTCAGGCTGACCAAGCCTATTATGTTGTCCTTGTCCACGACGGGCATCTTCTTTATTTTCTTCTGAAACATTATCTTTATAGCGTCTTCCAATTCCGTGCCTGAAGCAACCACTTCCAGAGGGGTTGACATGACCGCCTTAACTTTTGTTTTTTCAGGGTTCTTTGCTTCAACGATCACGCGTTTCAAGAGGTCTCTTTCTGTGATTATGCCGATGGCTCTTACCTTTCTAGCCGCAATCAAGCAACTTATCTCGTTTTTGTCCATGATGTCAGCTGCGTCTTTAACGGTGGCTTTCTCATCTACGGTAATGACTTCAACGGTCATCACGTCATCCACTTTCAGCGAAACCTGATTTTTCCCTGTTTTATCCTCTGACACCCGAAGCACCTGAAACTTAGCTCTAGTACTTTACGTATAAAAAATAACCGCCTTGTCCAAATCGGGAATCAGTTTTGCCTTTGGAGTTTCAGCACCACGGAAGTTTCGACCTGTCGTTCAGGAATGTTCCAGTATTTCCGAAGAAGCCTATTCTTCTCTTCGTTAGAAACCAGTCGGAAGCCGTGTTTCTCGTAGAAGCGGATAGCCCAGGAGGCGGCTTTCCAAGTTCCCACAAGAACCTCTGAGGTGCGAGCCATGCTTAGCAAGTTCCTGAGCAGTTTCTCTCCCATCCCCCTGCGTTGGCGACTTGTAAGCACGTAAGCATGCCTAATCAAAGTAACATCGTTGACCTGTTGGATTCCCATAACCGCCACCAACGCGTCGTCTTCCTTCCAACCGTAGAATATTACGCCGCTTTCGATTTCTTCCTTGAGTTCTTCCGTTGGCATGTAAGGTTCCTTCCATCTGTCCTGTGGAATTACGCCTCTGTAAGCCTCAGCGGCATCATTCACAACATGCAAGATGGCTTTGAAGTCGGCGGGTTGCAGCCTGCTTATCATCTGTTCATCCACTGAGAAGTGCTGTTGGCGCTTAGGTTGTTGCGGCTTCTTTTCCAGTTTCCGCGCGAAGAATCTTCTCGATCAGGTGCATGAAAAACGCTTGCGCCTGCATCTCATTGAGCCTATCCAGATATACGGAGACCATGGCGATTTTTCCTTTTTTAGAGGCTACGTACTCAGCGAACATGCGTGCTGAAACCGCGTTTTTGTCGCCTAACAGCACCGAAGAGGAAACTGGACCCAGCAGGTCTTTGGGTTTTGGAACGGCGATGGCTAAGGTTCCAAGCTTGTCCTCTTTCTCGCTCAGCATGATGAGGCATGAGTTTTTGGTTTCAACGTAAACTGCGAGGAACCTGTTGTCCTGCTCGCAAAGCTCTTCTTTCACGACTTTGGCGCGTTCCATTTTGCTTATCTCACGTGCGGATTTTGATGACTGACTGGATTATGCAGTGATTGCCCTTAAAAAGACTTCATAAAGTCGAGGTTAGCTTGCGAAACTGCGTGTAGACCCCTTCTATCTTTTCTGCAATGAACTGCTATTAGGCTCCAAATATGTTGGCTGGCTTTTTAAAACTTGGATAGCGATGGTATTTAAGCCTGCGTGATTCAGTATTAGCAATTCCAGAGGAAGGAGGCGGCAACGTGAAAGAGGAAAAGCGAGCGGCAACGGTCTTGCAGATACTGCGCCAAACCTTTGCAATGCCCAAATGGGTCGAATCAAAGCGCAAGCCGTTTGAAACGTTGATTGTGACCGTTATTTCACAGAACACGGCGGACAGAAACACGGCAAGAGCCTTCGAACGCCTCTCGAACAGCTTCGAAATCAAGCCCGAAGTGTTGGCGAAAGCAGAAACCAGCCAGATTGAAGACGCCCTGAAAACCGCTGGTCTCTACAGGAACAAAGCCAAAACGATAAAACAGGTTTCAAGAATAATTCTCGAAAAATTTCACGGCTCCCTGCAGCCTATATTGGCGTTGCCGCTTGAGGAAGCAAGAGAAACGCTTATGGCGCTTCCCGGGATAGGACCGAAAACGGCGGATGTAGTCTTGCTTTTTTCCGCGAAGCAAAGCACGGTTCCTGTGGATACGCACGTGAACCGCGTGTCAAAACGACTTGGTTTTGCGCCTGCCAACGGCGATTACGAGGCGGTACGCACAAGCCTTCAATCGCTTCATGACCCGAGTGACTATTTGGCTGTTCATGTGCTGCTCATTGCACACGGAAGGCGGTACTGCAAGGCTAGGCGCCCGTTATGCGAGCAGTGCCCCGTGAACATTTACTGCCCTTCAAGAGGACTATGGGATAAAAATGATTAAGCTGCCACTAGATGTTGCCGAGTATTTTCCTTACGCGAGCGTGCGCCCTAATCAAGACCAGTTTATAAAAACCGTTTTCGATGCCGTTGAAGCGCGCCGT
>CAZPND010000022.1:0-22468 GCA_964587975.1 uncultured Candidatus Bathyarchaeia archaeon
TACAAGATCATAAGAGAACCTGTCAAAAGCCGCCGCAACAGGCGTATGCGTGGTGAAAACGCACAGGTCTTTGACCTTGTCATCATCAAGCTCTTTCTCCTTAAGCAGCTCCAAGGTTAGCAGGCTTGAATGTCCCTCGTTCATGTGAAACTTCTTAAGATTAATATCCATTGCTTGGAGCATTTTGTAGCCGCCTATCCCCAGCACAATCTCCTGCTTCAACCTGTACTCGTCGTCTCCGCCGTACAGGTAATCGGTGATGCCTCTGTCCTCAGGCGAATTCTCTGCGACATCAGTGTCTAAAAACATGATTGGAACCACTCCGCCTGTGACGCTTGCATGGTCGTAAATCCAGGCTTTAACCTTGACTTTCTTTCCTGCAATTTCAATGTCCACGCTGTTCGGCAGCGGACTCATGAAGGCTGAAGGGTCCCAATCCTCAGGAGACTCTAACTGTTGACCTTCCGCCGTTATTTTCTGCTTCAAATATCCTTTGTGGCTTACAAGCGTAACCGCAGCTATCGGAACCTTCAAGTCAGCAGCTGACCGTAAAGTGTCGCCAGCTAAAACACCTAAGCCACCGCTGTAAGTCGGGATCTCGCTTTTCACTGCAATTTCCATCGAGAAATAACCGATTCTGGGTTCCTCCAAGAAGCTGCGCATGCAGTAGTGGCTGCAAAAGTAGTATTCTTTACCCCACCTTTCCACTTTAAACTGCGTTTTTTCAGGGTCCACGGGAACGCCACAGGTAGGGTCTTTAACAACTTTCTCGGTAGATGCCAGATTACGTCTCTCCTTAAAACTTCAGGTAAACAGTGTTGGCTATGGCTTAAGTGTGTTTGTGGCTGTTGCGCCTCAATCACAAAAGTATAAAGAATGTTAACTCAATAAGACAATTGAAGCGGAAGGCATAGCCGCGCGCAAAATTGTTTAGCGCTAAGCTTAAACTGAACTCCGCTTACTAAATGAATGAGGCGTTGATTTGCCTAAAAAAACCAAGATTTTATGCACTGTTGGTCCTTCGAGTTTTTCAGAGGAAACATTACGCAAGATGTTTAAGGCTGGAATGAACGGCGTAAGGATAAACACGGCTTATGGAGACTTTGCTCAATATGAATCAGTTATCAAGAGGGTACGTGAAATCGCGGACATCCCCGTTATGATTGATATCAAGGGACCTGAAATCAGGATCAGGGCAACCCAGAAAAAGGCGGTCAAAAAGGGAGAAACCTTGGAAGTGGGCTTCAACGGCGAAGAAATCTGTTTCAACCATGATTTTTACGACAAAATGGACGTTAACGACATCGTGTACATCGACAACGGCAAAATAAAAACCCGCGTAGCTTCGAAGAGTGACAGAAAGCTAAATTTGCTTTTTATGGACGATGGCGCTATAGAAGACGGGAAAGGCGTTAACGTTCCAAACAAACCCCTTTCAGTCTCAACCTTTTCAGAGAAAGATTTAGACCTCATAAAGTTTGCAGCTAAACTCGATGCCGAGTACGTCGCGCTGTCTTTCACAAGAGACGCTAAAGACGTAGAAAACCTGACGGCGCAAACAAAAAGTTTTGAGGGCGGAATAGTTGCCAAAATCGAGAACTTTGAAGGCGTGAAAAACTTTGAGGAAATTTTGAATGTGGTGGATGGCATAATGGTTGCTAGAGGCGACCTTGGCGTTGAGATAGAGCCAGAAAGAGTGCCGCTGGTCCAGAAATCCATAATTAAGAACTGCAACCAAAAGGGCAAGCTGGTTGTAACCGCCACGGAAATGCTTGAGTCCATGATTCATCAGCCCGCTCCGACCAGAGCCGAAGTTAGCGACGTGGCAAACGCGATACTGGACGGCACCGATGTGGTGATGCTTTCAGGAGAAACGGCTGTGGGGCAGTATCCTGTGGAAGCTGTTAAAATGATGTCCAGAATAGCAAACGCCACGGAAAACACGGTGAAAAGTCACGTTGAAGACTATGAGACCTTCATGAACATCTCTGACACGATAAGCAAAGCTATCCAGAGAATCTCCCAGGACATGCCGGTTGACAAAATCGTCACCATGACCATTTCAGGGTACACAGCCAGAATGATAGCCAGATTTAAGGTTGCGCAGCCCATCATAGCGGTTACGCCAAAAAAGAAAGTTAAAAAACAGTTAGAAATGGTGTTCGGCGTGTATCCTGTTCAGATTGAATATCGAAACGAAAAAGACCGCATAGCCTCCGTTGCAAACCAGTTGCATGCGATGAAGCTTGTGGATGAGGCGGACATTGCTCTGTTCACTTCAGGTGTCAGAACCAAGGTGAAACACGCCAGCAACTCGATTGAGATACATAAAATCAGCGAGCTGAAAAATTTCACTTCCGCATGAACGCAAATTTAAAATCGCAAGTAATCACTTGGACAGCCTGAGTTATAGCATTAAAGAACTAGTTGTGATTGATAGAGCGCAGTCACAATTTCTTATATCCTCTAATCACCACTTTCCTTATGAGAGTTTTCCATTTTACACAAATAGAAGGATTGAACAATGTCCGAAAAAGTTTTAGTGCTCGGCGGAAGGCTGGGCGGACTCACCGCAGCCTACACCTTAAAAAGGTTAGTGGGCAAAAACGCAACCATAAAAGTGATAGAGAGAAACCAAGCCACCCATTTTAGGCCAAGCATACCTCACATCGCGCTCGGCGTCAGAGAACCAGAAGACATAGCCGTGGACTTGAATAAGGCGCTAACCCGAAAGGGGATAGAGTTTGAGCAGGCAAACGTCATAAAAATCACCCCCAAAGATAACACAGTAACGGTCGAAAAAAACGGCGAAACAGCCAAGGAGAAATACGATTACCTAGTCATCGCTTTAGGCGCCCTTTTGGCGAAGGAACGGGTTAAGGGAAGCGAAAACGCGTTCAGCGTCTGCGAAATCGCTGATGTCCTCAAACTCCGCGAAAAACTGGCAAACTTCAAAGGCGGAGACATAACCATCGGCTCAGGCATATTCTACCAGGGTTCTACGCCCAAGCCGAAGATGCCTGAAAACTACTATCCCAAAGCGGACTCAGCCTGTGAAGGACCCATATTCGAGATGTCGCTGATGCTGCACGGCTTGCTCAAGAAGAACGGCGTGCTGGACAAGAACAAGATAACTATTTTCGCGCCTGGAGAATTCCTCTCAGACCTCTCAGTGGCAAACAGGAAAATCGTCAAGACGCTGTACGGGCAACTTGGATACGGCTTGGTCGAAAATTTCGTGTTGAAGGAGTACACCGAGAACTCTGTCATCTCCGACGGAGGCAAATCCCTGAAGTCTGACCTGTCGATTTACAAGCCGCCGTACGCTGGAAATCCAGTGCTGAAGCAAGCGGCAGGCGACTTTGCCGACGACGGCGGGTTCGTGCCCACCGACATGAACATGGTAAGCATAAAGTACGATAACGTTTACGCGGTGGGAGACGCCAACGCGGGAGCCGTGCCGAAACTGGGTTTCTTGGCGGTGAGGATGGGCGCGATAGCCGCGCAGCACTTGGCCAACCGACTCGGCGCAGATGTTCCTGTGGAGAAGTTTTATCCCACTATCGTGTGCATCGCGGACAACCCGTTTGAAGGCTACGGCGTCGCCGTGACTGATGACACCTTGTTTGGCGGGTCTCTGACAAAAGCGGTTGCAGCACCTGTCAACCACTTCAAGAAGGAATTGCTGACCAATTATTACATGTGGACTTCTGGAGACATGGTTCTGGAAAAGTATTTTGGCAGTTGGTAGGCGTCAGCAATGGCAACAGAAACACCTACAAGGCGGAGAAAACGCGGACAGGAGCAAATGGGCACTGCGGAGTTTCCTTCGCCGAGAATGCTCGAGCTGATGGCTGCCCTTGAAAAAAGAGGATTGCTAGAAGCGGCAACAGGAGCGCTGAACGATGAAGCAACATTTTCTGCGTTAATGGCGGTTATCTCCAGCGACGAAGCCCTAAGCATAATCCAAAACGCCAAACCTGCCATCAAGCTGCTCTCAACAGTCGATTTTAACGCCCTCAACGAACTGGCGGAGGCACTGGCGGCTGAGAAGCAAGCGCTTAGCGGCGCCAAATCGCTTATACGGTTGATGAACGCTCTTGAATCTCGTGGACTCGTAGAGCCCATCGTTGGCTTACTTAACGATGAAAAAGCCTTCGCGAACCTTGCCAAACTGCTCAGCAGCGACGCCATGCTGACAATCATCGGCAACCTGCCAAACTTAACGAAACTGGCGAGTGTACTTGACGCTGATGTTCTGGATGCTGTAAGCAAAGCTGTCGGCTCTTTGAAAACTGAGGTAAAGCCAGTTAAAGGGGTAATAGCGGTTACGCGAGAGCTAAGCGACCCAGCTGTTGCAGCGGGTATGGGTAAACTGTTTGAACTCCTAAGAGCGCTGGGTGAGGATACTGCGTCAAAAAGAAAATGAGAATTTGGAGCGATAAAATGAACAGAAAACCGTGTGTTCTTTCGTTAGTGGCAATCTTAATCGTGATTAGCTTCCTTCCCGTATTTCACACTGAAGTGGCGTCAGCCGCGGGCGCCGAAAGAGACTTTTACGTTGCCACCGAGTACGACTTGGGCGGACCAGGGTACAACGTGTTTTATCCTCAGACGCTCGTGGTTGAGCAAGGCGACCAAGTTAACATAACCGTCAGAAACGTTGGAGCCGAAAGCTTCACGCTAAACATTGAAGGGCAAAGCAGCGTCGCAATTAAGCCTGGAAGCCAAAACGCCAGTGGAATCCAACCAGTTGACACTGATGTTCCCGTTTTCACGGCGTCGAACGCGGGTATATTCAGCTTTAGCGCGGACAAGTTTCCTGAGATGAACGGGCAAATCGTGGTGCTCCCCACCGATGTGTCCAGTTATAATCCGTCCCCGCAGACACGAAGCTTCACGCAGCTGGTTTTGCCTGACTTTGCAGGAGACGGTTACGACAAGTTCTTCCCAGGCGTTATCGTAGTGAATCAGGGCGACACTGTTAACGTAAGCGTGAGGAATACGGATGACATGTCACATGGCTTTGCCATTGCAGCTTATGACCTGAACGTGGCCATTAACCCGGGACAGGACCAGCCGAACGGTTCAATAACACCTTTCACAACCTCCGCGCAACCGTTTACCGCATCAAAGGCAGGCGTATTCAGGTGGTTCTGTACTACGCCGTGCGGTCCAGGACATTTTGAAATGGTTGGTCAACTTGTGGTGTTGCCGACTCAGGGCACCGTGTACAACCCAGACGTTAATACGATGTACAGTTACTTGGCGATTAAGCCTGACTATGCTGGTAGCAACTACAGCAAGTATGTGCCAGAAATGATATTTGCGAACCAGAACGATTTCGTTTACATCGAAGTTAGGAACACCGACGTGAATGCGTATAGTTTCTCAATGGCGGGTTACAGCGTAAACAACGTGGTCATATCGGCTAGTAACGCTTCGGACCCGTCTATAACGTACATTCCACCCTCAAGTTTGTATGCTAATACGGCTGGCGTGTTTGAATTTGCCTGCAGTTCTAACTGCGCACCCACATCTAGGCAAATGAACGGGTACCTTGTGGTGCTTCCTACGCAGAATGGAACATCAGCTTCGCCTTCACCGCAAGCCGCTTCGGGGACTTTTCCGCTTTCCCTGCTTCTGCTCATAAGCTTTGCAATTTTAATTGTGGGGATTCTGATAGGCGCGGTTATCGCAGTGAGGTTTGGTCGAGAAAAGACGCCAACTTAACTTGTTAGTAAGACGCTTAAGCTCCCCTTAATCATAAACCTCATGCTCCTATTGAAAAGCAAATTGGTTATTTTTAGTGACTTTGCGTCATTTCAAAAGCAGCGCTTATCGCTGTTTAGAGTATTGATTATGAGGGTTGGAGATGCTCCAGCGTAAAGTTGGCTGCCTGATACAGCCATGCAGCTGCAAACACTAACGCGAGCACGGCGAAAAGCCATCGCCAATATTTACTTTTTGAATGGGCAGCGGGAACGGATAAGAATGCAGGAGCCGCGAACGACAGGTATCCCAACGCGGCAAGTAAAGGCGAACTCGTAAGACCATTGGTTGCAATCGCATAGGCATCAACAACCGAGTACACACCCGCTACAACAGCAAAATAAGCGACGGGACGCAAATTGACGTTTAGAAACAAGGCGAGGGCACCAGCCATCAGAACTAAGCCGCCTAGTGATGCGATTCCGCCGAACAACACGTTATAAGCTCCATTGGCGATGGCAAAGGGCCATATGAAACTGATGGCTACGCCTGAAAGAAACAGATACAGTCCGCAGGCGCCTATCGCCACAGCGAACCCCACTCTTAATTGCCTATTCTTCTCTCCAATCAAGCCTGTTACCGAATCATAGGGAAGTGCAATGGAGGCAACAGCTAGGAGAATCCCGCTCGCGGCGACGTCCCAAGCCATCGTGTCCAAGAAGTCAAGAGGCAGTACCATTTTAGAGTCTTTCTTTCTTTTTGTTTTCAACTTATATTTAATTATTGTTACAAAACACCGAAGAACAACTTCCAAAGAGGTTTTAGATGATTTGATAGCAACCAACAACGTGCAGAGGAACTTCCAACAAGCCATAAAGCGGATTTAAAATAAATTAAAAAAGTTTAAAGAGGCTGTGGAGCAGAATAGGCAATAACGGTTTTTTGAAATCTGGAGGGAGAAGAAATCACCGAGACAAAGGCGCCAAGAATATGGGTGTGGTGGAAGGCGCTCAGATACCACTTTGTACCTCCAAGCATTTTCCCAGCCACCGTGGGCGCGTTAGTCGCTTGGGCGGTAGACCGCAGTTTTTTCCCTTTCTATTTCCTCATAGTCATGGTAGGCGTTGTAGTCAACCATATAGCGCTCAACATGGCTGACGATTATTTCGATTATAAGCATGCGGTTGACAAGTTGAAGCCCGAAGAAAAAAACCCGTACAGCGGAGGCAGCGGCACACTCAGCAGCGGGCTGATTAAGCCTTCGGCCATGTTAAAAGCATTCACTATGTGCTTTTTCATCACCATAGCCGCAGGGCTGTTCCTGACTGCCGCCAGAGGCTTGCCGGTTCTCCTTTTTGGGCTCTTCGGCGTTTTCTGCTCTGTTTTTTACACGGCACCGCCCATAAACTTCTCCCATTACTGTTTAGGCGAGATTGGGCAGCTCATAAATTTTGGAACCACCATCGGCTTAGGCTCGTATTTTGTTCAAACCCAAACAGTAAGCCTTGAAGCGTTCGTGGCGACGCTGCCCATGGGGATAATGCTGTTCTCGATGATCACCATAAACGAAATCCCGGATTACCAAGAAGACAGGCTGGCAGGAAAGCTCACGTTAGTGGCGAGATATGGAAAGAGAAGCGGCGTCAACCTCTACATCGCAAGTTGGGTATGCACCTACACAGTAATAGTTCTGGGAGCACTGTCAGGCGTTATGCCCTTACTGGCGCTGCTCGCATTGGTGTCCATGCCGCTTACCTTCAGATCAGTGCGGATTCTGAGACGCGACTTTGAAGACCCTGTAAGGTTAGCGCCTGCGAACTTTGACATGATAAAAGCGCACAGCCTAACGAGCTTCGGCTTGATTGCTGCTTATTCAATAAGTGGATTAATCTACGGGGCGGATGCTTTTCAGTTGCTGATGCTTCTGTTGGTTCTGGCTGTGGTTTATGTTCCTGCCTTGTTGGCTATGAGGAAACCCAGAAAATCGGAGACTTCCTAATCTTGATGATGTAAACGGCGATTATTGGAAAGATTTATAATGTGTCAAAAGATGATTTTCATAGAACGCGTTTTGAAGGCTTGCCTACATGCCAAATGAACAAGTTGAAGTTGTCTTTGATAAGGGCGATTACGCCGCTTATCTTGAGGAAGCAAGAAGACTGGTTGACCGTGAACTTTCTGATTGCTTACCGAAAATAGCTGACCTTGCACTTTTTGAAAGAATAAGATATGTTTTACAAACAAGAGGAAAGCGACTGAGGCCCATCTTGGTTATGCTCAGCGCCCAAAGCGTGGGAGGCTATGTGGAACCCGTGAAAAAGCTGGCCCTGTCCATCGAGTTGCTGCATGCCGCCACTCTTATTCATGACGACATTTTAGATCAAGACGTCTTCAGAAGAAACGCGCCCACGGTTAACGCAAAATGGGGGGTCAGAGACGCGGTTCTAGTAGGAGATGCGTTGGCGTCGCTTTCGCTTAACCTGACTGCAGATTACGGGAAAGCCATAATCGAAATAATGTCGCAGACTTGCCTGCTGCTTTCAGACGGCGAGTACATGGACGTTGAAAACTCGCATAAAAGACCCGTGGAGAGCGATTACTTGGAAACTATAAAGAGGAAATCCGCCTCGCTCTTCAAAGCCGCAACTCAATGCGGAGCCATAGCTGCAAAAGCTTCATGTGATGAAATTGCCGCGTTGGCTCAGTTCGGAGAAAACTTTGGCTTAGCTTACCAGATAAAGGATGACCTTTCCGATGTAACCGCACTTGAAAACGCCATCCCCCAGGACATCAACCAGTTTCGAGCAAACCTTCCTATAATTCACTTCTACGAATCCTTGAATCCAGACGCCCGAGAAGCGTTTCTTGAAGCCATAAGTTCAGTTAAGGCTCAAAGTCACGCGGAAAAGGCAACATTTCTTGACACCCTGCGTAAAAGCCTCGAAAACACAGGGTCCTTACGTTACTGTGCCGACAAGGTAAACCAGTACGTTGACGATGCCATCTCCAGCTTGGAACCTGTGAAGGAAAGCGTTTACAAGGCGTATCTCATTAAGATGGCAGAATCGTTAAGGCTCACGTAACGTTGAGGCAGATTAAAACGGGAAAAAACCTGCATAGCTCACTCCGAAACCTTTATTTTGGCTTTCATATAGGATTAGTTAAGCTTCAAACTTTTGCTACTTTTGGTGAAGCAAATCCATGACTGAAGAAAAAGACAACAATAAACTGAGAATTTTTACCCAGAAAGAACTGGAAGAGTTCGACGGGAAAGAGGGGCACCCATTTTACATTGTTTTTGAAGGTAAGGTTTACGACCTGTCAAAAAGCCAGCTCTGGATTGAAGGCAGCCACATGGGCATCCACACCCAAAACGAAAACCTATCTGAGACGATAAAGGATGCACCACACACCAAAGAAACTTTGGAAAGGTTCCCAGTCATAGGCACTCTGGGCGAGCAACCTAAACCAACGCCTCCGCCCCCCACGGTGGAGGAAAAGCCTGTTGAAGTTTTAGCCGAACAGCCAGCACGGCCCTTAGCAATGAGTAGGCGAGATTTCCTTAAGCTGGCAGCTGCAGGAGGAGGTGCCATAACAATCTTGGCGTTGACTAGTTCCCTGAAAGCTTTAACCTTCATTCCTGAAGCTACAACTCAGGTTGCATGGCCAAAAATAAAGGTTACAAACATAAACTCGCTGCAGCTTCTAACGCCCGTTACATTCAACTACCCCTTGACTAACACTCCGAACCTGCTGGTTAAGCTCGGGGTGAAAGCCAAAGGCGGCATCGGACCAGACCAGGACATAGTAGCTTTCAGCGACATATGCCAGCATCTTGGATGCTTCTACGGGTTTGTGCCGCCCAAAGGTTCGCCCCCGTGCAACAAATCTTACGAGGCTTCGCTTTCAGAAGGTTACTGTTGCTGTCACGGATCCCAATACGACTTCGTAGATGGCGCCAAAGTTATTGGGGGTCCAGCACCAAGGCCCGTCCCTCAGGTGCAGCTTGAACTAGACGAGTCAACAGGCGACATAAGCGCCGTCAGCATGGGACCACCCACCATTTTCGGGCATGGCCCACCCGGCACCACAGACCCAGCTTTGGTGCTAAAGTACGACCTTCAGGGAGGAACAGTCGTAAGCAGCACATGACGCGTTAGGTGAGTGATATGAGCAAGAAAACCGTTTATGACAAATTGGTTGATTGGTTTGACGTGCGCCTAGGCTTCACCAAAGCCCCACTTAAGCCGATTCCAGACTTCGCTTTGAACCCGATTTACTGGCTTGGCCTTCTCATGGCGTTAACCTTCGGGATGCAGGGCGCCACAGGCATGTTCATGCTGCTTTATTACGTTCCTACCCCTGCCGAAGCCTACTCATCAACCACGTTCATCATCAACAACGTCCCGCTCGGGCAACTCGTTGAAACCCTGCATCTCTACACCGCCTACGCGATGATACTTATCGCGTTCCTGCATCTCGCACGCAACTATTTCGGTAGCACCCACAAAGAAAACAGGATTTTGATGTGGCTAGCAGGCATTATACTCGGCGTCACCGTTCTCGGCTTCGGAGTAACAGGCTACCTTCTACCTTGGACTGTCATCTCGAAATCCGCCACTGACGTTGCAGTCGGTTTTGTGAACTTCTTCCCAGCGGCAATAGCCAACTTAGCCAAGTTTGTCCTAGTAGGCTCAGGCAGCGACACTGCACAAGTTACCAACTTCCTCCACATACACACCGTAATTCTACCCGCCGTTCTGCTGGTTTTTCTCGCACTCAAAGTTTACATGTACGAAGTGCATGGACCAGCCTACGTGTCCGCCTTCGGAAAACCCAAAAAAGGAAAGATTTACCCGTGGTTCCCAAAAATCTTCCTCTACGCCATCATCCTTTTCAGCGTCTTCATAGCCACTCTCGTCGCGGTCTCAGCGCTTGTGCCCCTTGTCCTTCCTCCAGCTTTTTCTCCTGAAACCGCTGGGCAGTACGTGGTTCAGCCAGACTGGTACCTTGTATGGGTCTATCAGATCCTGAAAGTCCAAGCTTTTGAGGGCCCAGAAGCCGTCTACGCCATCGCTGCCCTCGGGGGCTTAATTGTTCTCCTGTTTCTGTTGCCCTTTTACGACAGGAGCAAGAGAAGACAAATAGGCCAACGACCTGTTTTTGTCACCATAGGCGCTATAATAGTGGTCGAGTTCGTGACGCTAACGGTGTGGGGCTACCTAACTCCTGGCCAAATCATCCCCAATGTGCAGGCCGTCCTCCTTCTGGGGGGTCTAGCGGCGGCAACCATTATTGTGATGTGGCTCATCTACAGAACACGGCGAAAAACAGTATCGTTTTCCCCGCCAATTTCTGAACCCAAAGGCCCCACAGCACCGCCACCCGAAACCCCACAAGTCGCAACTGAAAACAAACTGAAAACCAGGCAGGTGCGAAGCCAAATTAAACGCGCCAGCCAGAGCATGCTAAGCTGGTTCACAGTTGTCTTCGTTTTCTTCCTGATAATCGCGTCGGCGTCTCTCGCTTCACTGGTTAACATGATCCCCAGCTTTTTGGCTAACGCGCCCATTGTGTTCGTAGCGGCTGCTGTTTTTGCAGGCTCTGTCTACGGCATGTGCAGGATGCTGCGGGGATACGTGATAGCCTACGAGAAAGGAGTGACTGCCAAATGAGTCAGTATCTGAAAGGCCCAGGGTTTATCGCCGTTCTCCTCCTAATTTTCATCATAGTCGCCGCGGTTACTATGTGGACTCTAGACCTAATCGCCCAGCAAAGAACGTTCGCTTTCCTCTTAAGCGCTGAATTAATCGCCTTCGCCATGATGGTGTACCTTTACTACGGAGAAACCCCGAAAGACATTGGCCGCCGATGGCTCTTCGGAGGTGCCATAGCCCTCGCCGTGGTTGTCCTGTTAGCTGCTTCAGTAATTCCAGGCGTCACCAACACTCCAAGCACCTCACCCAACGTAAACATAACCTTGTATGAAGGAGCCGTTTCCTCCAATCTATACGGATTTGGATACAGTGCAAACAATCTGGTTTCACCCGGTCCGACGCTGACATTCAAAGTCGGCGATATCGTTAACGTAACCGTCACTGACGTTGGACAGCTACCTCACAACTGGGCGATTGTAAGTACGAATCAAACAACGGCGCCTGTGCAGTTTAACGCGCAGATCCGCAGCGCTTCCAGCCCGCTTCAGCACGGAGAAAGCGGTTCGGTGGTTTTCACGGTGATTAAAGCGGGAGATTACTATTACATCTGCCAAGTTGAAGGCCACGTGGATTTGGGCATGTGGGGAAAAGTAGTTGTGAACCCGTAACCGGAACCATGAAGTAAAAAATGATGGTCACAAATATGGCATAGTTGCGGACTGGGACCAAGAAACAGAAAGTTTTAGCAAGTTGTCAAGGCTTGGCCATGCGAAGTGTGACTGTACCGCTACACCAACAAATGGTTTTAAGCTTTCAGCACGCAGTTAGGTTTCGAGGTAAAAAAATGGCGCTTTCAGGTTTGGAATGGGTAATAATAGGTGTCGTCGCCATCGTCATCATAATGTGGGGTCCGGCAAAGATTCCGGAACTTGCAAAAGCCTTAGGCAAAGCGAAAGGAGAATTCGACAAGGCCTCAAAAGATTTCCAAGAAGCTGCAACAACCACAGCTAATGGCCCAAAAATACGTTCCAACGATGAGATTCTGCTTGAAACTGCACAGAACCTTGGAATAGCCACTGATGGAAAGACGCGCGAGCAAATATCCGCTGAAATATCTGAAAAAGTCAAGACGATTGGCGCTGCCGCGTAAACGCTACGCTTTTCTGGGCTTCAAATTAAAAAAGCAGCAGGGGCGCTTTCGGAAGGTTTGATAAAAGCAAGATGTTGGAATACTGATGCCTGAAAAGGTAGCGAACTCTTTTTTTGGTCATTTTGCCGAATTAACAAAACGTTTGAAAGTAGTCATTTTCACTTTCATAATAGCTACAATCGTCATGTTGGTGCTTCCTGGAAACACCGATTTTCTTGCCCTGACAGGCGATTATCAGCCGTTAATGTCCGTTTTTCTAAGAACTGTTAGAGAAATGAACTTGCAGCCAGATGTTCGGTTAATAGCCTTGCAGATAGGTGACCCGATAACTCTCTACGTTATGGCTGCTTTTGTCTTCAGCCTAGCCATTACAATGCCTGTTTTGGCCTACGAAATTTACAAGTTCGTTGACCCCGCCCTGCACCCACATGAAAAAAAGGCGATTTACCCCTTCGTCGCGGTGGTTTTGGCGCTCTTCATTGCAGGGGCGTTCTTCGGCTATTTCTTTCTTTTCCCAGCGTTTGTATATTCAATGTTTCCTTTCTTCACAGCTGTCGGCGCCGAAATGATGTTCTCGATAATGGACTTTTACAACATGCTTTTCTTCACAATCATAGTAAGCGGCTTGATCTTTACGATTCCAGCTTTTTTTGTTCTCTTGGTGAAGTTTGGCGTAATACACACGAAAATGTTTAGCCGAAAAAGAAAGTACGTTTACTTGGGAATCGTGGTCTTAGCGATGCTTATAACGCCAGGAGCGACTCCCCAAGGTAACTTGTTCTTGACTATCGCTCTTGTGGCGTTGTTCGAGATCAGCATGTTCATGGGCAAGCGGTACGAGCGTCACCCTGCTGCGTCATCAATTAAATTGTTTCAGAAACCAACCTGCAAATTCTGCAACAAAGAAGTCGATGGCAAATCGAGTTTCTGCCCTAACTGCAGAAAATCGTTGAATTAGAATTTTTATGCGAACTCGTTTTTTGGGTCAATAGAGATTAGTTGTTGCGACGCAACTACAACAAAATGGGGAAAAAATTGAAAAACTAAATTTCATGACAAAATGCAACGAAGGTGTTAAAAAAATGCTTGATGTACCACTTGTGACTGTGAGGCGGCAGTCACACAACTTTATAGCCTGAGTACCAATTAATTCCCATTAAAGTTCTATCGACAATAGTTAATGGAAGGTACCAATATGTCCAGAGATGCTTCTAAAAAAAGTAACACCGTGTGGTATATAGCAGCAGTCGTCATCATTGTGGCCATAATAGCCATAGGTGTTCTAGCTTACGAGCTTTCCTTATCAACGGAAAATCCCTCTCCAACTCCGACACCAACAGTTACTCCAACTCCATCAACATCGCCATCTCCCACTCCAACGGCATCCTCAACTCCGACGCCTTCCGCTTCTCCGACACCATCTCCCACCCCCTCAGGCACACCTTTGACGTTATACGTGGATTCGTATGGCTTCGGAACCAGTGCCGATAATATACTCTCGAACCCTGGACCAACCTTGCAACTTCAGGTCGGACAGACGTACACAATGACCGTTCACAATGTAGCGAGCATTCCTCATTCGTGGGAAATAGTTGCCACAAAAGCAGTTGGTACACCCATGTTTGGAGCAGGAATTAATGTGAACAATTACATACAGCCAGGACAATCGGGGTCAGTCACCTTCACACCTGACCAAGCTGGTAGCTTCTACTATGTGTGCACAGTACCGGGCCATATCAATCTTGGGATGTGGGGAAACGTGGAAATAACATAGTTAATTAGAGCACGTTAGTTCAAACACTTGTATGAGCAAACTTGTAACGCCAAGATAAACATAGATTACGGAATACCCGACTAATCCGCCCTTCTGTTTATAACAACTGAACTTCTCAAACTATCGTTATAGACTGCGCAGTGGACAGAACATAAACGTGTGTTCTAACTGATGATTTTAAAGAAAACTGTGGAGATAAAAAAGCGAAAAAAGTTTTTTTCTACGCTTTGAAGCTAGTATCTTGGTCTGTAACCGCCGCCGCTACCGCCGCGTCTGTCTCTGCCGCCATAACCACCGCCGCCTCGTCTGCCGCCATATCCGCCGCTACCGCCGCGTCTGAATGGTCTTCGTTCTTGCTCGTATGTCTTGCTGGAAACGTTGTTTTCCGTGTTTACTTCGCCTTCGAGTGGTTCTTCTGCAGGGTTCATTTTTCCGTATTTGCCTATGTTGAGGCGCATGTTGCCTTTGAATAGGGTGACGTAGCCGTTTTCTATGCGTAGGGTGTCTTCTTCGTTTACTTTTTCGATGTTGTCGTCCCATAGGGTTAGGTAGATGCTGCCTGTTTCGTCGCCTACGAGTGCGTCGCAGACTTTGTGGGCTGAGCCGTCTCTTCCCATTGGGATGTCGCGGATTTCGCTTTTGCTGACTACTTTGGCGGTGACGTTAACTGCTCTTGATTGTGGTGTTAACTCGCCGACTTTTGCTTCTACGGGTTGTCTTTTGTTTTCAAAAAAACCTTCAACAGCCAAACTGTTTCAACACACCTTGTACTTAAACTAACACAGTTTAGAATATCTGCTACTCTTAAGGGTTTTGGTGGGTTCTTATGGGCTTATGCGTGTGGGCGAGTCTATACCCCCCTTATGTAAAGGTTGAATCTTTGAGCGGACTGTGCGCTGGTTTTGTGTGAGGGCGGTGCTTTCTGAAAAATGAAAGTAGGCTTTTCGGCTTAATTGTTGTGTTTCTTTAAGTAGACTAAGAGACCTAAACAGACGAGTGCTGCTGAGGCTCCTGAAGCAGTTGCCACTAATGTTGTTGGGAAAGGTTTTTGTTCTGTTTCTCGGGGAGACGGAGAGGTTTTGGTTGTTGAGTCAACGTTGAAGTTGGCTGTGGTGGAGAATGTTTCTACGTTTGCAGGTTGTATCGTTCCATCGCCCTTCACTTGGCCTATGAAGACTGTCACGTTATGTGCTCCATCTGACAAGGCGGGTAAGACCGCCTGCCCCTCCAGAGTGGTTTCGATATAAGAAAAAGGCGTATCGTTGGATATTGTTTCTTGCCCCACGAACTGGATTTCCTCTATTTTTACACCTGATTGAATGTCTTGCCCGTCTAAGATATAGAAATATGCGTAGACATCCGATACCTCCCATTTTTTTACGGTGAAATTCAACAAGATTGGTGCCGAGTTTTGTGTCCCGTTCTGTGGAGACTGTATCGAGATGTGGCAGTAACGAGGTTTCATGAACATATTCGGATTTGCATCTGCGAACCTAATAATCTCTGATAGGGTTACTGCTGAGAACAACAGTACCAAGGTGAGTGTGAGCGCTAATGGTGTTTTCTTCATAACAGCGCCAAGTAATAATACGTTAAACCCAAACTTATCTTTTGTGGGGGCGCTAATCATGTTGATGAGGCAAGGAAAAGCATATACGCCATTAAAAGCTGAGGAGTTTAGAAAGTAAACTCGCAGTTGAAAATCTTTTTATTAAACAAACTGTGAATATTTGCGTAGATAAAGGTGAAAAGAATGAGTGAAGAAGTCAAAAAAGAAGCGATCGGTCTCCCCATATTAGGTAAGAAAGCCCCCGATTTCGAGGCGTCAACAACACAGGGAACACTGCGGCTCTCAGATTACACAGGCACCTGGCTAGTGCTTTTCTCGCACCCAGCGGACTTTACGCCCGTTTGCACAACTGAGTTCATGGCTTTTTCCAAAATATACGACGAGCTAAAGAAGAGAAACGTAGAGCTACTAGGTTTAAGCGTGGACAGCGTTTCCTCACACATAGCTTGGATAAGGAATGTCGAGGAGAAAATGGGCGTCAAAATCACTTTTCCCATAATTGCGGACTTAAACAAGGAAGTTGCCAAGAAATACGGAATGATACATCCCGAACAGAGCAAAACTGAAACCGTTCGATGCACGTTTGTAATCGACCCAGAAAGCAAGATAAGGGCGATGATTTACTACCCGCTGACCACAGGCAGGAACATGGACGAAATCCTGAGGTTAATAGACGCCCTGCAGATAACCGACAAACACAAAGTAGCTACCCCAGCCAACTGGAAGCCTGGAGACGCAGTTGTGGTTCCTTCTCCCGTCACCATTGAACAGGCCGAGGAAAGAATCAAACAAGGCTACGAATGCAAGGACTGGTACCTCTGCACTAAAAAACTCCCCGAAGGTCAATAACGTGCCCTGCGTGTCACCAGACGGAAAACCCACATCAAGCGGAATGGCAACGCTGAAATCACTAAAAGATGCAACATTGACACCTGAAGAAGTCGCCAGCAAAACAGGTCAACCTCTGTTTCGAGTTAGAAGTGGTCTTCGAGAGCTTAAAAACGCTGGATTCGTGGAGGAAACAGAGGGCAAATACGTGCTCTCTGAAACGGGAAAAACAACAGTTTAGCAATGGAATATCCGCCGCGTTTCCCTTTTTTTTCCTGGAGGCTTTTAGCACATCGAATTAACATGAAAAACTGACTATATTTCCCACAACTTATTTAGCGGCTTGTCCACACCTTAATTATTGCAGAGACGGCTGAAAATGGCTAAAAAAACGAAAGATACCGCGTCGAAACAGGTCAAGCTGCCTTGCGGCTGCGTGTACCAGGACAAGGGCTGGCTGTTAACCAGAGTCAATGAGTGCGAGTATCACAGGCGAAGGCGGACGACGAAGCGACCGTACAGAGCAAAAGCCGAATGCGTAAGACCGTGAAAGTTTAAGGTGTGTTCTGAACTGAAAGGAAAATGGGACTGCATTTATCGCTTGGCCTTTCAACCCGCCAATGCGTGCCAGACTAGCGTTTTCCGCAAAGAATTTAACTGGAACAGTAAACCGTTCTAAGAAGGTAATGACTTGAAGCGCGACTCACGGCGAATCACCCGTATTCTGCTGCAGATAATACTCATGGCGGCGATATTTGCCGCCTTGTTATGGTATGTGGGAATAGGCTCCCTCTACGACTCGTTACTGAACATCAAGCTGGAGTACCTGTTTCTTGCTTTTCTGGCCTATTTCGGAATCAACCTGCTGTTCACATTGAGGCTCAAGCTGGTTTTGAGAAAAGACGGGATTAAAACGTCATTCGGGAAAACATTATTCGCTCAGTACGCGGGAATGCTAACCAGCGACGTAACGCCGGGACGCTCAGGATACGTCCTAACTCCGCTTTACCTCAGAGACCAAAACGTACCCACCTCCAAAAGCCTCTCCGGAATTTTGGGCATCCAAACCATCGAGTTCCTCGTCAAAGTAGTTGGCGGAGTCGGCGCTATAATCTTCCTCATCGAAGTGGTGCCATCCGTAAATTGGCTGCAGTTCGGCACCTTTGCAGGAGTAAACTTGGGGCTTCTCATCGCAGCCATAGGCGTCACACTCATGCTCACCGGCGCCATCATACTAGCCGCCTTCACATGGTCTGAACGCGCAATCTCACTCTTCAACCGCATCGCAAACTGGAGATTCCTCAAACGATTCACAGGCGGCTTAATGGGGAAACTTGAGGAGTACAAGGAAAGCTCGCAGAAAAACCGGAAAGCAATCCCCGAAATCATCGCCTTAACCATGGCGTGCTGGATCCTGAAAGGCTTCGAATGGTACTTCCTGGCTTTATCTTTGGGAATAACGCTCGGCTTAAGCCCCGCCCTCACGTGGCTCGCGTTCTTCCTCATCCATCCCCTAGTCACAGCGTTGGGCTTCGTGCCCATCACGCCAGCGGGCGCGGGAGTCCAAGAATTCGGCATAGTCGGCATCTTCGGACTGCTAATTGTTGACCCCGCGATGGCGGGAGCAATAGGCGCTTTCGCTATACTCGCCAGAGGTCTGCTTGTAATCGAGGACCTTGTGGGCGTGCCACAGATTGTGAAGTCCACCTCAAGCCTTGCGTTTTCGCGCAGAAAGCCTCAAGAGCAGACCGTCCCGAACTCGGTGCCAGAAGGTATTGCCCCGTAACGTAGCGTTCGTAAATGCACGATTGTGAACTCGCCGCGCAAGTGGTCCCCTTTCTTTCTCTAAGCAACGTTCCCCGAAGGCTCTACACGGGTGATTCTGAAAAGATATTTTGGTCGGGAGAGCAGGATTTGAACCTGCGACGGCTCGGTATCTGTGGCCTAGACAGGCTAGAATGAAGCCCACCATGGGTAGACCTCTACAGCGTCTCCGTCCGCTGGGTTGCCAACGGGCTCGAGAGCTCTGCCAGGCTGAGCTACCTCCCGACAAATCCCATAGGACGAGACTAAAAGATTTATGTGTTTTGGAAGCTAGATAGGTTTTAATTCTGTGAACGCTTAAAACAAACAGGTGTTGTTGTTGAAAACTATCGGTATTGTAACCCCAGGCGGAGACGCGCCGGGAATGAACGCTGCCATCCGAGCCGTCACGCGCATCGCCCACTCAAAAGGACGGGAAATAATAGGCTTTGAAAGAGGCTGGGACGGACTTTTAACTAACACTTTTAAACGGTTGACGCCGCGGTCGGTGGGCGGCATCATACAGTTGGGCGGAACCATGCTTCACACGTTGCGTTGTCCAGGCTTTGAGAAGGAGGCGGGCGTGGAAAAGGCTGCTGAAACCCTGTCGCTAAACAACGTGGACGGCTTAGTGGTTATAGGAGGCGACGGCTCGTTCAGAGGCTCCTTAGACCTAAGCAGAGAAAGCGAAACGCTAATCGTGGGAATTCCCGCCACAATAGATAACGACGTTTTTGGCACGGCAGAAACGATAGGCTTCGACACGGCAGTGAACACGGGCGTAACAGAAATCGACAAGATAAGAGACACGGCGCTCTCCCATGAACGCCTCTTCATCGTTGAAGTCATGGGCCGAAAACGAGGATTCCTAGCGCTGGAAGTGGGAATCAGCGTGGGCGCAGAAGTGATTCTTGTCCCTGAACAAGAATGCAAAATGGATCAAATCCTCGAAGTGCTGAAAGAAAACAAGCGCAAAGGAAAAAAAGCGGGGATAATCGTTGCGGCTGAAGGCATCGGAGACACCTCAGCGCTTGCCAAAGACCTCCAAAAACGAACAGGTTCAGAAGTTAGGATAACAATTCTGGGGTACGCGCAACGAGGCGGAAGCCCCACGGCACGCAGTAGGCTTTTAGCCAGCCTTTTCGCTGAAAAAGCCGTTGAACTGTTATGTCAAGATCAGGGAAACAAGGTGATTGGACTGCAGAACGGCGCCATCTCAAGCATAGAACTGAAACAATCATGTGAATCACGGAAGCCGCTTGACCTGCGCCTGCTGGAACTGGCGGAAATGTTGGCGGTTTAGCCCGTTTATCCTTTAGATTTCAGGTCCAAATCTACGTCGGTGTGCTTCATTAATCGGAAGAAGTGTATTTTCAGAACGTCAGTTATCATGAAGGCAAGCAACGCGTAGCCCCACACGAGGCCTGCTAATCCCCAGCCGATAGGTGTCATGAGGGAGACTCCATAGACGGCGATCAGCGTGCCGACAAATTGGGTGATTTCTGCGGTGAAGAATAGAATTTTTGCTGGAAACGGACGCGCCCAGAAATGTTGCACGCCTGTTCGTGCAAGATATATGGTCATGTGTCCGCCAACCGTCATCTTTAGGAAGATAAGCGTCTGCAAAACAGCCATGTTCAAATGCAGCACTTCCATGCCTATCAGGAACAGGAAGAAACTGGAGAACACGCCTGTGACGCCGAGCAGAGACGCCACGACTAACACGTCACGCATGTTCCATCGGACAGGGTGCTCATGGATTTTCACGTTGTCGTAGGCAATCATCATTATGGGCAGATCGTTAAGCAACGCCAAGATTACAATCATTACAGCCGTTAGAGGATAAAAGTTGAAGGCTATAATTGAAAGCGTTAAGAAAATCAACACTCGGATGGTTTCGGCTATGCGGTAAATGGCATAGTTGTTCATGCGCCTAAAGATTTTCCGGCTTTCCTTCAAAGTATCAATTATAACGGAAAGCCCCAGCTTGGTTAACACCACGTCTGCCGCGGATTTCGCCGCATCCGTTGCTCCTGCAACCGCGATGCCTGCATCAGCCTTCTTAAGCGCTGGCGCATCATTGACGCCGTCACCCGTCATGCCCACAATGTGGCCACGTTCCTGAAGCAACTGCACAATACGGTATTTGTGTTCAGGAAAAACTTGGGCGAAGCCATCCGCGTTTTCAACAGCCTCTTTCGCTTCGTTGTCGGCTTTATCCACGAAGGAAGACGCGGAGAGAATGTTTGTGCCAAGGTTCACCTCTTGGGAAATCTGCCGCGCTATGGCGATGTGGTCGCCCGTAACCATCTTCACGTTGACGCCCATTTTCTGAGCAGTCTTAATTGTTTCCGCTGAATCTTCACGCGGAGGGTCATAAATGGCAAATAGCCCAACGTACTGCCATATGCCTGCCTGGTCAGCTTTCGCCACGCCCAAAGCGCGGTAACCTTTCGCCGCAAAGTCATTCACGATTTCGTTAATCCTACTTTCCAACTCGTTCTTGTTTGCCACAAGAGCCAAGATCACCTGCGGCGCACCTTTAGAAACCTTAAACTGCACGCCTTTCGCCGTTTCCAGCGCAGCCTCAGTTCTTTTCGCAACCGGGTCAAACGGTTTAAAATCAACCACGTTGTATGCGTCGAAAGCTTCAGCAACTTCCTTGATGGTCTTGGCTTTGGCTATAACCGCATCGTCGATAGGGTCGTGATTTTCCTCTCTTGACGCCAGCGTCCCAAACAGCAGTACATCTTCAATTTTGAAGTCTTTGAAGGGCTGCACAGTTGCCACGGTAAGCTCATTCTTCGTTATGGTGCCTGTCTTGTCCGAGCATAAAACGTCTACACCAGCCATCTCTTCGATTGCCACCAGTTTGCTGACGATGGCTTCTTTCTTGGCGAGGGCAGTGGCGCCGATTGCCATGGTTACAGTTAAAACCGCTGGTAACGCCACGGGGATTGCCGCCACCACCAAAACCAGCGCGAACTGCACGATTTCAAGCGGAGGTTCTGCGCGGATAAGCGCCACAACCAGTATGGCGGAAACCATTATGGCTGCAAGGGCAATCAGGTAGTTTCCTATTTTTATGACGGCTTTCTGGAAGTGGCTGCCAGTTTTAGCTTCTTCCACCAGCTTGGTGGTTCTGCCGAAGAAACTGGCGATTCCGGTTGCGACAACGTAGGCGTTCATTTCGCCTTGCTTGACTATGGAACCTGAATAGGCGACGTCGGAAAGGTGTTTTTCCACGGGCAACGATTCGCCAGTTAACGCGGACTCGTCCAGGAGCAGGTAGTCGCCTTTCATGAGTTTGATGTCTGCCGGAACGATGTCGCCTAGGCGGACTCTGACCACGTCGCCGGGGACCAGTTCTCTGGAGGGGATTTCACTCCATTTGCCGTCTCTGAGCACGCGGGCTGTTGGCGCTAACCGTTTTTTCAGCAGTTCTATGGCGTTGTCGGCTTTGTGTTCCTGCCAGAATCCGACTACGGCGTTTACGATGAGTAGTGTAAAGATTATGCCGAAGTCTTCCCAGTGCTGGATGAGTATGGATAGAACCGCGGCGGCTTCAATCATCCAGGGGATGGGTCCCCAGAAATAGCTTAGTAGCTTGCGGAGGGAACTAACTTTTTTTTCTGGAATATCGTTAGAACCGTAAAGTTGACGTGTCCTTTCTACTTCTTCGGAGGAAAGTCCTCTCTTGGCATAGAGTTCAAAAGGTGATTCTTCTTCAGAAGCTTTTTTTGTTCCATCAGGGTTCACTAATTAAGCCTTCTACGCAACGAAAAAATCGTTGTAATCTGACTTTTTAAGGTTTCTTTTGGGTTTGGGTAAAATCTTCGTGATTTTGAATTTTTTAGAGGAGCGCCTCGTAGATTTTAAGGGTTTCTTCGGCGACTTTTCTCCAAGTGAAGTACTCCAGTACTCTTTTGCGTCCGTTCTCGCCCCAGTTCCTTGCTTTTTCAGGATTCTTCAGG
>CAZPND010000023.1:0-21718 GCA_964587975.1 uncultured Candidatus Bathyarchaeia archaeon
GGTCTTCAACAGTTTCCTGCCCATAGCTGGCGCCTTCCTAACATGCGGCGTGGTGCTTTACGCTTCAAAAACCGGGACTGAGCAAAAGGAGCATGTCACGTACATTGCCGCCTTGGTCATAGGTGCCGCTCAGGGTGCAGCTTTGATTCCAGGGTTGTCCCGAAGCGGGTTAACAATCGCCACGGCGCTTATGCTTGGCTTAAGACGCGAGAAGGCTTTCAAGTTTTCGTTTCTGCTTTCTGTGCCGGCAGTTCTCGGCGCTTTAGGCTTAACACTGTACGAGCAGCATGCGACGCTGACGCTTGTAGGCGTTGGCTGGACGGAAATCCTTGTGGGCATCGCGGTGTCGATGGTGGTTAGCTATTTCGCGTTAAAGCTTCTGTGGAAGGCGCTGGCTGGCAGGAAATTTTACCTGTTCGCGTTCTACTGCTGGCTCATGGGCACGGCGCTTATAGCGTTAAGCCTCGGCGGCTTCTAGCCAGAATGGCTTGCCAGAAAGAAACCTTGTGAGGAACTCCGCGAAATCTCGGTTGCCCCCGTAGACTTGCGCCACTTCACCGTTGACCAGAACCGTGAGTTTTTCCCGAATTGCCTGAGCCATCAGCTCCGCCACGCCTGTGTTTCTGCCGCCGTTCTGCAGTTTCTCCTCAAGAAGCTCGGTAACGTCGGTGAATCTGCGCCGTAGCTCCACGACCCATCGGCCGTCTTCAATGTAGGGTCCGGAAACTACGCTGTTGTTGCTGGCGTATTTGGAGAGGAATTTTTCGGTTTCTTTTTCCCGTTTGAGGGGTGGTCCCAGATGCTTCTTCACGCTCGGCAGTTCGCGTTGCTCAAGCTCGAAGGTGAACACGCTGAACGTTTTGTCATCGCTCCAGACCGCGGTTCTGAGCACTTTGAAGTCGTTAAGTTCAGCCAGTTTCCGCAGTGCCCGCTGAGTCTTGTACAGTTGTCCCCATAATACGTCGGGAACCGCTTCCGTGTGTTCGAGCGTCAGGAATATGAGGGAGGCGCCGCGGTGGTCCAGTTCGCTGTTCATGGCTTCTGCGGTTAAGGCTTTTGTTTTCGGTGGATAGAAGAATGTTTGGCTGGGCGTTTGGAGGTAGGCTCTGGCTGCGGCGACGAGCGTGTAGAGTTTCTGTTGCTGCACTGCGGACGCCACGTTTCTTCCTTTATCCACTGGGTCAATTATGACGAGGGGTTCTGGAAAGAGCAGTTTAAGGTCTTTTTCCCTGTCCTTGTAGTAGCCTTCGATGTCTATGGCGGTTCGCTGCGTGTAACCAGCGAAGGCGCGGAGCGTGTCGATGAAGGATTTGTGGTGCAGTATCAGCAACTCGCAGAGGTAGCCGCTGAAGCCGCCTGTTTTTATTTCTGCTCCGTACGCGTTTATGCCTTTCAGGAACTTTTTGAGCAGGCGAACTTCGCCGCGTAAGCCTTCTGTCAAGCGGTTTTTCACGTAGTCCGTGTGGAAGGGTGTCCTGTCCGTGGCGCTGTGCCATTCGCCGCGTGCGACATCATAGCAGGGCACGATGTTCAATCTGACATCGTCAAGGAACGCTTCCAGGTACGGGTGTTCCGCGAACCGTTCAATATGCTTGGCGCCTTGGGTTGCTTTGCGGGCGATTTTGAGGCTGATTTCGCCGAGGTCTCTGCGGGGTATGGTGGTTGGCAGGCGCATGAATATGTCGATTTCGGGTTCTTCCCTTAGCCACGTGTCCTTCGCCACTGAGCCTTCGACGCGTACGATTGCGTTGACGCCTTGCTCTTTGCAGGCGCGGAGCACTTTCCCCTGTAAGTCCTCGGCTAACGCTTGTATTTTTGCCCTGTCGGCTTGAGTGGGCGTGATTTTCTGGAGAATTTCTTGGTGAATTGCGTTTAGTTTCTGCATGGCTGTTACCTTACGGTGGGCAGACCTCTTTAAGCGTTGAGTATATGGGTCCTCTGGGCGTTAGCGCGCTTTTTTTGAGGCGGAGGCACCGTGCGTCGACTGGGCCGATTTCGTAGTTGGCGTTTTTGGTTAGGAACTCGGCGAGTTGCTGTTTGTTTTGGCTTGAGCGGACGCGGGCGATGGTTAGGTGGGGGCTGAATCCTCGGGTGTCGGGGGTGAAGCCTAAACTGCGCAGCTTGGGTTCCAGCTGACTGAAGACGCTTTGCAGTTGTTCTGCGCCTTCGGTTATGCCTGCCCAGACGACTCTTGGGTAGCGGGGGTTGGGGAAGGCGCCTAACCCTTTGATTTGCACGTTGAACGGGGTAAACTGGACTTGCTTCATCTCGTCAAAAATGTTTTCAACAGTTGTCGGGGTGATGTTTCCGAGGAAGCGGATGGTAATGTGGATGTTTTGGGGTTCGACGAGTTTCACGTCGGCGCCCGTTTGAAGCAGCTGGCGCTGCGCAGCCGCAAGCCTGTTTAAAACGGTGTCGCTTTCGATGTCGAAGGCTAGGAAGCTTCTTATGGGCTCGGGCATTTCTGTTCTCTCACGGGTACTTTTTACATTTTCCTCTCATAAATGCTTTTTAATTTTGAATGCTGTTATTGTAGGAAATGAAAAAAGTGTGCTGTATGAACGCGGATAAACTTGTTGTGGGGTTGGCTGGTATGCCTGGTTCGGGCAAGTCGTTGGTGGTGGAGACTGCAGCGGCGCTGGGTTTCGGCGTGGTTGTTATGGGTGATGTGGTGAGGGAGGAAACTTTGAAGCGTGGGTTGGAGCTGACTCCGAAGAATGTGGGGCGGGTGATGCTGGAGTTGAGGCGGAAGGGTGGAGCCAGCGTGGTGGCTGACAAGTGTATCCCGAAGATTGAGCAGCAGGAATGTGCGAAGGTGATTGTGGACGGCGTGAGGAGTTTGAGTGAGGTTGACGCGTTCAAGGAGCATTTTTCCAGTTTCAGTTTAATTGCCGTGTACGCTTCGCCTGAGACAAGGTTTAACAGGGTTTACCGTCGGCAGCGAAGTGATGACCCTGACGGCTGGGAGGTTTTTCGTGAGCGGGACCTGCGCGAACTAGGCGTGGGTTTAGGCGACGCCATTGCCCTGGCTGAGTATCTTGTTGTGAACGAAACCAGCAAAGCTAAAGCGAAGGCGGCTGTGAAAAGGTTTATTCAGAGGATTGAGGAGCATTGGATGAAGTAACGGTTCGGGTGGAGGCTGACGTGAACTTGACGGAGGATGAGGCGAAGGTGCAGAAGGCTGTGGCGAACATGTTTGACGGCGTGTCCATGGAGGTTAAGCCTGGTTTTAAGGGCGGCGTGCTGGTTGGCGAGGCGAAGGGGCGCGAGGCGCTTGTACAGTTTCGTAATTTGCTTCGGTCGGATCGCATTCGCGACGCGGCAAGAAGGGCGCTGTTTGGAGGCGTGAGGGACGGGGCTATTCGTTTTTGTCTTAATAAGCAGGTGGCGTTTGCCGGTCACGTGTCGTTTTGTGAGGAGGTTGCGGAGTCTCCTTTGGGTCCGTTGAGGGTTACGATTGAGTGCGAGGATCCGGTTTCGCTTGTTGAGTGGTTGTCGGAGCGGAGTGCTTAGTGGAGGGTGAAGTGCGTGTCTGGTAAGGCTGGGGTGAGTGAGCGGGGCGCGGTTTTGCTGGGTGATTCGGTGGCTTGTGACGCGTTTGACGCGGATAGGCCTTTGCGTGTGGTTACGCATGCTCATGCGGATCATTTGGCTGGTTTGAGGCGGAGTGTGCGGTGTGGTAAGCGTGTTTTGATGACGGCTGCTACTCGTGACCTTATTGGGGTTGTGAATGGTTCGTTGTCGCTTGACCATGATGCGGTGGAGGTTTTGGATTACGGCGAGACTGTGGAGCATGAGGGCGAGCGGGTTTCGCTTGTTAAGGCGGATCATATTTTGGGTGCGGCTCAGGTGGTGGTTGAGGACGCTGAGGGCGGCAGAGTGGCGTACACGGGTGATTTCAGGGTTGACGGTACGGAGCCTTTGCTGGATTGTGATACTCTTGTGGTGGAGGCGACTTATGGGAGTCCTTCGTTTAGGCGGGCGTTTAAGGTGGATGTGTGTGAGCTGCTTGTTTCCATGGTTGAGAAGCGGCTTCGGCATGGCGCGGTTTACGTGTTTGGTTATCATGGTAAGTTGCAGGAGGTTATGCAGATTTTGCATCGGGCTGACGTTTGTGTGCCGTTTGTTATGCCTGAGCGGGTTCTTCGTGTTTCTAAGGTTTGTGAGGCGCATGGGATGCAGTTGGGTTGTTTGGCGCTTTCAACTGAGAATGAGGGGAAGGAGTTGTTGGAGGGGAATTTGCCGTGTGTGGCGTTTTATCATATGAATGCGCGTGGGCGTGTTGGGCTGTTGGGGAGTTCGCGTATTTGTGTGAGTGGTTGGGAGTTTCGTTCGCCTTGTAGGCAGATTGGGGAGCGGGAGCATGTGGTGGCGTTGAGTGATCATTCGGATTTTGATGGTTTGATTGAGTATGTTCGTCGTTGTAAGCCTAAGCGGGTGGTTACGGATAATTATCGGGTGCGTCATGGGGCCACGTTGGCTAGGGAGATAGAGAAGCGTTTGGGTATTGATGCGGTTGCGATGCCGCGTTAGTGTGTTGGTTTTTTGTGTTGTTTGTTTGTGTATTTGTGTTGTACAATAAGGTTTATTGAATATTACGACACAATATTTATTTTACTGCACCCGTAAACTCTGACACATAAGGGTTCGGAACAAGAATCCGACTTCAATGACGAGAGCGCACAGCAATAGCAACCCCACTACAGCCCGAATTCTTCCTACTGCTGGGCATAGACCTATTCCTAGCGATAAGCCTACTCTCCTGCCTCCTCGACAAACACTTCCCCTGGCAACTCCCCTACCTCTACCAAGTCGCCTCCCTCGCCGGCTTCGGACAACTCATCGTAGCCAAAGAATTCATGACACTGTTCTGAGACTACACCCGCTTCTGGTTCAGCCTCATCTACCTCATCGTAGCCCTAGCGAACATCGTGGCAATCAACATGTACCTCGGAGTAATCAAGAAACTGCTCAACTACGCAAAAGCCTTCCTCATAACCGTATCCTTTCCCTCTTTCGCCATAGTCACATTCTTCCTCGCAAGCTACTCCGCCGGCATGACACACCCCGTAGCCATATTTCCGCAGGTCTCATGGGAAGCCACGTTCATCGGCATAGTCGTCTTCGACACCTTCGTCGTCGGGTTCGGCACATACCTGTTCTTTAAACCAAAATGGTGGTACATCGCAGTCGGCTCAGGCGCAGCGATAACCGGCGCAGCCATATACGCACTCTACAAGCCCACATGGAGCACAGGCGTCTTCGTGTCTTCAGCCATCGCCCTCGCCATAGCATGCATGATAGTTCTGGGCGTCAGCCTTTACATCCTGCTTAGGATTTGGAAAGAAACCCTTAAAGAAAAACACCGAAAACGGAGGTGAAAAAACAAAATGAAATTGAACACTTTAAAGAACAAAAAAAGCCTAAAAATCGTAGGATTACTGATAGCCTCATTAATCTTAGCAACAGTTAGCGCGCAGGTCTACAGCTATATGTACATCAATGGAAGCGCCACTATTACTGGTAGCGAACTAGTGTGGGCTGCAGGGGAAAATGCACCTGCTGGGACCACAATTGATGGACACACCGTAAATGGTCTAAACTTCTCAGTGCTGCAAAAACTTTACTGATGCCCTTGAACTAACTAACAACAATGCTACAAGTATTTCATTTGATTTGTCATCAGCTATTACCGCTGGAGATATCGCCGATTTCACTACCTTTAATCTTGTAGTTTATAACACTGCTGGAGATAGACTTGGCGATCTAAGCATACTTTCTGAAGGAACTGCAACAGGCATTAGCATTGCTTCTTCAGAGACTTTGTTTGTCCGCTTTGAAATAGACCCATTGACTGATGCCACAACTGGTTATCTAGCATTCACAATAAAATTGACCTACAGTTAATCCTCCCCTTTTTCTTCTCTATTTCGTATTTTTTTAAATTATCATAGCTATTCCTGAAAAGGTAAATGTTAAATTATGGCTTCTGAAAAGTAAGGTAGAATAACCATAATCCAATGCTATGCCTTAGCGATGAAAATATAAAATGGTGAATATAGCATGAACAAGTCATCTTCGATTTCTGGTTTCTACAAACTCACCCCTAAAGAACGCGTAGCAATCGTCAAAAAGTTTGCTGGTTTATCCGAAGAGGAATGCGCATTGCTGCTGGACACTGGCTCTTTGCCGTTGGAAGCGGCTGACCGCATGATAGAAAACGTGGTCGGCGCGTTCCCCCTGCCGCTGGGCATAGGCGTCAACTTCCTCATCAACAACCGCGACTACCTCATTCCCATGGCCATCGAAGAGCCATCCGTCGTGGCGGCAGCAAGCTACGCCGCGAAAATGGTGCGCGAAGGCGGAGGCTTCCACACCAGCAGCACGCCGCCCGTGATGATAGGGCAGATACAGGTGGTTGGCATCGCAGACGCTGAAGCGGCGAAGCATCGCGTTCTGGCGGCGAAGCAGGAAATCTTGGGAGAAGCGAACGCTCAAGACCCCGTGTTGGCTTCGGTGGGCGGCGGCGCAAAAGACTTAGACGCCAAAGTAATCAGCACCACCGTCGGACCCATGCTTATCGTGGAGTTGCACGTGGACTGCCGCGACGCCATGGGCGCCAACGCCGTCAACACCATGGCAGAAGCCGTCGCGCCGCTAATAGAGCGCATCACTGGCGGACACGTTTACCTGCGGATAATCAGCAACCTAGCCACAAAACGCCTCGCCAGAGCCTGGTGCACCGTGCCCAAAGAAGCCGTGGGAGGAGAAGAAGTCGTAGACGGCATCGTAAACGCCTCCGCGTTCGCCGCCGCAGACCCGTACCGCGCAGCCACACACAACAAAGGCGCCATGAACGGCATAATCGCAGTTATCCTCGCCACGGGCAACGACCACCGCGCCATAGAAGCGGGCGCCCACGCCTACGCCGCCATCACAGGCAAGTACACCTCACTGTCCACATGGGAAAAAACTGAAAACGGTGACCTCAAAGGCACGATTGAGTTGCCCATGGCCGTGGGGCTGATAGGCGGCGCCGTACGCACGCATCCCATCGCCAAAATCACCATAAAAATCCTAGGCGTAAAAACAGCCAACGAGTTCGCCGAAGTGCTAGCCGCAGTCGGCTTAGCCCAAAACCTCGGCGCACTACGCGCGTTAGCACACGAGGGGATTCAGCGCGGCCACATGTCACTTCACGCCAGAAACATAGCCGTGGCAGCCGGCGCCACAGGAGACCTCATAAACAAGGTGGCGGAGCGTATGGTTAAGGAAAGAAAAATTCGCATGGACCGAGCAAAAGAGCTTATCGCCGAGTTCAACGCAGGCAAAAACAAGTAGGCAGAAAACGCTTTGCAATGTATTCACACGAAGTGGACAAGCATGAGCCACCAAAGTGAAATCTATGAGAAATTGTATTTAACCTTCCAAAACCTTGGGGCCTAATCGCCAGTTACACCCTTCTGGCTCTTCTTAGCTAAATTCCTAACTTTAGCCTCAAACTCGGGATCTAACGAAAAATTCCACGCTTCCTCATACAAAATGGAGATTAACCGTGCAACACATACCGTTCAAACGGCTCCTTAATATCCACATCCAACAAATCCGCCACCTTATCGGCAACAAGAAGCATCGCATCAATATTCAACTCAGCGTCTACCGGAGCCTTTTCAGAAATCTTCTCAGACAAATCAAATCACATACACAATATTCGAAGGGGCCCTTTTTAACGTTCACATCCACAAACCAAGTTTCGCTTGAAAAAACCTCAACCTGAAACAGGCACCCAGTCTTTCCCGCCGCCGAACCATCATATTTGCCGCCTAATAGCCAATCATTGCAGAAAACTATAGAGGGGGTCTACCGTATTGGCGTTTTCCGCAACCAATAACATGTTGAAAACAGTGCTGGGCACCCCATTTAAATAAGGGGGGTATAAACTGTTCCACGCGTAACCCCCGAAGCTTATATATAATCACAGAATACTCCAAACTGCCACAGCCAAACCGCGTTTACAAAAAATGGGGAACCGCTTGATAACACAAAAAATCAAAACTTGGTACGCGAAAATTCCATACTCACTAAAAATCGCCATCCTAATAGCGATAATAGCTAAACTGCTGGTTTTCTCCATCGGCTACACATCAGCCTACACAACCGCGCTTGCAAACGGAGACCCAACAAACCCGCCGCAACTTCTCTTGAATCAGTTCGCCAAATGGGATGGTCCACACTACATGTACCTCGCACAGAACGGCTACACCAACCAAGGCGACCCCGCCAACTTAATCGTTTTCTTCCCCCTCTACCCCTTCCTAGTACGGTTAATCACCTTTGATTTCGCCTACATCAACCTGTCAGGACTAGTCATATCAAACATAAGCTCCCTCATAGCCGTCATCTACCTGTTTAAACTCGCAAAACTAGACTACAGCGACAGTATAGCCAAAAAAACCATTCTATTCCTCAGCGTTTTCCCCACCGCCTACTTCTTATCAGCCGTATTCACCGAAGGCTTATTCCTCGCAACAGTAATCGCAAGCCTATACTACGCCAGAAAAGCAAAATGGGCTTACGCAGGCATCCTAGGCTTACTCGCCTCGCTCACAAGAATCGCCGGACTCCTGCTTTTACCCGTACTCATCGTGGAATACCTCCATCAAAAAGAATGGAAAATAAAAGCAACAGACCCCAAAATAACCTGGACAATCCTTCCCGCCTTAGGCTTTCTAACATACTTACTAATCAACTACCAAGTCACAGGAAACTTTTTCACCTTCATCGAAATCGAACGCACACACTGGTTCGAAACACTAAACCCCATAGAAGGCTTACTCGGAACAATAGGATGGACAACCAACAGCGCATACCCCGACAACATCACAATCGGATACGCCCAACTAATCTTCGCCGCTTTAGGCTTAACCATGGTCATAACAAGCTTCATAGCCACCTACAAACATAAACTACGCCCATCCTACGCCTTGTACATGCTGCTGATTTGGATGCTAGCCGTCTCCACAAGCTTTTGGATAAGCATCCCCCGATACGTGTTGAGCATGTTTCCCATGTTCATGCTTTTCGCGCTTCTCTCCCGCAAAAAAACCTCAACCGTCACGATAACAATTGTTTCTTTTGTCGCGCTAGCCTTCTTTACCTGGTTGTTTGCCTCTGGAACATGGGCATTCTGAAAAAATCAAGAAGCTTTTGTCAATTTTGATTTAACATAATTCACAACGTCAGGGGTGAAAATGGAAAACGCAGCCAACGTGAAGTTTATCGGAAAAACAACCGCATGCTCGAACAGGTTTCCACCCCCATGCCCACCCCAAGGAACCGTGATCAACAATGAAAAACCCCAAAACTGAAACGCTGACCAAACCGCCGTTAGAAGCAAAGCTCCACCAAGCCGCGACAAATACTTACTTTTCCCCTTGACAGCCTCACCCCTGTAATTGTCAACCAAGATTTCTCCGGCAACTCCACCTGCGCCTCCAGGAAAAAACGCGTTAACCAGAACTTTTTCCAAAAAATTCCCAGGAATGAAATGGCCAATCCAAAACCCAGGAAAATTCAAAATAGGAATGTCAACTTGATTCAAAGCGAAACGAATCACAACAGGTATGGCATAGATAATCGCCCCGCTTATTTGCCACAGCCAAAACCTTTTGCTATTCAAAGTGGCTTTTACCGCGCTGAGCAACCTCATAGCTTCTCAAGAAACACTTGGATTTTAAAAGTCTTCCCATAAAAGAACCTTCGCTTCACGGATAAACCGCTTAACCCTCTGCTTTGCCTCGATGAAAGTAAACTTTCCCATGCGTGAAGACAAAAATAAACAGCACAAACGTAACATTCTTCACTGAACAATCTTTCAGAAAACAATCAGAAAACTTTATCAACGACCAGAAAACATCTAAACACCACGCCTCCAACAGAGAAAAGCCACAAATAAGCAGCGTAGACAAAATGGAACTAAACGATTTTTATTTCAAACTGAGTTTGAAAACTGAACCCATAATAGATGACACCACCCTTCGAGACGGAATCCAAATGCCCGGTTTAGCCGTTGGACCCGAAGACTCCGCGAAAATAGCCCAGCTCCTAAACGACATAGGCGTTGAAAGAATTGAAGTGTTCCATTACCAAAAACCCGACAAAAAAGCAGCCAAACTAATCCAAGACCTAAACTTGGACATGCGCTTGGCTGGATGGTGCCGTGCAGTTAAAGAAGACATCGACAGCGCCTTGCAGTGCGGTTTCAACGAAGTAGGCATCTCACATCCAGTATCGGACATACACTTCAAAGCCAAGTGGCCTGACCGAACCCATGACGAGATTCTAGCTAACCTGGTTGAAGTGGTTGAATATGCGGCTAAAACGCATGGGCTGAGAGGGTTCGTCCACGGCGAAGACAGCACCCGTGCAGACTGGGAATTCGAAAAGAAATTCATAAACGCCGTAGCCGATGCGGGTGCAGAATGCTACCGAGTGTGCGACACTGTCGGCATAGGACTTTCAGACGCAAATGCGCCTTTGCCCAATGGTATTCCCGCCAAAGTCTGCGCAATACGGAAAGAAACGAAGATTGCGAACATCGAAATTCACACCCATGACGATTTCGGCAACGCAGTTGAAAACACCGTAGCCGCCATTCGCGCAGCATCCGGCGTGTGGGACAAGATTTACGCGAGCACAACGTTCTTAGGCATAGGCGAAAGAGCCGGCAACGCTGAAACTGAAAAAGTCATACTAAACCTATGCATGCATTACGGCGTTAAAAAATTCAAAGACAAAACCGAAAAGCTCAAACAGACAGCCGACTTCATCGGCAAAGCCACAGGCTACATCGTTCCACCCAACAAAGCTATAGTTGGCGATTACGGCTTTGCACACGAATCAGGAATCCACACGCACGGAGTGTTGAACGACCCAAAGACGTACGAGCCTTATCCGCCTGAACTTGTGGGCAACACGCGACGCTTAACCATAGGCAAACAGTCAGGAAAAGGCATAATCAAACATAAGATAACGAAGCTAGCAGGAAAAACTCCAACTGCGGAAGACCTTATGAAAACAGTGGCAAAAGTCAAGGAAATCTACGCGAACGGAAGAAAAGCCTCACTGAAAGAGGAAGAGTTCAGGAGAATACTGCAAAAACTAAAACTGCTCCAAGAATAGAAATTTCCGCTTATTCTTAACCGCAGCAAATTCTGAAGCACCGCCGTTTTTGTTTAATAAGGGCGAAAAGTATATTTCTGTGTGTTTACGCTAAAAAATTGTAATCGTAGGAGCATGCTTTAATGGCAGAGGAAACAAACCAGCAGACTGATTCTACCAAGCTCTTAGAAGCGGAAAAGAAGCGTTCAGAAGACTACCTAACACGGCTAAAGTATTTACAAGCCGACTACGAGAATTTCAAGAAACGCTCGGACAGGCAAATAGAAGAAGCAACAAAATACTGCACTGAACGCTTGGTTACCCAGCTGCTGGATGTTCAAGACGAGTTAGAAATGGCCCTCAAAACCGCCCAAACAGCGAATTCTGCCAAACCTCTCATTGAAGGCGTTCAAATGACGCTTAAAAAACTCAGGAAAGTTCTTGAGCAAGAAGGCATTTCGCCGATAGAATGTGGAGCAGGCAAAATTTTTAACCCCGCATGCCATCACGCTATTTCTGCGGCAGAACGAGACGATGTTGAAGCATGCGTTGTAACCGAAGAAGTAAGAAAAGGATATAAAATGAAAGACAAAGTGATTAGACCCAGCATCGTCAAAGTCGCCGTTAAATCATCAAAATCACAAACGGAGAAAACAAAAAATGAGTAACACAAAAACAGGCGAAAAAGTTTTAGGAATAGACTTGGGAACCACAAACTCCGCAGCCGCCATCTACGAAGGCGGAAGAGCCACGGTAATCCCAAGCGCCGAAGGACCCACCATGGCGGGAAAAATGTTCCCCTCAGTCGTAGCCTTCACGAAAGACGGGCAACTCTTAATAGGGGAACCGGCAAAACGCCAAGCAACCGCCAACCCAGAAGGAACAATTTTTGAAATAAAACGAAAAATGGGAACAACCTACAAGACAAACATTTTCGGAAAAGAATACACCCCACAACAGATTTCAGCGTTCATCCTGCAGAAAATCAAGAAAGACGCAGAAAGCTACTTGGGCAGCACTACACGAAAAGCGGTCATAACCGTTCCAGCACATTTTGACGACAACCAGCGCCAAGCCACCAAAGACGCAGGCGAAATCGCAGGCTTCGAAGTCATGCGTATAATCAACGAACCCACAGCCGCATGCCTTGCTTACGGCATAGACAAGCTGGAAAAAGAAATGAAAATACTCGTGTTCAGCTTCGGCGGCGGAACCCACGACGTTACGCTTATGGACTTTGGAAAAGGCGTGTTTCAAGTGCTCTCTACAAGCGGCGACACGCAAATAGGCGGAACCGATGTGGACAAGGCGTTAATGAACTACATCATGGACGAGTTCAAAAGACAAACGAACATCGACCTTACCAACGACAAAATGGCAACGGCAAGACTGAAAGAAGCAGCCGAAAAAGCCAAAATAGAACTGTCCGCTCTGATGAGCACCGACATTGACCTGCCTTTCATAGCATCAGACAGCTCAGGACCCAAACATCTGCATCTTGCGGTGACAAGAACCAAACTTGAAAGCTTAGCGCAGCCAATCGTGCAAAAAACCCAGAAAACCCTACTCAAAGCCCTAGAAGACGCCAAGCTAACGCCAACCGATGTGGACAAGATAATTCTCATCGGCGGCATGACCCGAATGCCACTCGTGCAAAAGTTCGTCGAGAAAATTTTAGGCAAACCCGCAGAACGCGGCGTTGACCCCATGGAATGCGTTGCCATAGGCGCTGCCATACAGGGTGCAGTTATCACAGGCGAAGTCACAGACCTGTTGCTGCTGGATGTTACGCCGTTGTCGCTTGGCGTGGAAACTTTAGGCGGCGTATTCACCAAGATAATTGATAAGAACACGACCATTCCCACGAAAAGAACTCAGGTGTTTACGACAGCAGCTGACTTCCAAACAGCCGTCACCATCCACGTGCTTCAAGGTCAACGAGCAATGGCAACGGACAACGTTTCTCTCGGCACGTTTAACCTTGTAGATTTGCCGCCAGCGCCAAGAGGCGTTCCACAAATAGAAGTCACCTTCGACATAGACGCCAACGGCATACTGAACGTGACTGCCAAAGACTTGGCAACAGGAAAACAAGCCAAAATAACAATCACAGCATCCACGAAGCTATCAGATGAAGAAAAGGAGCGCATGGTCAAAGAAGCAGATCAGTTCTCTGAGCAGGATAAGAAGAAACGCGAAGAAGCTGAATTGCGAAACAACGCCGACGGCTTGATCTACACTGCTGAGAAAACAAAGAAAGATTTGGCGGATAAGCTGACGCAAGAGCAAACGGGCAAGGTGGATACAGCGGTTTCGGCGTTGAAAGACGCTTTAGCCAGCAACGACATGGCACAGGTGAAGGCGAAAACCGAGGAGTTGCAGAAAGTTCTGCAGGAAATAGGCACGGTGATTTATCAGCAGGCAGCGGCTGAGCAGGCGAAACAGCAGCAGGCGCAGGCAGGCGCGCAGCAGAGCCAGCAACCTCCACCATCTGGAGAAGCAGGTGACGGCGAAAAAGTTGTTGACTCGGAAGATTACGAAGTGAAGTGACAGCCGAAAGAGTTTTGATTAAGAAGTTGCATTTCGAATTTAGCGGTAAAGTGCATGGCTGAAAAACGAGATTACTACGAGGTTCTCGGCGTATCCAAGAACGCTTCTAAAGACGAAATCAAAGATGCTTACAGAAAACTAGCCATGCAGTTTCATCCTGACCGGAACAAGGCGCCTGAAGCTGAAGAAAAATTCAAGGAAATCTCTGAAGCATACGCAGTTTTATCCGATGACCAGAAAAGACAGCAGTACGACACGCTAGGTCACGCTGGATTCGACCAGCGTTACACGCCCGAAGACATTTTCAGAGGCGCCGATTTTGACTCAATATTCCGCGACATAGGCTTCGGTTTTGGAGACCTGTTTCGCACTCTTTTTGGAGGCGGATTCGGCGGAGGCGGCTTCAGGGAAAGAGTCAACAGAGGTCAAGACCTTGTTTACGACCTTGGGTTAACGCTTGAAGAGGCGGCGAAAGGCGTTGAGAAGGAAATTGTGGTTCCGAGAACCGAGAAATGCGAAGTTTGCGGAGGTTCAGGCGCAAGCCCAGGGACTTCTCCCGTAACATGCCCGAAATGCAACGGTGCAGGCAGAGTCAGGAACATGAGGCGAAGCAGCTTTGCCATGTACGTGCAGGTTACGCCTTGTGCCAACTGCAGGGGAAGAGGCATGCTTATTGAATCGCCTTGCGATAAGTGCCATGGCACGGGTTTGGTTAAGAAGCGGCGAAAGATAAACGTGAAAGTGCCAGCGGGTATAGATGAGGGGTACCAGCTTAGGCTCAGAGGCGAAGGTGGAGTGGCGCCTAACGGTGGCGAAACTGGAGACCTTTACGTTCTGGTGCATATCGCGCAGCATGAGTTGTTTATACGGGAAGGTGATGACCTTTGGCACGTGCTGATTATCGGTTATCCTCAGGCGGCTCTCGGCGCAGAGGTTTCGGTGCCGACTTTGGATGGGCAGACTACGGTGAAGATTAAGCCGGGAACGCAGGCTGGCGAGCCGATTCGGGTGAGGGGCAAGGGGATGCCGAGGTTTAGGGGTTACGGTAAAGGTGACTTGTTGGTGCGCGTTGGCATTTCGGTTCCGGAGAAGTTGACGGCAAAGCAGCGGGAGCTGTTGGAGCAGTTGGCGGAAGAGTTCGATGAGGAAGTTAAGCATAAGAAAAGCAGATTCGCTTTCTAAGCCGTAGAGTTAAACTCGTGCAGCGTGTTATGGTTTCAGTTTAGAAAAAGTTTTAAACGGAGTAGCACGCGAATATAATTAAGGACAGAGAGTGAAGATTGGATGTCTGACATAGACTTGGCTATTGTAAACTTAATAGTAAGCATCATTGTGAACATCATAGTGTTGTCGCCAGCCCTTTGGATTTCAGGAAGACTGCTTGCTGGTAAAGACAAAGCGAAATTCACAGACGCACTCTGGATCGTCGGTCTTGGAACACTGATTGGCGCTTTTTCCCAATATTTATTCAAAGAAGGTATCTTGGTGTCAATCATATTGTTGGTCATTTGGCTAGGACTAGTGAAACACTTTTTTGATACAGGATGGCTTAGAGCGCTCGTAATTGCTATTGTAGCAGTCATAATATGGCTAGTGATAATTGTAATACTCGGTGTGCTGCTCGGTTTAGGCTTAGCCATATTAGGATTAGGCGGATTTTTCGGCTAGTACGAAACCCGCAAAAAACTTCCTCTGTTTTTCTTTTTAACGTTAAAGCATCCAAGAAAAATTTTGAGTGAAAACAACAAAATAGTAAAATAAGAAAAAAGGAAGGCTATTGCGAAAGTTGTTTTCGCAGCTCTTCGTACGTGGCTTTTATGTCCTCAACTGAGGCTTCGTCTTCGATGGTTGATGTGTCGCCTATTGGTGCTCCAACAATGACGGCTTTGAGGATTCTGCGCATGATTTTGCCGCTGCGTGTTTTCGGCAGTTTGTTGACCATGACGATGGCGGCTGGTGTGGCTATGGGACCTATGGTGGTTCGGACGTGTTTTATGAGTTCCTTGCGCAGCTCGTCTGAGGGCGAAAAGCCGCTTCTTAGCACGATGAATGCTACGGGTACTTCGCCTTTCACCGGGTCTTCTTTGCCCATAACTGCTGCTTCCGAAACCGCTGGATGCGAAACCAAGGCGCTTTCGAGTTCCACAGTGCCTATGCGGTGTCCTGCGACTTTGAGGACTTCGTCTGCTCTTCCGAGGAGCCAGAGGTATCCTTCAGGGTCTTGGACTGCGTAGTCGCCTGTGTAGTAGACGTTGGGCCATCTTCCGAAGTATGTTTGCTTGAATCTTTCAGGGTCTTTCCAGAGGGTCTGCAGCATTCCTGGCCATTGCGATTTGATGATGAGAAAGCCTTTGGTTCCTGCTGGTGCGGGTTGTCCTTTTTCATCGTAGACTTCAGCGTCAACGCTTGGCAACGGGTACGTTGCTGAGCCTGGTTTGAGCGGAACCAATTCTATTCCTGACAGCGGTGCAATCATGAATCCGCCTGTTTCTGTTTGCCACCAAGTGTCGATTATGGCTAAGCGTTCTTTTCCGATTACGCGGTAGAACCATTTCCAGGCTTCGGGGTTTATGGGTTCGCCGACTGAGCCGAGTATGCGGAGGCTGCTGAGGTCGTGTTTGTTTATCCATTCTTCGCCGAACTTCATGAACATGCGGACCGCGGTTGGTGTGCTGTAGAGTATGGTTACGTGGTGTCTTTCGATCATGTCCCACCAACGGTCTTTTTCTGGGTAGTCGGGTGTGCCTTCGAAGAGAAGTGAGGTTATGCCGAGTGACAGTGGGGCGTAAACGTTGTAAGTGTGCCCAGTGATCCAGCCGATGTCTGCGGTGCACCACCAGATATCATCATCATTCGGGTTGAAAGCCCATTTGAGGGTCCAGTATGCCCAAACGTTGTATCCGCCTGTTCCGTGCTGGACGCCTTTTGGTTTGCCCGTGGTGCCGGAAGTGTAGAGTATGAAGAGTGGGTCTGTGGCTTGCATGGGTTCGGGCGGGACATAGGCGTTTTCTCCGGCTTGCTCAAGTGCGTCGTGGTACCATACGTCTCTGCCGTTTTGCATTTGGATGGGTTGTTTGGTTCGTTTTACGACTATGACTTTTTCCACGGTTGGGGTGGTTTGCAGTGCGCGGTCTGCGTTGTCTTTTATGGCGATGGTTTTTCCGCGGCGGTATGAGCCGTCTGCGGTGACGAGGATTTTTGCTTCGCAGTCGTTGATGCGGTCAGCTAGCGCTTCGGAGCTGAAGCCTGAGAAGACTACGGTGTGGATTCCGCCTAGGCGTGCTGTGGCGAGCAGTGTTATTGGGAGTTCGGGGATTACGGGGAGGTATACGGCTACTCTGTCGCCTTTTTTGAGTCCTGAGTCTTTGAGGACTTTGGCGAGTTTGTTGACTTCGCTGTAAAGCTGTTGGTAAGTGTAGGTTTTGACTTCGCCCATTTCTCCTTCCCAGATGTAGGCGAGCTTGTTTTTTCTGTGGGTTTTCACATGCCTGTCTAGCGCGTTGTGGGATATGTTGAGGATTCCGCCTTGGAACCACTTGTAGAATGGCGGGTTGGTGTCGTCAAGGACCTTGTCGAAGGGTTTGAACCAGTCGATGGCTTTTGCTTTTTCAGCCCAGAATTCCTGGGGGTTTTGGATGGATTTTTCCCATTCTTGCCGTCGTTTTTCTCCAGAGGCTGGTTGCGTGTTACTTGGATAGAATTTATCATTGAACGGTAAATTTGTTTCAGACATCTCGTTTCATTCCATGAATCTTATTCGGGAAAAGTTAAATTCACGCAATATAAAGCTTTCAGCCGCTTATCCGAAAACAAAAGAAGCCGAGAACAATTTTCAGCTTACAAAAAAGATAAAGAAGCAATTTTCCAGCGCTGGAATGCTGCGCAAACTATTTGGCGGCTGAACTGACGTGCAAATTTTTGTCTATACCCCCCTTATTTAAAGGAGGTGCCCAGCACTGTTTTCAACATGTTATTGGGCGGTTTGGCGCCAATACTGACCTACCCCTCTATGGTTTCTGCATAGAATCTCTATTAGGATCCAAATAGGCGGCAAATATGCTGTTTGTCAAGAAAATTTGACTAAGAAACTGGCGGTTAGTCAAGAAATCTTGACAAGAACCCTTTAATTGCGGAAACACCTAGCATAACATCAGGGATACGCATGAGAAAAAGCCTCGCGCTGCTGCTTGCCATCTTCCTGACCGCGTCATGCGTAATGGCGGCTAATCCAGCGTTCTCCTCAACTGAAGTTACTGAGAACACGTGGGTGACGAAAGCGCCGATGCATCAAACAAGAGGCTACCTTGGAGTTGCCGCAGTTAATGGACGAATCTACGCAATCGGTGGCTCTACCCAGCAGGGTTCATCACCTGATGACCTCAAAGGAGGAGCTGTCGGTACAAACGAAGAGTACAGCCCAGCAACAAATACATGGACTTCCAAGGCGCCAATGCTCACTCCAAGATATTTCTTTGCCACAGCAGTTTACCAAAACAAAATCTACTGCATAGGAGGGTACACAAGTAACGGAACTGCCACAGGAGCAAACGAGGCTTATGATCCGGTAACGGGCACTTGGGCCACGAAGGCGTCCATTCCAACCGCGTTGTCTGGTTACTCCTCGACCGTCGTTGACAACAAGATATACGTTATAGATTCAAACCTGAACCAGATATATAACTCTGAGACTGATACGTGGAGCCAAGGTGCATCCGCGCCGTCGCGGATTGGATGTAGCAAAGCAGGTGCCACTAATGGCGTGAATGCTCCTAAGCTGATATACGTTTTAGGCCAGGATTACAGTTTTTCTGAACCGCCTTACGTTAACTGCGTTTATGACCCTGCAAATGATACTTGGACGACTGGCGCTGCTGTGCCTACTAAGCGCACCGGTTTCGGTGTCGCAGTCGTAAACGACGTACTATATGCTATTGGAGGGTCCACTGAAACTTTTGACATGTATTGGAACAGTCGCATCATCATGTACGCCACAAACGAGATGTACACGCCTTTTGGGTATGGTACTGTCCCCCCCAATGTCCAGATTGTTTCGCCAGAAAACATGACGTACGAGACGAGCAACGTTTCCTTGGCTTTGACGGTGAATAAGCAGGCTTCGTGGTTGGGTTATAGTGTTGACGGAGGGGAAACCGTGACGGTGGCGGGCAACGCCACTTTGGGGGGGTTGGCTAACGGCGTGCATAACGTGACTGTGTACGCGAAGGACACGTTTGGAAACACTGGAGTTTCCGAAACCGTCTATTTCACCGTGATGGTTCCTTTTCCTGCAACGATGATTATAGCGCCCATAGCGTCAATGGTTGTGGTCGGCGCGGCGGTAGTGCTTTACTTTAGAAAAAGGAACGGAAACAAGCGCTGAAAGCCTGTTTAAAGTTTGTAGGTCATGAATCAGTTATCTAAAGGGTTTATGGGTTGATGCCGATTTAGTGTTTGCGTTTCTTGAAGTAGACCAGCACACCTAAACAGACAACGGCGGCTGAGGCGCCAGAAGCGGTTGCCACCAGTAAGGTGGGGAAAGGCTCTTGTGGGTCGGAAGGTGTCGCTGTAGCGGATATTACCGAAATTCTGTTGCTTTCAGAATACGTTACAAACACTTTTCCTCTGCCCGAATCATAACATATGCCTTGGGGCGGGCTTTCCAAGGGCACGTTTGCAACCACCGTATTGGTGCTGTCTGATATCACCGACACCGAGTATGAATAATAATTCGCCACGAAGACCCGTCCATTATCTGAATCGTACGCCAGACCTATAGGGTTGACTCCTACGTCAACGGTTGCAACAATACTGTTGGTGCTGTCGGATATCACTGAGACAGAACTGGAATTATGGTTAGCTACGAATACTTCACCTTTGCCAGAATCATAAGCTAGGCTTGCGGGTTGATTTCCCACGGTTACGTTGGCAACAACGGCGTGAGTGCTGCCCGATATCACTAAAACCTGATTGCAACCCGCGTGACCCACGAACATCTCTCCTTTACCAGAATCGTAAGCCAGGGCACAGGGCTGATTTCTAACCTTAATGTTCGCGATTACCATATTGTTACTATCTGATATCACTGATACGGAGCTTGAATTGTAGTTGGCTACGTAGATTTCTCCCCTATCAGAATCATATGCCACGGCAGACGGCTGGCTTCCAACTGGAATGGTCGCAACCACCGTATTGCTACTGTCAGAAATCACCGAAACAGAATCGGCACCGTGATTGGCAACAAAAAGTTCTCCTTTGCCCGAATCATATGCTATGCCATAGGGTCGGCTTCCTACAGCGATGTTTGCCACTACCGAGTTGTTACCATCCGAAATTACTGAGACTTCATCGAAATCCACGTTGGTTATGAACACTGCGCTTTTAGCAGAATCATACGCTAGGCCATAATAACCCCCATAATTTTCCCAAGTTATCGTGGTCGTTACTTCGAAGGCTTTAACGCCGGCAACTGCCAACCCGATACTGGGTGTGCAAAATGCTGCTACGAAAAGCGCAAGTATAAATGCAAGCGCTACTGCTCTTCGCTTCATCACGACACCAAATAATATTACGTTAAACGTAGCCTTATCTCTTGCGTTTTTCATGCACAGTATTAACGCACGCTTGGTTTTTGTTGTCTAAGAGCCACTTTGGGCTTGTCAAAAAAGGTTGACAAATAAAAGACGTTAACCTCGTTCTTAAAATTCTCCACCCTACAGCCGCACTTATATGGAAATTTGTTTGAAAGGTTCTGTAACACGTATCCGCAACTATGAAAAGAGAGATTTTGGAATCGCACGCCAAGTTTTCTGATATTCACTTACTCTTCGCTTTTTCCGAAGAATTCTTCGTAGTTTCCAGCGTCGATTTCTTCTTGCACTTCTCGCGGGTCTTTGCCTTCAACAGTCACGCCCATGCTGACACACGTGCCCAGCATCTCCTTGGCTGCGCCCTTCACCGTTTGCGCCAAAAGCTGAGGCGCCTTAATCTTCGCAATACGCACCACCTGTTCCATGGTGAGGTCGCCAACTTTCTCCGTGTTAGGCGTCCCTGAACCCTTCTCAATCTTCAATTCACTCACGATCAGCGCTGAGGCTGTAGGAGTGCCAACCGTTACTTCAAAGGTTTTTTCTTCCAAGTCAACGGCTACCTTCACTGGAACTTTCATGCCCGCGTAATCTTTCGTTAACTCGTTGATCTTGGTTACAACCGCCATGGTGTTGATGCCCAAAGGTCCAAGAGCAGGACCCAACGGCGGACCCGCAGTCGCTTGCCCTCCGCCCACGAGCAACTCTACAACTTTTTTCTCAACCATTTTATGCTCCACCTGTAGTTCTTGCTTTTTCAACCAACTTAACGTAATCCGAGTGAACCGTAATCGGCAACGTAAACGTCGCTTCTAACAGCTCAAGCGTAACTTCTCCTTTCGATTTGTCAATCCGCGTGATCTTCGCGCGCATGCCCTTGAACGGTCCACCAGTAATCTCCACAACATCCTCCTCGTTCAAGTCTTCTATAACTGGTTTCCTGATGATGTAGCGTTCAATCTCGGCGAAACTCACCAACCCTGGAATCCGAGACCTAACGTGTCTCACGCCGGCTATGGCTTCCTCCACAAGGTGCGGTCCATCCGCTTCTATGAACACGTATCCTTTTAACGTGTCAGGAACAAGAAGGGCTTTTATGGGAATATGGGTCATCTCAACTTTCGCCGCGACAAGCCTTGCTACGTTGCGCTCCTGTCCAGTTGTGGTTTTAACCACGAAAATCTTTGTTGAAAACTGCTCCTCTTTCTTCTCCATGATGCTCTTCCTTCTAGCCAGTTGCGGCTGTTGCGCCACCCGCGGCAAGAGACAAAAGTTTGATTACAAACCCGACCAGCCCGATGGCGCCTATGCCCAGGAAGCTAATTTTTATGGATAGCCAAAGCTCGGTTCTTCCCGGCTTAACCGCTAACTTCAATGTTCTTGCTGCTTGAGATAGCCATGATCTTATGCCCATGTTTACCGAC
>CAZPND010000024.1:0-20513 GCA_964587975.1 uncultured Candidatus Bathyarchaeia archaeon
GCGTTTTTGCCTGGGCGCATGAAGCCGTTTATGAAGCGTTCTACGATGTTGACGCGGGCTTTGCGGAAGCGTTGGTGTTCGTGGCGTCCCATGCTGTGGGGCAGGGTCATGGGCGTCAAGTTTATGTAGCGTTGTAAGCCGGGGTCTTTGACCTCTATGCCTTCGAAGGTCCATTTTTGGAAGAGTAGGATTTCCTGTTTTGCTTTGCTCATTCGGGTCACCTTGCGGGTTTTTGTTTGCGGCCGTAGACGAGTTCGTTTAGGCTTACGCCGTTGACTTTGATGACTTTCCAGCGGACGCCTGGGATGTCGCCCATTGCGCCGCCTCGGGTGCCGCCTATGCCTTCGACGATGACTTCGTCGTGTTCATCGACGACGTTTAGGGCGCCGTCGCCTGGGAGAAAAGCGGTTATTAAGCGTCCGTTTTTGATGAGTTGCGTGCGGACGCATTTGCGTATGGCGCTGTTCGGCTGCTTGGATTCAACGCCTACTTTTTCTAGAACTATGCCGCGGCTCATGGGTGCGCCCTGTAACGGGTCGACTTTTTCGTCTAAGCGGAGCATGCGGCGGTTAAAGTAACGATCTGACCAGCGGAAGTTTTTCCGTTTGGCTTTAAGTTGTCTTGCGGCGAATTCGCCTCTTGGAGATTTTGGGCACATGCCTTATGTTTCCTCTTGCACAGCATAAATCCCAACACACATATATAAACAAAACGAAGCTGAAGCGCGGGTTTCGTTCGGATTACTTTGCTGCATGTTGTTTGTTTTACTTTCACTGTACTCTCCCCTGCACTGGGAAGTCGGTTCTAGGATAGCTTAAAAGCCGTTGAATAGGCAATCATTTTCTTAAAGATTGGGAGAAGTGAAGCGTTTGTATCAGAATACCGTTGTAAAGAGTATGGCGTCTCCGCTTTTGCTTTCACTGAACATGCGGAACGTGAACCAGTTGTTTCCGGGTTTTGCTTTGGGGGATTTTGCTGTGCTTCTTGGGTCTTCGTCTGTGGTGTCTTTGTCTTCACTGTTGTGTGTTAGGGCGCAGTTGCCTGTTCAGCTTGGAGGTTTAGGAAGCAACGTGGTTTTTGTGGATGGCGGAAACACTTTTCAGCTTTATCATGTGGCTCGGTTGGCGCGGTTGCATGGGCTTGACCCGAAGCAGACTTTGGAGCGGATTTACATTTCCAGGGCGTTCACGGCTTATCAGATGACGGCGCTTGTGCTTGAGAAGCTTAGGGAAACTATTCGGCGGTATGATGCGAAGCTGGCGGTGATTTCGGATATTGCAGGGTTTTTCTTGGACAAGGACGTTGCTGAGACTGAGGCGCGTCGAGTTTACAGTCAAGTAACCGCTTACCTCTCAAACTTTGCGAAGGAAAACCAGGTTATGCTGGTTGCTACGTATCCGCCGCATCAGGCGAGCAGGCGAAACACTTTCCTTCATGAGGTAACTTGTGGAAGAGCCAACACGGTCATATCGCTTCGGCAGACAAGGTATGAACGGGAATTCGTTTTGGAGAAGCATCCGCGTTACGTTTTGGGGGTTGCGGAACTTCCCTCTGAGACTCTTACGCTGGATCATTTCTTGAAGGCTTAACGATGGGCCGGACTGTTGAGTCGTACCGTATGGCGTTGGAAGATGAAATCAGCCGGTGGAAGGGATTCTCCAAGGCGCTGCGCACCGAGGATCGGGAGGCGTTTGATGCTTTGATGGATGCGTGCAGACTTTTTGCTTCAGCGGGAAGCAACGCTACTCAGCCGATACTTTTTGAGCCTATGGTCATGTCTATTCTGCTTTTCCAGCAAAAAAAGCTGCGTAGGTTAGAGAAGGCTTTAGATGCAGTCAGGCAACGCGGGCAGTCCGAAGCGTGTTAGGGGTTGGCTTCTCGATGTTTACCCTTCTGGCTTCGGTGAAGTCGCGGTTTGGGTTATCAGCGAGAACGGTGAGCGAGTTAGGCTTACAGATAGGTTTCAGCCGAAAATCTACGTTTCAGGCAAGCAGGAAGACATAGAGCAGTTAGCCAGCGGCTTCTTCCATAGCCAAGCCGTGGCCTCTTGGAGTTTTGCTTACCGGTATGCGCAGCCGACTCACGGTGAGAAGTCAAGGGTTCTGGAGGTCACGCTTAAGGACTGCAGGAAAACGTTTGCGTTCACGCGGTTTGTTCTGGAGAAAGGCGATTACCTGCGGTATCAGGTTCATAACTGCGATTTGCATGGGGACAGGGCTTATCTTTTTAGTCGTGACCTGTTTCCGCTTGCCCATGTGGAGGTGGAAGCTGAAGACGAAGGTTTGAGGTATAAACTTTTAGATTCGGTGCGGGACCTTCACTATTCTGTTCCGCCTTTGCGGGTGACCCGGTTGGAGGTGGAAATTGCCAAAGAAGGCAAAATAGCTGGCTTCAGAGACCCGATAGGCAGGATAGTTGCGGTTCAGGGTGACAAGCAGAGGCTTATGGGTTCTGGAGAGGAAGCTGAGAAGTTGTTGCAGCTTGTGAGGGTCATCAGGGATTTCGACCCTGACATTGTTTTGACGTCTGGCGGGGACTCTTATCTTTTCCCCTACCTGATTCACAGAGCCACAGTCGGCGGCGTCTTGGACAGGTTTGTGCTTAACCGTGATGCGGTGCCTTTTGTTAGCAAGGTGGGGCGGGGCAGAACGTTCTTTTCTTATGGGCGCACGTTCTACAGGGCGGCTACGATGCGGCTTTACGGCAGAGTTCACATTGACCGGAACAACACGTTTGTTTTGAATGAGGCTGATTTTGACGGGTTATTTGAGGTGACGAGAACTTGCAGGGTGCCGTTGCATACCGCTTCCCGTGCGTCTATAGGCTCCAGCATGTCTTCGCTTCAGTTTTACCAGGCGGTTAAGGATGACGTTTTGATTCCTAGGAACAAGAGCATACCTGAAGCCTTCAAGTCCGCTTATGAGCTGCTTGTGGGTGACCGTGGGGGCTTTGTGTATGAGCCGCAGGTGGGGATTCATGATGAGGTGGGCGAGGTGGATTTTTCCTCGATGTACCCTGTTTTGATGGTGAACAACAATATTTCCGCTGAAACCGTGCTTTGCAGGTGTTGCCCAGATTCGCGGCGGCGCATTCCCGAGTTGAATTATCACATCTGCGAGAAGCGGACGGGTATCGTTCCTAAAGCATTGAAGCTTATTGTCACCAAGCGACTTGAGTATAAGCGGTTGGCGCAGGAAGTTCAGGACCCTGAGCTTCGGGAAGTTTATAATAAACGGCAGGCGGCTTTGAAGTGGATTTTGGTGACTTGTTTCGGCTATTTGGGTTATAGGAACGCCAAGTTTGGCACCGTGGACGGTCACATGGGGGTTTGCGCGTTCGGCAGGGAAGCGTTTCTTAGGGCGGCTCGCATGGCGGAGGCTAAGGGTTTTGAGGTTATTCACGGGATTGTTGATTCGTTGTGGCTGAAGAAGAAAAACGCGCCTGTTTCAGAGTACACGGATTTGTGTGCGGAAGTAAGCAGGAAAATCGGGGTTCCTTTGAATTTTGAGGGGGTTTACAAATGGGTTGTTTTTCTTCCCTCCAAAGTTCATCCTAACATCGGAGTGTTAAACAGGTACTACGGCGTCATGAAAAACGGCAAGGTGAAAGTCAGAGGCATAGAAGTGCGGCGCAGGGATACCCCGCGGTTTGTTCACGACGCTCAGATGGACATGATTAACGTTTTAGCTTCTGCGGATAATTCTAAGCAGTTTATGGCGAAGATTCCTGAGGTGCTCGGGGTTGTGAAGGAGTATCGGCGGAAACTGCTGAGCGGGGATGTGCCTGTGTGGGATTTGATTGTTACGAAGCATTTGTCGAAGCACCCGAGTAAGTACAAGCAGCATGTTAGCCAGGTTATTGCGGCGGAGCAGTTGATGAAGGAAGGCGCGGAGGTTCACGCGGGCAAAAACGTCAGGTTCCTGTTCACGAGGGCTGATGACAAACGGTATGAACGGAGGGTTAAGGCGGAGCAGCTGATAGAGAAGGGCGTTAACGCGGACACACGAAAGTATCTGCTTTTGTTGTATGCTTCAGCGGCGGGCTTGTTGAGTTTTGCGGGGTACACGGCTGAATCGGTTTATGACGCAGTCAGAGGATACAAACACAAAAACCTCACGGACTACTGAGTTTGGAGAAAGAGCGCGCGCTCTTCGTGACTGGTTGGTGCAAGTTGTAAAGGATTACACATCTTTGTCCCGCAGGCTTGAAGGTTCATGGGCGCAAGAAGTTTTTGCCTATCCCGATGGCAAATGCCAAGAGGTTAAAATAGCAAATTTCCCTACGGCGAGAAGATCATACCTGCCTCCTCTACCCAAATCCAAACCCAGATACGGCGATCGGCTTAAACAAGCGAATCGCAAAATCGCTAAGGAAAGACCGTGGACGGTGGGCATCTATGAAGGAATAGCAGCAGTAGATCTAATCTTTAAACAAAAATTAGAACAAAAAAATAGAATTTGCTTGATATTGTTAGACAGCAATCTGGAGATTGCTTTTAAGGAATTTCTGGTAAATGACTCAGGAACCCAATACTCAGACGCGAGGTTGTTGCAGATTTTCAGTTCAAGAACTACTGTTCAAAATGAGATAATGCAATATATTAACATCGACCCAAAAATTTGGAAAAAAATTGATTATTATTACAAGATAAGATGCAAGCTTGTGCACGAACGTGCCTCCGTCCAAATAAGTAATAATGAGATTGAGGACTATCGTGGAGTTGTTGAGGGTGTGCTTAACAAAATGTTCGGGCTAAGATTTTAGAGCTGTGCAGAATTCCATAGTTGATTGCGAAGTTCAAAATAATAACAAATATCCCGTATACTCGATTCCGAATACTCTATGCCTATGTTGATTTGACTTCTAGGTACACTACCTCATTTTCCATCTGCACGCCACTTTGTTTGGGGTAAATTTAGGGGTCGATTTTACCCCTCGCCCTTTCTCCCGTTGATATTACTTGCCTTCTGAAAGCAATTTGAAAACTACCGCTTGCCCTTCACCTCAAAAAATCACGTGCTTCCACGGTGCCTTCTGACGCACCTCTTATTTTCAAAATCAAGCCATCGGACGCAAAAATGGTTGGTTGGATTAAATTTTAAGCTTGTGTGTGTTTTGGGCACAAGAGATGGAGGGCTTGAACCTTTTCTGAAGGCTTGAAGCAAGCTATCAGACTTGAAAATCATTGATGACTTTTGAAAAGCAAAAGGCAAGCGGGAGTTTTGATTTCTGAAGGCAAGGCTCCCCAAACTCAAAGGAAGGGCTGTTACGCGATACGCGACAGGAAGGACTGTTCAATATACCATAGAGGACATGCCTATCGAGCAACTCGATACCCAGACAAGCGTTATCCTTGACCCGAACCCTGAGAATTTCGAAGCACGCGTTCAACATTTCATTAAAATGTATAATGAAGGCGAGACTATCCCACCGATACTCTTCCATAGGATGGAGAACGGAAAAATCAAGATACTCGATGGAAGAGCGAGGCTTGAAGCTTTTAGGAGATTAGGCATTCCGCGAATCCCTGCTGTTGAGAATGGCATACTAAGCTCTATCAAATCAGGTCTTACGAAAGCTTTTCAGGGAACCAAAGGATTCGTAGCGGGAGCCAAAACGGGTGCTGGGAACTGGAAAAAAGGCGACCAACCTAAGACCGTAGCAGAGGCTATAGGAAGGCGTGCTGGAACCACAGCAAAAGGTATAGCTTCCATGACGCGAAAAGCAGGAGCACAGGCTATGGAACATGGAAAAGCGGTTTACAATTTCCTTGACGGAAAAGGTGCTGTAGTAGAAGGAAAGCAAGGTGGAGGAGACATGGTGATTCCCTCTAAGGAATTCGTTCAGACGCACTTAGACGGAACCCCTGTTGGTCACAGACCTGCGGTGATTGCTAAAAAAGTTAAGGGAAAGACGCGGTACGTCTATGGAACGCTTTTAGACCCAAGAACCAATCCGAGATATATGCAGAAGTATGGGTACACGGACGTAGAATAGTCTTGTACCCAATTTTTCTTTGGGTTCAAGGAAGAACAAATGACATGATTTGACTTGTAATCTGCTGACCCATTGGAATAGTGATAAAAAAAATGTAATGTTTTGTTGCTGTATGCCAACAATCACAACCATTTAAGAATCAGGTGTTACATTGCAAGTCCGCGGGATGGATACAATAAACTTTGTTGAAATGATAGGTTTGCTCAGAGAGTTATCAGCATTTCAAGCTGAAAGCTCAAAAGAGGCTCCAACGGTTAACATTTATGGCAATCAAAAAGGTTACACTCTATGGACTAAAGCAAACGCAGATGATAACCAGTACGTCTATTTTGTTACAGATTTGGCTGAAAAACGTGGGCTTAAAGTCAAGGAATTTAAAAACTATTTTATTATCTACTCCACCTGAAAACGGTGTGAGAAAGTTCCGTGTGTTTTTATGTGCATAGAGTGATAAACACCAGCCGCTACTGTTTTTCTTGCAACGGAAACTCTAATATGAATTGAGCGCCTTTTCCGACTTCACTCTCAAATTTTACAGTGCCGTTTAACGCTTCCGTTAATTTTTTGATTACGGCTAACCCAAACCCCTGTCCCTTAGGCTTTGTCGTGACCAAAGGCGTGAAAATTCTATCCCTTACGTCCTCAGGTATTCCTTGCCCTGTATCTTTAACGATTAAGACTACTTTGTCCACGTTGCGTCTTACCTCTATGAAGATTTTCCCACCGTTTGTCAAGGCTTGCAGTGAATTACTAATAAGATTCGTGAGTATTCGCTTCATGTACGTGGAATCAACATAGAGCGTGAGAGAATCATCTTCCAGAGAGTAGGTAACTTCTATGTTATCTGGAATATCCATTGACAACAGCACATCTCGGATAATTCTTTCGACTGGAACCTCTTCTAAAATTGGCATCGGAGTTTTCGCATAATCTTGCAGGTCAAGCACGATTTTGTTTATGTAGGATAGGTTTTCATCGATGCTTTTGATGCTTTCCCTTAAACTGTTTTTAACTTCGCTCTCAGGTAAGGAGTTAACATCGCTTTTTAACAGGTATGCTTCGCCGTATATGGCTTGTAGAGGGTTCCTTATGTCATGCCCGACCATGCCAGCCGTTTCGCCAATCGCCGCGAGTCTTTCAGCGTTTTTAAGCTGTTCAACTTGTTGGGAAACAAGCTCTTCCAATTTTGTCGTATGTAATTCGAGTTTCTTCTCAAGTTCTCTCTTTTCAGTGATGTCTTCGAAAATAGCAACCGCGCCTATGATTTCGCCTTTCCTACCAGTGAGGGGAGCTGATGTTGAGGAAACGAGTATTCTTGAGCCATCAGGTCTCTCAATTATTGCTTCATCATTGACGACTTTTTCTCCCTTTAAGGCACGGTTTGCTGGAAGCTTTTCAGGTGGATATGTTTCGCCATTTCGCTTAAGCAGTTTCATCTTTTTTGTTGAGTGGTTGGGGGTTTCAAGTCCCATCGGGTTAACGCCATAAAGTTCAATAGCGCGGTCATTAGCGTATGTGATTCTTCCAGTCGGGCTTTCGAGAATGACTATGCCAACTGGAATGAGCTTCAAAATTGAGTATATACCTGTTCCAGCAAATTCACCGTTTAGCTTGTTGGGCATGGTCTCACAAAAAACCAATGTTATTTCAACATATATTTCTTTCTTTTTTTGGCGAAAAATTAAGGAAACCGTTTGAGCATCAAAAATGTACTTATCTTCTTGATGAACTTTCACTTTCTAAACTTTTCCACCCCTTCAAGCCAAGCCTTCAGAAATAGCGCGCGCTAAGAGATATCCTCTTTTCGAGTCGGAAGTGGGAGAGGTTGTTCTTAAAACTGGTAACACGGTTTCGACTGGTGCCTTAGCAACAATGGGTTTCTGGGGAATTGATGCGGTTATTCTAACTCAGAAAGGAAAGCCAGTAGCCACTCTCAGAAGCTTGGATGATGACAGTCACGTTAAGACGCGATTATGCCAATATGATGCTTTGAAGGATGGAAGGGCGTTTGAGATTGCCAAGCAATTTGTTAAGAGCAAGATTCAGGGGCAAAACATTGTTTTGAAGAAGTACGGTTTGAAAAGCGCGCGCTTTGTTATTCTGATAACAAGCTAAATCACCTTTGCCTACCCTTCGACCATCTAATATTACTCTCATCCTTTTAATTCCATAATGCTCTGAGAGCAGGTTTATTCCTTTTTGACTCCCCTTTAGCTCGCAAGTTAGGATAAACTCTTCTCGAATCCTCTTAGGCGGAACTCTAATCTTCATGTCCTTCACCTACGCCAACCTCGCTATTCTCGGAATCCACTCATGTTTCTCGCCTCTCAAATACTTAGCGAGCAACAAAGCCTCTTCACTAATTAGAGTATCCTTAGTTTGTTTTACCGTATCTAATTCTCGGAATTTCAACTTCATGATTAAAAAGACAGCACAGACCGTCAGCTAAGCTATCAGCTTCAATCAAGTTTTGACTATGTGGCTTTGCAGGAGTTGTTGTTCTGTGAGGGCTTTTTCAATAAGCTCCTTAAGCGCTCGGTTCAGGTTGCCGTTGTAGTAGGGGCGGACGATTTTCTGGGCGAATTCCGCGAGCAGCGTGGCGGGAACGCCGTGGAATGTCAGGTCCACCAGCAGGTCGTCTTCAGTGGCGGTTTCCGTTAAAGCTACTTTCCTTTTCATGCGCGATGGCTCCGTTGTTACCGCTGTTTTATGCTGTGACTGCTAAAAAGACGCGCGCTCCAAAGAACCTGCAGCGGCGGTGAGAGGCTGGTTAAAGTGAACGCGGCGCCTCTTTGTAAATTAATTGGTAAATTTCGCCAACCTTCAAACACGCTTTTCCAACCCAGTTTTCCCAAAGGAGGTGACGCAGACAAGTCAGGCTTCACTGAACCCCGCTGTTCAATCAGCACTTCATCCGAAACCCGCCATATTTGCCGCCTATTTGGATCCTAATAGAGATTCTATGCAGAAACTATAGAGGGGGGTCTATCCCGCAAGCGCCTTGCAGCCTATTTAAAAGGGGGATATCCGTTTCAGAGCGCGACAGCCGCAGCAGTCTATCTTCAGCTTAAACTATTTAAAGAGGGGCTATAGACCGCCGCAAGCACAACATTACGCAAAAGTTATATGCATGATTCGATAAAGTCACGCCAAAGGGGAGCGAAATTGAAGATAAAACTATTCGCAACATTATTTATCCTAATATTGATAGCAGGTGCCTTCATCGCACTGACCGCACCTGTCCAAGCATCCGAAGATGGAGAATGGATCACAAAATACACCGTCGAAGACGCCAACTCTGGGCAACTACTTCTGGATGTCAACTTCGAAACCGACACAAACACCACATACGCAGGCATATTCGGAGGAGCAGAACTAAAAGTCACATTTACAATCAAAATACCCTTCAGCCAACCCTCAGCAGTGTTCAAACTAACAACCAGCATGCAACACTCAAGCTTAACAGACAGATACTGGGAACTCGTCTCAACAGACTACGAACTGTCAAACTCCTACAACCCCAACCAAAACCAAGTCCTATTCACACCACTCCAAGGCGAACTTGAAATGGTATACTACGGAAGAATCCCAACAGGAACAGGCTCAACCAAACCAGCACCCTTCATACTAGTCCGACTAACCGACCCAAGCGGCACAACCCTAGACGAAATCAAACCCGCAGTCATCAGCGCCGCAATGGACGAATTCCGCGTACTTTACGAACAAAAACAAGAAAAACTACAAACCCTCATAGACAGCGGAGTCGCCTCAGGATACATCGACCTATACGAAAACGTCCTCAACCAATCCCAAGCAATAGCCGCAAAAGGATACTCTGACAGCGCCGTAGCCCTACTAAACTCACTACCAACCTCAAACGAACCCGTAACCTCAAACTGGGAACTACTCTTCTTCCCAGCAGTCGGAGTCCTAGCAGCCCTCGTAATAGTACTCGCACTCGTATTCATGCGCGCACGAGGAAAACTCAGCTACATAACACTAATCATCGAAGACCAAATAAAAGACCTAGAAGGACTAACCCTGAGAACCTCCAAAATCGACCGAACCATCTCATCCAACCTCGACAGCGTCAAAGAAAGACTCAAAAACATAGTCGGGATGTGACACAACCACGCGAATATACCAAAACAGCGTCCAAGTAATCGGACTCGGCTCAGCCGGAACCAACATCGTAGAAGCCTTCCTGCTAAACGAAAAAACCCTAGACCTGCTAAAAAACGACATAACCCGCCTCTCACTTCTCGCCATCGACATAGCCGACCCTGAAATCAGAGCCCTACAAGAAAGCTACGAAAAAATGACAAAAGCAATGATCAAAGCAGGCATACCCCAAGAAAGACTAAGACTAACCGCCCAATCAGTAAAATTCCCAACCGCCGAAGCCATGTTCGACTTCATAAACCAAAAATACAACGAATACCTCGTCAAAGAAGGAGCAAAACTAGACTTCCACCCATGGCTAAACTCAACAATGGCCATACCACCCATGGCAGGCGGTGCAGGCAGAAGAAGAGCATTAGCCAAAGCAATATACGCACTAAACTACTACCAACTCGGAATAATCAGAAACTTCATCAACTCATTCAAAGAACAAGCACTCTCATCAATAATCACCCCCACCGTAATCGTAGTATACGGCTTAGGTGGAGGAACCGGAAGCGGCATATTTTTTGACTTCACACGGCACCTGCGAAAAGTCCTAGGCTCAGGCGTACCAATCATAGCTTTCGTCATAGCCCCATGCAGCGGAGACGACCCACCAGCAAAAGGCTGCTCAGCTTTCACGGCGATGAACGAACTATCCCTCATGCTGAACAAAGATTACAACGAGTACGTATGCAACAGGTACGGCGAATACTATCGAAACCCACTAAACGCGCTCATCTACCTACCGTTACTGCCCGCATACACCAAAGTAGGCAACATCATCAGCGCACGAAGAGAAATGGACGAAATGATCGTGGACATGCTCTACGTCTTAATGGACTTCGACCTCGCTGATCTCATGGGCGGAATAGGCACAGAAGTTGGACTCACAACAAACTATGTTCACACACTCGGTATGGTTAAGATAACTTATCCATTGGATGATTACATTTCAGCGGCAAAAGTAGACTTTGAAAAACTCCAATTACTCTACGAACACAGACGGGAAAAACTTGAGGTTTTAACGAAACTACACGAACTAATCAAAATCAACAACACGGAAGCAAGAAACCTCTTCAAAAACTACCTCATAAAAAGTGGCACATACGACGAAGAACAGTTCAATGAGAAAATCAAAGCAATAATTTACGGCAACCCAAAACTGGAAGAAGACCTGACACTGCACGTAAAAGGCATAGAACTCCAAGCGGAAAATTGGACGAGCGAACTGATGGAGTATCTCAAAACAATCAAAATGATGAGCAAAACCGGACCAATAGAAAACGCCATAGTGGACATGACACTTCATAAGCCCGGATCCAGAAAAGTAAACAATCTGGAAAGCCTGCTCGGTCGCTTCACGAAAACATACCTTGAATTCTCGGAAAGGAAAGCTGACATCTTTGACCGACTCAAACAGTTAATTCCCAGCTCGCAGGTCTTCACCGTTAGGCAAAAGAAAATTGTGGAAGATTTCATGAATCTGGCTGAACTCGCTGACAGGTCTCTGCAGATTCTACGGTTTTACGATGAAACAAGGTACTTTGTCCAAGCCCTAATCAGATACTACGAAGTTCTCCCTGACTCTGAGGCTGAATTAAAAGAACTGAAGAATTACCAATCAGAACTGGCAAACATATACCTCATAGTGCAACTGATGCTTAGAACACCGTTCGACGAAGCAAAAATGATCGAAGAATACCTCGCCTACATCAACGAAATAATCGAAAGGTACATGGAAAAAAGAGCCGTTGTCGACTGTGAACTAACAAGGGTACAGGAATCGAAGAGAAGGAAAGAGTTCGATAAGTCAAGGCAGGAACGTGAAGTAAGAAAACTCCTTAGCATGAAAAAATACGCCAGAGAACAACTGATACAGATCGAGCGAGACCTGAAAAGAATTCATGAAGAGGAACTCTACGTCTGCGACGATCTTGAAAAACTGGACAGCGTAATCAAAATGTATGAGCAGTTAGCCAAAAAAATTGAAACTACCTCCGATTACCGCAAAAGGCTGAACAAGATAGTCGATTTATACAACGAATACGATGAAAAAATCGCCGAGATAACACGGCCAAGAGGTTTCTACGAAAAATCAGCGGAACTCACTGAAAAAGAGCGAACAAAAATAATTTTCAAGATACTGACCGAACAGGAAGACACCCTTACTGAAAAGAAAATAATCAAAGACATCATGGATATGCAACACTACAAAGATTACGTTAAAAGCCTGATACGAGTGTTCAAAACACCCAGCGTTATGGGATTCAAGCCAACCTACAAATCGGACTACATATGGGTAACCGTGGAAGCTCCACCGAACCTTTGGAGCGAAGATCTGTCACAAGAATTATACACCGCGCTAGCAGCCTACGTCACAAGCGAAGTCTCCAGAACAATAACAGTGCGAGTAATAGAATCTCGAGAACCCTGGATTACAAAAGTCCTCGTTGTGGGTGGCAGAGGCAAACCAGAACATCTTGAAGCCTTCGATGAAATGCAATTGCTGTACAGCAAGTCAAACGATTTCGAAAGACATCTTTCACGGTCCTATCTACTTGAGCACGGAGTTGCAGCCACACAGATTGTCAACGAAATAAACAACAGAAACAACACGAATAATACAAATAACACGCAAGAGAAGAAAAAATAGACTTTGACAAAACGCTAGTCCGTCACTACTAAACTATCCACAATCTTTTTCCATTCATTTTCTTTTATTGAACCCTGTTTTATCGCTTGCTTCTTTATCCCGCTCACTTTTTTCTCCATGGCACTAAACATTTTGCTTGAGTCAAAACCGCCTACAAACATAACTATGTCTATTCGGTCACTGTCATCCGTTTCGTATATGGGTTCACTTACGTAGATGGATTTGAAGTTTGCTTTTTCTTCTATCCAAGAGGCTATTGCCAACTCGATTTTTTCTTGGGGAAGTTTATCTTTGAGGCGAGCAGGCATGCGAAGAAGAACGTAAAGCAGTGACGCAGTTGATAAGTCGAATGCTAAAAGAGGTTCGGATAATGCGGTGTTAAGGATGTTCTCTAGTGAGCCGTAGATTTGGAGGCTGGCTCCTGTTGCTGATAGGACGGTGTACATTTTAACGCTGAAGGCTCTGGACATTTCGGAGAGTTCTTGAACGAACGTTTCTTTACTGGTGATTAGTTCCAGTATGTAGTTGATGATGTTGTTGCCTTTTAGTATGGAGCCGTTTCTGTTCACTCCTACGTAGCGTTCAAGTCGATCACGGTCTAAGAGCATAATAGATGTGAAATCTTGTGATATGCACATGCCCAAAGACGAAAAAGCATTAAATTGAACATCTGAAGTCTGTATTTTCGAAGGCAACACGCCGAAGGCTACCGAATTTAAGTTCCATTCCTTGAATTGCGAAATCAAAGCGGGCAGTAAAGCGCTGCCAACGCCATCCCATAAGGAGGATATGATAACAGCGCCGCCTGGGTTGCCGATGGGTTTAGTTGTTAAGCGGTTGATGAGTGCGCTGTTTCCTGTGACGCTTGGTAGAACCTGGTACCAGAAGTGCTTGTCAATGTTCATGTCTAAGCCCAAGATGTTGTCTGAGTCAATAGTGGTTTGGCTCCATTTCGCAATGTCTTTGCTGGATTTGTCGATTAAGATAGGTAGCGGTTTATCTTTCTTTTCAGTGAAGTGTCCGCGGAGAAGAATCTTTATCGGATATTCGCCGACGCATATGACCGTTTGGTTAAGCGAACTTGGTCTTGAAGATTCGATAGGTTTCTCTGTGTTTTGAACGGTTTCAAGATCAGGTTTGCCTTTACTTTTCGTGCTCATAACCCTTTTTCACGATAAGCTTTAAGAATAGTTAGACAAAATAAGGTTTTAGGTCATCACACTTGAAAACACCCAAGTCGCCTCTTTCTCGGGTTCGAGATTGGAGTAAAAAACGAAAGCACAAAGGCGAGGAGCAAACAGAAGAGAAAAAACTCGCGCCTGAACCAGAAAGCCCACAAGAGCCAGCTGAGGAAGAAACCGAAGCGCTAGTTTCAGAAAGCTCAGGCGAAAAGACGGAAGAACCAACCGCGGAGCCTGCATCTGAAGAGCCAGAAGAATTACCTCAAGAGACTCCTGCTCAGGAAGCGGAAGAACCCACGCCTGAAGACATGGTCGCTGAGGAGCCAACGGAACTGGTTCCAGATGTGCCCTCTGAAGAAGCAGAAGCAGAGGAATTAGTTCCCGAGGTTGCAGCTGAAGAAACAGAAGAAATAGCTCCCGAACCCATTGCTGAAAGGAAGGAAAGAAAACCCCCTAAGCTACTTAACTTGGGTTTTGGAGGCTTGTTCAAACGGGGTGAAAAAGAAAAGAAAGAGAAAGAAAGCACGCCTGAACTTCCATTTCTTAAGCTTCTGGTTTTCCCGATTACGCTTGCTAGCATGCTTTTAGGGTTATCGATAATGCCGCTTTTTCCCCAACCTTTGCCTGCGATCTTGGCTTTTCTTATCGCTTTTCTCACGTACAAGAAGCCAATAATAGGCATGCCCATAGGCGGCTTAACTGTCGGGCTAGGCTTGATGTACAACCTGTCTCAAATGAATTTCATATCGATGCTAGGTTCTTATGAAGCGCGCGTAGCCTTTGTTTTCGTTCTGCTCTTCTTGTTTACGGGTCTGCCGATAATATTTCGCAGCCGAAGAGCTGTTGTTTCCATAAACTTGGGCATAATCGCAGCGATTTTGCTTTTCTTCAGCCAAACCTATTTTCTGGCCATACCTTTGATTTTTACTGCCATCGTTCTTTTTAAGAAAGTCTCGTTTCTAACAGTCGTGTACTACGGGTTAATCTCTGTGCCTCTTGAGATAATGCAGTACTTGAATGTGGTCTTGCCGATAGAAAGGTGGGATTGGTGGCTTGATCCTGGCACAAGTCCGCCCATTTTTGTTCCTTTAACGCAGGTTTTCCAGAACGTTCAGGATTCCATGCTTCAATTCAGATTGTACGATACGTCTAAAGTTGTGTACGCCATAAGTGACCAGCTCACGGCAAACCCTCCAACGCTGCCGCACACAGTGCAGGAAATGATATCCCACTATTTCGATTCTATGCCAGGAATAATCATGTTTCTGTTTATGGTAATCGGCATAATTACCGCCCTTCTGTTCTTCAGTCGCACGTTCTTAGCAAAGAGCAACTTCTCATATGGCGAGAGGCTCATTCCTGCCATGTCAGCAACGATTGGTGTTGCATTGTTCTTCATCTTGGCGGCTGGGCTTCAGGGTGCCTTGGCGTTTAGAGTAGACGTCAACGGTGCGCAGATGGCTATCGCCACTTTCGCCACTCTCATATTCACACTACCCACGCTCATGATGGACTATACTCCTAAGAAACGGGCATCCTTTGATATGATCACGAAAAAGGCTGATGAAATCAAGTCAAAGCTGCAACTTTTTGAAGATGACCTGTTTGAAGTCAAGAACACTGTTCCCTTCTTCTTTGGCCCGTATGAAGTGAAGCTGTTGATGATCAGAGACAAACTTAACCGCGTTCTCAACAAGACTACGGAGAGGTCTACTGAAGCTGCTGATGTAGATGCGATATTCAATGAGCTTGATGGCTTGAGCCGGGATATTGACAACTTAAGTGTCGAACTGGACGTTGCCTTGAGCGAGTTTCAAATATTCATTAACTGCGAATACTCCAAATGGGTCGGGCAGTTAAAGGATATGGGCTTAGACTTCAATACGGCAAAAATCGATTTTCAACGAGACCTGTCTCTGAAAATGAGAGTTGACAGCATTAACGAGGTATTAGATGGGAGCCGCGTTTTTATCAACGATGTACTTCAGGTCACACAGCAGGTTTATGACATAATAAGGTCTCTATACGACCCCAGTCTCCCTGAAGAAAACCAGTCAATAATATTTGCTAAGCAGAAAATTGATGAAAAAGCTGAGCCGTGGATTGCGATAGAGGCGCTTTACAACGCCCTTAACAACTGGAGAAAACTGTATTCTGCTGAAATTTCAAAGTCCGCGGAGCATCTTAAGGAATCTCTAACTATAATCGCAGACTTGGGCGCTAAAAGCGAAAAATTGCTGCCTATTTTAGGCGCCGAGTTCCCGAAACTGATGGAGAACGCGAAAAAGGCTGAGGAAATCAAAGCTGCCATGGAGAAAAACACGCTTAACGTCATCAACGTCATCATGATAAGTGATGTTTTGCAGTCTTCGTTAGGCATTGCCAAAGATGTGCTTTCGTATCTTTATGACGAGTTACAGAGTAAAGAGAAAACAATCGAAGGTCTGCTTCCCACGGAGGATTACTTGTGGGAGAAGAACGATGCATTAAGTAAACAAATGACAGTTGCGATGGATATGCTGTCGAATCCATCAAAGTACGGCTTAAGTCAAGTTTTGGAAAACATGCCTGAATCCCTGTCCAAAATAGAGGAATGCGCCGACACGATTGCCTTTTACAATGAAAAAATAGAGCTTTTCTTAAACTATCCGGTTGCTGAAGTGGCTATTGAGGATTTATTCAAACAGCAGAACTCTATATCCGCTCAAAATCTTCCGTTTGAACCGAAACATGCTGAAGAATTCCTCAGGTTATTCTACAGCAAACGGTTTCAGAATTTCTCTTTTGACACAGCAAACAGGGAACTTATCAAGAAAACGTGATGAGTTGTGACGCTGGATCACTTTACGTATCCGAAAGAGGTCGTGATAGACGAGGCTGGATGGAGCGACCTTTTGCTAGGTGTCGTGATCGGAGCGCTTAAACCTCCAGACCCGCGTTACATGGAGCGCCGCATTCCCACATCATCTTTTCAGCCACCAAACTTTGAGAAAAAAAAGTACCTAGATGACGCTGTGAAAATTGCCGAAGAAATCATAGAGGTAACCCAGCCAGACGAGGAAACCCACTTTAAAGTTTGCTCGGGATACGTTCTCTCCAGCGTGCGCAGGTACCTTCAAAATCGAGGTTTCAAAGTTGAACAGGTCGATAGCACCGGCGACCTTCAGGATATGGTTGAAAGAGGATACGTGAGATGGTGCGTTGAAGTGGGTGTGCCCGTGGAGCTTCTTGAAAGCAAGCGGCGTTTCTGGGTGCTGCTTGAATGGGTTGCCGAAAGACCTCACCTGCGCGAGGGACTGGTGAAGACGGGCTGGGCAAGCTGGCAACGAAAATGGCGTGAAGAGATCTATAAAACGCAGTTCTGACAGGTTAGCCCTTCTCGTTCTGATGGCTGTAAAATAAAACTCGCCTTTTCTTTCTCATAACAACGCCGTAGCATCAGAAAAGAAGTGGTGATGGAAGCCTTCTCCTTTCTTCCACCCTCAGGCTGAAAATAATGTGGGCTTAAATCTTTATAAAACGTTGTGTCGTAGCCGACATATATCCCTTCAGACAATATGCTTGCGTAGGCTCATTTCGACTTCTGAAGCTTTGCTTTTTAAACTCTGTGCAACTTAGGGTTAGATGGGGAAGGCGAGTGTTCGAAAACACAATCAACAACGCAGTTTCAATGTTGCTACTCTTCCTCGGAGTCTCGATAGCATCCATCATTTTCTCAGCTTACATTTGGAGCCGCGAACGAAGACGAATTCTATTAGAGTAAAGCATTGAAACTTACGCGAAACTTCAGTTTTAACTGTTTACGTAGATGCGTCCTTGTTAAGACTTGTTTAGATCAGTTTTCTCCATTTCGTCTATTGTTTTCGAGTATTTTTGATGAATCAGTTTTCTGTCGAAGTTCCAGAAGTCTTGAAGCATGGTTTCCTGTTCTTGCGGTGTAAAATACTCCATAGATGGCATGAAGAATTTCTTGTCTTCTTTTTCTATGTGTTTTGGGTAGAATTCGGCTAAGTCGTTGAGGTACTTCCAAACATCTTTTACAGCCTCAGAGTTACCCTCTATGACGCTTTTAGTTGCGTTTTCAAGGTCGCGTGTGGTTTTTCTGGCGTAAACGTGTTCCGTTATCAACTCTTTAATCATTAAAGCGTGCTCTTCTGACGGCTGTTTTTTTGAAAGTTCCCGGAATAGTATGCCTTCTTCTTTGCCGTGATGACAACGGTCAGCATAGGTTCGGATGAAATCTATTGTTGCATCAATGAAGTTTGGATTGACCTTTCGTGTTTCGTTTATTCGGGCTGTTTCATTATTTATGAGTGTGATCATGCGTTCTATTGTTCTGTGTTCTTGCATTAGCAGGTCGACTGGCAACAAGGCTTAAAATCTCCTATGTAAATGAAGCGGTCTTACTTTATAAAAGTTGGCTGGCGGCTTTGTTCCGTTGAAGCTACATGTAGCTGTCAGTGTGAGTTTGCGTTACCTATAGAGTATGGTTGGTTTCGGTATAACATCGCTTTCCTTTTCGGTTCGTTTCGTTCTCTTTCGTGTCCGCTTTTTCTTTCGAGCAGGTTTTGGTTTTGGAAGCTTGGTGTACAAGCGTTTGACTTTTTTCTGCTGTGAGATCGTTGCTTCAACTATCTTGTTTAATAGGTTGAACAAGGCGATTGCCGTGTCAACGTCATCTTTGAGGGTGATTTCGTTGGGTTTTGTGGCGCCGGCGCCGATAACTCCTGCCGCCCAGAGCGCATGGTGGAATTTTTTGGGTAAGCCTTTTTTTATTAGGTTAGAGATGTCAAGTTCTATGTTTTTTCCGCTTTCACCTAGATGGATCATTAGGTTTCGCAGGCACATTCTTAGCAGTGCAGAGGAGGCTTTGGGGGATGAGGTGACCACCCCTCTTGCTTCGAGATACCCGTCTTTTATGTCGAGGGGCATGTCCTGTGTTGGCCACGGGGCGAATGATAGGTCGGGATATATGATTTTGTCGTTTAGCCATACGCTGTATCTTTTGCATTTTGAGCAGAGGCTTAAGTAAAAGTTTGGTATGAAGGCTTCGTAATAGTTTATGCCGTTCTTGGCGATTTTTCCTTTCGCTAGATTGTACCATTCATGTTTTGTGGAGATGCCGCAGTGGGGGCATTGGAAAATCTTTTTTTTGAAATTCAGCGTTAGGTTTGGCACTGTTGATCGGTATATTTTTGCTAAATCGTATATAATAAGATTTCGTATGTTAAATTAAGAGCTGAACTAGCCTAAACAGAAATACCCACCATGCGCGTCATTCTCCATCTTCAAACGCTGGATGCGGAAGCTCCACCACAGAAATCAAAACGACCGCTACAACAATCAGCACCAAGCTCACTCTAAACATCAGCCAGTAAGGTTGAGCCCAATTATAGCTGAACTCCAAGCCGTAATTATACAGTGTACCGTTGACAAGCTTATCAAGCTCGAGCAACAGTACTACCGCGCCGATCAGCATCGCGTCGCCCAAAACAACTATTGCCGCCCTAGCCTTTGACATGAGATAACCTTAAGCGAACAGCCTTTCCCCGCTATGCATAGAATAATACTGCTTTTAGCTTTTTTGGCGAACATCCCCTGCATAGAAAACCCTTTCAAAAACCAAAATACATAATCGATACCAACGCATTAAACAACAAGAGAAGGCGGAACAGAAAATGAATGAAAAAACGGACAAGGAACACATCGAAGAATTGAAGGAAATGATCAAAGAAAAAGAATCCAAGGAACCCGTGGAGAAGGTTCTCGTCAAATTTTGTGAACGACACGGCGTATCCTTAGATACCTGCCGAATCTACTATCGCCGTTTAGTTGATAAAGGCGAAATCGAAGAAAAATAGTCTTAACCGCCGCGGCATCAGCACATATTTGCCGCCTATTAGGCTCCTAATAGCCAATCGATGCAGAAACCTGTAGAGGGGTAGGTCAGTATTGGCGCCGAAAACCCCCAATAACATGTTGAAAAACAGCGCTCCGCAGCCTGCTTCAAATACAGGGGGTATAGACTATCCCAAGCATAACAATCCAGTACATGCAGAAGCGCAGCACACGAGAAATCACCCATTTGCTTTTCACAGTTTTCGGCGCATCACCACAAAAACCCAACCCTCAAAAACCCTAATCCCATACAGCGCGCCATTCAAAACCCTTATACCTCAGGACGCAATCCTTATATTAGCGAAACTCGCTTCTAAAACAATCCAGCAATATTGGATATGCTATCTAAAAAGAGATGCAACTCCGCACCAGCAATGATGCAGGAGTGAAGGGTGAACGAGCAAAAAAGCTCACATGACACCACACACAGGCAAACAACGACGCACCAACAAAAGGATTACACCAAACGCCAATAGACACCACCAAACGACCCGACTACGCCAACGCCGTCTGGAGGATGGCTCGGCTTGAGAGCCGAAGAAGGGCGCGGCAAGCCGCGATACCGCCCCGGGTAGGCGCATGCAGCCTTAGAACCGGGGATACCTGAATGGGACTTC
>CAZPND010000025.1:0-20473 GCA_964587975.1 uncultured Candidatus Bathyarchaeia archaeon
GCCTCCGTGCTTCGGGCTGATGTGCACAACGGGGAGTTTTTGAGCCTGAAAACGCGTCGTATACTGTTGATTTTGGTTCTGCTGTCCCTAGTATTGTGGCTGCTCCTTCTTGCAGTGAACACTAATCCATTGGCGACGTTCGAAAACTGGTATACGGACCACGCGCGGCATCCGTATTCAGCTACCTTGTTTACAAAAGTTGGCTTTTCGATTTTTGACACTCCCCTCGGAACATTAGCCGACGCTGACAACTCATATTACAAGTTTGTAACGTGGCCTCAGATGCCGCATCTTTACCCGTTAGGCAGCGTCCTGATGTTTCTCCCCTTGGGTTTCTTGCTTCAAAGCGGCGTGGACCAGGTTTTGGTTTTCAAAACGGAAATCGCTGTTTTCCTCGTGTTTTCCCACTTGAGCCTGCTCTATTTTCTCCTGAACTTTTGGAAACAAAAAATTTTTCCCTTGCTGAAGCTTGTTGGCGTTTACACATTATACGTTCCCCTAATCGTTTACTCAGCGAACGGAATGTTTGATGCTGTTCCGTTCCTATTCTCCTTAATTGCTTTACCTTTTTACTTCGCTGAACGGTACGACTATTTTCTTCTGTTCATGGCGCTCTCGGTAACTTTCAAGTATCAACCCGCCATTTTCTTGTTCCCCCTCATAATAATGGGCGTGTTGAAGCTTTTTGAGAAGCACAAACTCTCAAGCATAATAAGAAACAAGACCGTCGTCGCCGCTGCGGGTCTGGCGGCGATCAGCGGGTTCACAGCTGTTTTAAGCGCGCCCTTTCTGTTAAGCGCAAGGTCCGACTTCGTGTTGAATGGCGTAAACGCCTTTAGCTCCCACTCGCAACTACCTTGGGCGACGCAGTCGTTTGCGGTGCTGTTAACTCTCTCTGTGACGTTGCTTTTTGCAGTTTACATGCTTAAGCGGAACCCTCTACTTTCCATATCTGCACTCTTCATCTTAGCGCCCAGTTTTACGATGCCTTACTTTCAAATTTGGTATCTGCCTTTCTTCTTTGTTTACGCGTTAATTCCTCAGCAGAAAAAAGAGCGGGAATTCACTTTGCTCTGGCTTATATTCATGATGGCCGTGCTTTCCTTCGGCGGAGTTGCTTTTAATCCCTTGCACGTTTTTGATGGCTGGCGAAAGGTGCTAGGGCTTTAACACATTGAATGCTGGGCGAGAGGTTAAGGGTTAAATTTGGGTACGTGAAATCATTTATGCGATTAAGCAGGGGCAAAGACAGGGTGAATGAGGCTTCCAGAGACTTCGTTTATGGCACATTTTCTGAATTCTACAGCGACCCGTCCACGGTCATTCCTTCTCCTGCTTCGCTTGGTCAGAGGGAACTCGGTTTTCTTCTGTTTAAAGAACGCATCATGCTGCGGCACCAGATTTTCGCGCGCATCAACGACCTTAAGTTGTTTCTCGGCGAGAGGGTTCCATCGGATGTTTATCGTTCTTGTGCTTACTACGAAAATCCCGCTGCTGAAATGGATAAGAAGGGCTGGCTTGGCGCCGACTTGGTTTTTGACATAGACGCTGACCACATCCCCACATCATGTGACAAACTCCACGATGAATGGACCTGCGCCAAGTGCGGTTTCAGCGGAAAAGGCATCACGCCTGAAGCGTGCCCGGCATGTGAGGGCCAAAAGTTTGACGCCAAAACGTGGCCCTGCGAAGTTTGTCTGGAGTCCGCGAAAGAAGAAACCATTAAGCTCATTGATATGTTGAGCGTGGATTTTGGGTTTTCCGACAGCGAAGTAAGCGTGTTTTTTTCTGGTCACCGAGGGTATCACGTTCACGTCGAGAACGAAGCGGTTAAGACGCTGGATACCATGGCTCGTAAGGAAATCGTGGATTACATTACTGGACTAGGGCTGTCCGTGTTAGGCGGTGACGAAGCAAAAGGCAGGTCGGCAAAGCGGCGGCGTGCCCGCAGTTTTAGTTTGCATGATTTTGGGTGGAACAGACGACTGAAACTGGGGCTTAGAAATTTCATTTTGAACGCCACAAAGGAGGATTTGATAGACGCTGGGGTCAAAAGTAACTCTGCGGTGATATTGCGTAACAGAGAGTTGATTCTGAAGCGTTGCATTGAGGAAGGCAGGTGGAGCAGCGTTAAAGGCGTAAGCGTCGGGACTTGGAGGAAACTGGCTGAGTACGTGAAAGACCTTGAATCCTCAAAGATTGACACGGTTGTCACCACGGACACGCACCGGCTGATCAGGATGAACGGCACTCTGCACGGTAAAACGGGTTTTCGGAAGGTCGAATTTCCCGCCACTCACCTTGCTGATTTTAATCCGTTTGAGGAGGCAGTAGCCTTTAAAGAGGGCGCGGTGAAAGTGTCTGTCTCTGATGCGCCAAAGTTTAGGTTGGGGGGAAGCGTGTTGGGTCCTTACAAGCGTCAAACCGTGGAGGTTCCGACAGCCGCGGCTGTGCTGCTTATTTGCAGGGGTAGAGCTGAGGTGGCGAACTAAGCATGTATGAAGAACTTTTTGCTGCATGGCGGTTTGAGGTCGAAAACGACGAGTTGGGACGGTTATCTTCGGATTTTTATGCGCGCTTGGCGGATTACGTGCAGAGAATTCGGGAAGAGAGCAGGATGCTTGACAAGAAAGGCGTGAAGACGCGGCTTCTCGAGCGTGAGATGACGCAGGTGCAGCGTATGGTTGACGAGTTAGTGTGGGCGCGGTACAGAAAGCTGATCAGGTTGCTCACGGAAAACCAGAAGGTGCCTTCCGATTTGCTGGCGGCTGAAGAAGCCAAGTTAGGTGAAGGCGTTGTTTCTTTGGTCGAAGCGTACCGCAGTTTTGCCAAGAAGCTTTTGCAGGGCCAAGTTTCGGAGGTAGCCGTGACTGAGGCTCGCAAACCCAACAAACGGGTTACTTTGAGGTTTCTGAAGGATATCCCGGCGGTGATAGGTGCGGACATGAAGACTTATGGACCTTTTTTGGCTGAGGACGTTGGGTCTGTGCCTGTTGAGAACGCGAAGATTCTGGTTAAGCGGGGTTTGGCTGAGGCGGTTGAGGTTTCTTAGCCGCGGGAGAGTTTTTGCCGGCGATTTTTCGCCATAGAAGTTGGCTTCCGAGAATCAGCAGGGGATACGACACGATCCACGCGATTGAGTACAGCGGGCCGTAGTAGAAGTGGAACATTTGCACGTCTCCGCCGTTCATTCCTATTGTGAATATGGTGGCTATTCTCAGGATGTTGATGCTGTAGGTGACTGCCGCGCCCACCGCGAAATATCCTATTTTGGCTTTCCAGCCGATCTGCATCCGCTTAAGGAACAACAGAGCCACGACGGTGAATATGAGCAAGCTTTCGATGCCTGCGCAGGGCCACGCTATATCGAACGTGGCTGTTCGCATGGGATTCGCAGGGTCTGTTGCGGTTAAGCGTGGCATGGCGCCTGCGGTCGTTAAGCTTGTTTGGTAGCCCATCAGGTTAAGCGCGGAGGCTGCGAGGTTGGCTGTGGTGGGGACGAGCAGCTGGAACGGGGTGAATTGCCCATAGGGGAAGACGTTGTCGATTGTGTACAGGGCTCCGACTATGCCGAGGAATACGGCGGGAACCGAGAAGTCCTTTAACCCTTTTTTTCCGAACTGCAGGTAGACCATGACGCAGAAGAGCGCGGTGAAGATTAGGTATTCGGTTGAGAGCGCCATTGAATCCCACCATGTGATGCCGCTTTGCCGCGACGCTTCTGCAATGGCTGTGTTCAATCCCAGATAGTTAGCGAATACCACGTACATCGTAGGAAGCAGGAGCGCGGCAGTGAACGCGAGCGTCTTGGCGGAAAACCTTGTGGTTACGCGGTTTGGCTGGAGGCTGTCCCAGCCGAGAATCAACTCTAAAGCTATCAGCCACAAGAAAAACAGCTGGAAAGTCCTGCCTTTCCACATCAATTCAAAAGAGCCTGCGTCCAGCAGATACAGCCACAAAAGCGGCACGGCAAAAGCCATTAACGGCAACAACTTCAACAGCGTATTCTCATGCTTCTTAAGGAACGACAGAACGGCTTGCATTCTACTTTACCAAACTACTCTTGACGGTAAACATAACGAGGAGCATCCTGTTTAAAAAAGAATATGCATTCCACACGGTAACTCTACCGTGAAAATGCTTGATCAGAAAATGGGGCAAGAAGAAAAAACACATTTCGAAATCTCTAAAGTAAACGTGCAAAAGGAACAGGAAGGCAAGCGGCAAAAGAAAAGGTACATGACCAAGGGGAGGGTTTGCCGGGGCTCTGCAAACAGAATTTTAGGAGAATAGTTGCAATCGCCAACAGCTGACGCTGTAAGCTGAATTTTTCGCAGAGCCCACTCGGTCCCTATTGTGTTTTCTCCTTTTCAATGACTTCCAATAGTGACCCCGAAAAAAATTGGGGGAAGATTGTTTAGTTTTTGCTGTGCGCTTATCTTTTTCTGAGCATCAGCACAAGTACTAGCCCGACTGCTATGATTGCGACGATTATGCCAACCGTTGCAGGCACAATGTAGGTGTCAGCCATCGATGGCGGCGGAGGAGTCGGTGTAGGCGTAGCCTGCGGCGCTTCATCTACACCTAGATAGGTTGATGCGTATGAGGGGCCGTATGCTTTGGACCCTGCAAACCTAGCTAAGATTTGGTATTCACCCGGAACTTCCGGAGTGAACATGTAGGCGAAGTTACCGTTTATGTCGCTGGTTGCGTTGCCGATCTCGTAGAAGTTGCCGTTAGGATCAAGCGTCTCCAAGATAACTTCCACGCCCTTCGCGTTTTCTGGTCTTACCTGCTGCATAAACATGTACTCCATCCACGCTGCTTGGTCTTCGTCGGATATTGCTGGTGTGCCTTTGAGGCTGAAGTCAAACATTTCATTAGTGTTGCGCCTGCCGGTAGGAGTCTGGTCGGTGACCGTGCCTTCTATCATTACGCTTGTTCCATGCACTGAAACCTTCGGTGATGCGGTGACTGTGGTGGCGCTTGGGCCTTTGCCGAAGCAGTATATCTCGTTGTCAAAGAAGTTTAGGGCTAATATGTGACCGTCTGCCATTTGTGCGTACTGTCCTCCGAGGCTAGCTCCGCCGTTGGCTGAAAACATAAGTATTTTGAAGATTTCCTCGCCGGTTGTTGCGTTGATGCAGCGCAAGTTCGGACCTCGGTACATTGGCTGAGAGATCGAGTGTTCACCTGTAAGCGTGTAGATTTTATCGTCGCAGATGGCGAAGATGTTGATGGGGTAGTTGCCGTAAGGCGATTCCCAACCCACGTTCGAGGCAGTGTAGTTCCATACGATGTCTCCAGTCGTGATGTTGTAGGCAAGTATCACTCCACCCCAGCTGGGGCTGAGCAACATGCCCTTGTAGTAGTTGTCGTACATGCTGTAATAGTTCATCTGCGGCTCAGGATCACTCTCCCACAGCAGATCTCCATTGTCAAGACTGTAGCCCCAACGTTTCAGCGTTTTTGAAGCCTCAAAGCAGATGACGCCATCTTCTGGATACACTCCGGTTAAGCTGACGCTGACGTTGCCTGCGGTTGACGGAGGCGCAAATTCAACTTCATCCAGCTTTTGGCCTTCTCTTCCTTCTTCCAAGCTGAAAGTCTGCAATTTACCTTTAACAACAGTGGTTCCATCGTTGCTTCCTTGGTTTCCGAGGATTATGAATTCACCCTCACGAATGGCTCGGACGCTAGTGCCTACGGTGCTCGCTATTGACACGTTCAATGAAAAGCCTGTGTTCCCGTCATGCACATAATAATCAGCACGTAGACCTGGACCTCCACCGAAGCCTCCTCCCGAAGGCCTCCACTGCCAAGCCGTAGTTCCTGTTCGTGTCGCAATCAGTGTGTCCACATCGGTGTTATTCCATATCTGCAGGTAGTAGTTGGGATTTGTACTGTTTCCCAGATTATTAATGTTGTAGTAGAGTATGCTTCCGTCTTTGCTGTAGACTTCAGTGCCGCCGCCAACCGAGAAGAAGAAGCCACCACTTGTCGCTGACACGTTGGCGATTTTGCATATAGATTTCCCTGTATATGCATCAATCATCTGCCAAGTTTGCTTTCCTGTTTCGGTGATATCGCCCTCAGGTAGGGTGACGCCGGATGTTTGCCATAGGTATGCGTAGCCTCCGTGCTGGTTAGGCGACTCGTAGTTGTATATCTGAGCTTTCGACGGCATAGTGTTATTTCTGAATTCTAGCGTTTCGCCTGTGTAAAGATCAACGACAAGATAGCCCTCTGTCATATGTGCGTCTGCGCGGGGGGTGTAGTACATTTTTCCATTGATGACAATCGCCTCGAAACTCATGCCTTGATAGTGTCCAGTCTGGTATCCAACGACGTCATATCTTTCGTCCATGTAACCTCCGACATAGTACGGCTTTGTCCAAAGTATGTGAGCGCTTTCCGTTCCTAGACCGTAAACGAACCGATCAGTGGTGCCTCCATAGGTGCCTGCTGGTCTTAAGGCTGCACTACCCATAAAGCCTGCTGTTCCTAGCCAGTTTCCTCCGAGAACGTACCATTCTCTGCTTGCTTGATTTATTGGACGAGTCCAGGGCTCTGTTGGAATAGGTGATTCAGGCCATGGCGACACTGGTTCCTCCTGCACGGTGAATGATATTTCAGCACTTTCCGCGGCGCTATAAGTCCTGTGATTTGTACCATCGTCCTTCTCCGTTTTAGGGAACCAAGCCTGAACGGTGTACGTGCCGACCTGATCAGGCGTGTAAATAACGAAGCCGCCGCCCACCGGATCGGTCTTATCGATTGTTAAGGTTTCTTTGTTCCCTTGAGGGTCTGTAACGTAAAACCCCACATCGTACCATGCAGCTCTGCCGCCTTCAACAGCACCTGAGATTTCACCGATGTCGGGTGGCATGTCTGCAGTCCACATGACAAGCACCACTTCCTGGTTGACACCGACAAGGTCAGGGGTAACAGCACAGTAAACGTAGGATGTATAGTAGTATTCAGCGGCGTTTGCCGTTGGTGAGAAAGCAATAAGCGTAACAGCAATAGTTGCCATCAGAAACAATGCAATCGCAATAGCAGATTTATTCTTAGACATTCTTCCTTATTCTCCTTTAATTTTATAACACATGCTTCTAGTTTGTGAATATTTAAGACGGGTTATGTGGTTCCACCACATAATTCCGAAAGTTTTTTCCCTTATAATCACCAAATGACAGTATTGCAGAGTTAAAAATGCAGTCAAATAATAATGAAATTAAAATATTAAACCAATTAGGCCTAACAGTCTTGGAGGCAAGGATTTATCTCGCTTTATGCACATACGAAACCCTAACCGCCAAAGCAATCAGCAAATTAACAAAAACATCACAACCCGACAGCTACCGAGTGATACCTAAACTTCAAAATAAGGGCCTGATCGAGAAAATAATCGGAAATCCTGCGCAGTTCAAAGCTGTGCCTATTGAAAAAAGCATTGCTTTTCTGCTTGAAAAAAAGAAAATGGAGTATGATGGGTTAAAAGCGCAAACTGAAATATTGCTTAGCTTATTTAAAGAAAAAAATCCACAGAAACCCGATACATACAAAAACCCACACTTCGTTATAATTCCAAAAGGAAAAAGGCTTGTTAATAAAGTACAAGAGGCCATTGAAAGCTCTGAAAGAAAAGTAGACCTGTATCTTCCTTGGAAACGGTTTTTTTTTGGCATGACTGTTGCCTTCGCTGAAAGTTTTGAAAGAGCTTGGAGCAGGGGCGTGAAGTTTCGACTTCTCGCTGAAAAACCTGAAGCTGAAAAAGATGTTGAAATTGCAGAAAAGTTATGCAGAAAAAATCCTTTGGGCAACATAAGATTTTTGAGGGGTCACCCCAAAACGGTGATTGGCATATATGACAATAAAGAAGCCTTTATTGTAGTGCACCCCAAAGAGGGACTTTTTAATTCGCCTGCTTTGTGGTCAAACAACGAGAGTTTCTTAACGGTAGTACAAGACTACTTTGAAATTCTGTGGCTTTCTGCAATGGAAACTCCTCAAATGCCAGAATGATAAATAGTCTCCCTATTAATGAAAAACTATCTTCAACACTTTATTCATTTTCGTTTTAATCGTCAAAAATACAAACTTTGAAAAACTACGATAAGAACACAGCGCTATAAATAAGGGGCTATAGACTGTTTCACGCAGCTAGTTGCTACGCCCTTTTTCAGTCAACAATCAGTTCAAGCCGTTTGTGAAGGTGTAGAGATGCAGAAATCGCTGGAGAACAGTTGGAGCAGCGGAAAAAGTATAAGAGTGTGAACGTTTTCTCTATTGCAAGCCAAAGTGACGCAGCATGAACGTTCCAAAACAGATTCGCACGTACTGTCCAAAGTGTAAGAGTCATCAGGTTCACACCGTAAGCTTGTACAAGGCGGGAAAACGCAGAGCCTTGGCCAAAGGTGAACGCCACCATAAACGGGAGAAACAGGGTTACGGCGGACAAAAATATCCGCTTCAGCATGAATTCGCTAAAACCACTAAAAAACAGACCTTGCGTCTTAAATGTAAAAAATGCGGTTACATGCTTCAAAAAGACGGCATGCGCCTCAGGAAAATAGATTTCACTTAAAGGAGGCGAAATACCGTATGACAGAATGGAACAAACTCATCCCCAAACCTAAAAGCCGATTTTTACGCGTCAAATGCTTAAAATGCGGAAACGAACAACTCCTCTACAGCAACGCCACAAACAAGGTCACCTGCAACGTCTGCGGCGAAGTCCTAGCAGAACCAACAGGTGGCAGAGCAAAAATTAAAGGCGAAATACAAACAGTTCTAGAATAGGAAGAACCAGCATGGCAGAACACAAACCCGAATATCCAGAAGTCGGAGACCTCGTGATCGCCACTATAGAATCCGTCACCACATACGGTGCCTACGCCAAGCTGGACGAGTACAACAAGCAAGGACTGTTACATGTCTCCGAAATCAGCAGCAGCTGGATAAGAAACATCCGCGACTACGTCCGAGAAGGACAAAAAACCGTGCTGAAAGTTTTGCGCGTGGACCCTGAAAAAGGACATGTTGACCTTTCTCTTAGACGCGTAACCAAAAGAGCGCGAATCGAGAAAATCCGCTCATGGAAACAAGACCGAAAAGCTGAAGCGCTCCTGCGGGAAATCGGGGAAAAACTTGCCATGTCCCCAGAAGAGCTTTACAGTCAAGCTGTCGCTCGGATAGAAGAAAATTACAATTTATACGAAGCTCTTGAAAAAACCGCTAAAGAAGGCTCTGAAATCCTCACTAAAATTGGCGTGCCGGAAAACTTGGGGAAAGTCATTGCTGAAGTCGCGGCAGACCGGATTCACGTGAAGCTGGTGAAAGTGAAGGGCACGCTTGAAATTCGCTGCATGAAGCCAAACGGCGTCAAAATAATCAAAGAATCATTCCTTAACGCCAAAAAAACAGAGAAACCAAAGGAAGCAGATATACGGTTCTACGTCATTGCTGCCCCAAAATACAGCATCGAGGTGTCAGCGGAAAACTACAAGCGAGCCGAAGAAGTTATACAAAAAGTTGCTCAAAATGTAGTGTCAAACGTGGTTAAAGCTGGCGGTCAGGGCAGTTTTAGAAGGGAGAAATAGTGGTTTGGCTCTTAAGGAAATGTGAACGGTGTGGCAGTTACACTTTGAAAACGGATGTGTGTCCGCATTGCAGTGGAAATCTTAGAACGCCTCATCCGCCAAAGTTTTCTCCTGACGATAAATATCTCAGGTACAGGATGATTATGCAAAAGGAGCATGCGGCACAATGAAAGAAACTTACATAAAAGAACTCAAGCAAATCGAGCCTAACAATCCCGTTTTGATTGAAGGGCTTCCAGGCTTAGGGCTTGTCGGCAAAATAGCAATACGCTATTTGATTAAAAAGTTAAACGCTATAAAGTTTGCACACCTTTACTCGCCGCATTTTCCATACTTCGTGCTGGTGAACAAAAAAGGGAACGTTCGCCTTTTGCGCGGTGCGTTCTATTTTTGGAAGAACAGTAACGGACCAAACGACCTGATCCTTTTCACAGGCGATAGCCAGTCACAGACCATTGAAGGGCAATATGAAATCGCAGATAAGATGCTTGACTTCGCTCAAAAACACAACGTAAAAACCATCGTAACCATCGGAGGTTATCGAATGGAAACAAAAGACAAACCCAGCGTTTTCGCAGCCGCCACAGACAAAGAGCTTTTAGACATAGCTTTGGATGCAGGCGCTGTCGTGAGCAGTTCAGGAAGCCCAATAGTGGGTACTGCTGGATTAATACTTGGGTTGGCACGTTTCAGAAAAATCGGCGCGGTGTGCCTTTTGGGCGAAACACGAGGTTACTTGCCTGATCCGTTGGCTGCGAGAAGCGTTCTGGAAGTGTTGAAAACAGCGTTTAATTTTGATGTTGACTTGGAAGGCTTGAACGAAGAAATTGCGAAGGCGGAAACGATGGTGACTCGCTTGCAGAAAATTGAAGAACAAAGGGCTTTGCAGGCTGAGGAAACACGTAAAGAAGAAGACAAGAAAACCACTTACATCTCCTAGCGGAAAGCATCCTTCTCTAGTGCTTGTCGCAGTCTATACCCCCCCTTATTTAAGGCAGGCTGCATGGAATCCTGCAGCGCTGTTTCCACATGCTATTGCGTGGTTTCAGCGCCAATACTGACCTACCCCTCTATAGTTTCTGCATATAATCTCTATTAGGATCCAAATAGACGGCAAATATACTGGTTGCTTCTTTAAGAAAAAAGGAAAATTCGAGTGGATGTTGCGTTATGTCAGTGCGGGAATGTTTGTGTCTATTAGGTTTATGTCTAGGCTTAGACTGATGGAGTTTTCACCGCTCATATTTACAGTCATCTTTAATGGCCAGTCAATGGTATCGTCAACGTACACTTTTATCGATAGACCTTCATCTGAGATTGCGTACTCGTAAACCGTGCAGCTTCTAGTTCCCAAGCCAGCGATATTCACAGTGGATTTGTAACTGCTTGTGAGGTTGACATCATCGAATGCGCCCATGAAGCCCATCTGCGATAGCGGAACCCAAGTGCTGTTCTCGTCCGCCACGGTTTCGCCATCCATTCCGTTAACGGATGAAGACATCTGGAAGGAGGTGGAAATTAACGCGTGTGTGGTGTTGAAGTCAACAACTTCCATCCTTACGTTAAAATCAATATCCATGGACATATCGTGCATGTCAATATCGTCGGAGGTAAAAGTTGTTGAGCCTTCATATGTTGCGTACGCGCCCTTGAACAGCCAGTCATCTTGACCATTCTGATCCTGATTGATGGAAGTGCCATCCTGATCGGGGGAGGTCCCGCCCTGAGGGCTTGAAATGAAACCACTAACAATGAAAGCACCAACTACGATGGAGACAGCCACGATAGCGACTATAGCAATGAGTTTGATACGGCTTTTGGGATGCGCTGCGTTTGTTGAGGCAGAAATGCGTTCGGATTCAGATTCCAACCGTTTACACCGCATGGAATACCAGAAAACCGCTAATAATAGCTTGCGCACCACAAATATGAATTAAGAAACATCATCAAAACCTGGCTTCTATAAGCACCACAGTCTCAAAAAACGGCAAGGCACATTCAGCAACAACCCCCGCGGTCAGACGGCAATCGGCAAACCTTTGCACAGTCTCATCCACATTTGCCAACGTAGACTGCATCAAAAGAACCCGTCCCGTCCGCTTCAGGTGCCTCGGAACCTCAAAAAGGAAACGGTCGATGATTTGCCTGCCGGAGACCCCACCCGCCCAAGCGCGTCCAATCCATGAATCAGCTTCGCCCTTGTCCGCAGGTAAGTAAGGAGCGTTAAAAAGTATAATGTCAAACTTGGCTTTTCCGCTTAACCAAGTGAACAAGCCACCCTGCACGAAAGCCATATTACCACGTACATTGTTGAATTCTGCATTGGCTTTTGCACAGCGAACAGCGTACGGGTTCACATCAGCCGCAACCACAAACCGCGCCTGCTCAGCCGCAAGTATGCCGAGGATGCCGCAGCCAGTTCCCAAGTCCAGCACGTCATCTCCCGCTTCTACCTGAAGGTTATCGGCGAAAAGAAACGAGTCTTCAGCAGGCGCGTATACATTTTCATCAACAAAAAACACATAATCGCCAAAGTAAACGTGTTTAGCGGGCGAAGGCATTTGCTAACTCTCCAAAATCTTCAGGTCGCAGTTCTCTTGCACGTTTTTCGCGAAAAGGAAGAGTGTAAGCCAATTTTTCCGCGTCTTCTTTAGCCGTTTTAAACGTGCTCTTGATGAAAGGCACAAGCGAGTTGCCGAGCTTCTTGTTACGCTGCGTGAAAAGCCACCGCACCATCCGCTTGAAAAACGCTTCATCCTTAACCTCAAAAGGCGCCGTGGTCCAAGGCGTCAAACGCACTATAACTGAATCAACTTCGGGCGGGGGATAGAACATCGATTTAGGAACCGCGTCCAAAAGCTCAACCGCAGCACTGTGATAAGTGACAACCGTAAGCCACCCGTAAGCGTCACTGCCCACGGCAGCCACCAGTCGATTGGCGAATTCCCTCTGCAAAATCAAGACGGCGCACTCGAAGCTGCGGTCAAACAGCCACATCACCAAACGAGAAGACAGATAATAAGGAGGAATCGAAACAACCTTGTTGAAGTCTGGAACCGTCACCTTCAACACGTCACCCTCAATCACCGTCACGTTAGCAAATCCTCTGAGCTGTTCACGCAACACCGCGGCAACACTCAAGTCCTTCTCAACCGCTATCACCATCCGGCACTTATCCGCTAGAAACCGCGTGAGAAAACCGAAGCCTGCGCCAGCATCCAGCACCACATCCGCTTTACCCAGTGAAACGTAATCAACGAGTTTGGGAAAAATCGAAGGCGTAACCAGAAAGTTTTGCCCCAAAAGCCTGTTCGGAACAATTCGATGGGTTCGAAGCAAAAGCTTCGTTTCTGAAACGCTCATCCCTTACGCCTTAATGAACCCGCGTGAACAATCGGTACTTGCTGTCGCCCTCAAGCTCCTCCAACACCCGTTTCGTAACCAGCTTCACAGGATTGGGCAACTCAGTCCGCTTCTGCAAATCATCAAAATTCTCAAACGGCTTGCGCTCACGCTGGTTGATCACCTGCCACATATATTTCTTCCCGATTCCAGGCACCAACTCTAAAGCGTGCATACGCGGCGTAATCGCACGTGCCGTGTTGAAAAAGTTCACAAACCACTTCTCACGATTCAAAACTATACGGCTAACCACACTCGGAAGCTCCGCTTTCGCCGAAGCAGTCAACTCGTCAAAGCCGATACGCCCGATAATGTACGTAACCTCTTCCCGTGCGTCTTTACCCACGTACACACGGTCGCCTGGCTTAAGCATCAACCCTTCCTTCACCAAAGCCTCCAGCAACGTGAAAAACTCTTCGCCCACACATTCAATCAAAGCTCCCGCTCGGTAACCCGCTCGTCCACTCGCGCGAAACCCGGCTCTGCCGTGCGGCAAGAAGTCCAGCACGTAAGCGTACTCTTCGTATCGCTTCTCCATAATAGTCCTTGAACCCCTTTACTTCTATTCGCGCTTACTGCTTAAAAGTTATTAGCAAACTTTGGCTATTTCACTGCTCTGCTATCATTCAAAAGCGCGACAATAGCTTCCAACTTCGTGGTTTCTATAATCTTGCGACCGCCAGCCAAGAAAACGCGCAGCTCATCCACAGTCTCAGGCATACAATTCACAACCTGAACCGCCTCAGCCTCGTCAAGATCAAACTCTTTCACAAGCTTCCCTAAAAGCTTCTCCGCCGTCTTAACGTCCACTTTAGAAAACTTGTTCACATAATCCAAAGTGCGCCGTTGAAACTGATCCAAATTTTCCTCACCAATTGCCTCCAACACCTTCTTAACCTGCGGCAACGTGAGCCTGTTTTCACTTAACTCTTTATTTGCCATATATTCAACTACCCTTTATACGGTTCTAAATGTTCAGATCGAACAATTATTTTTTTAACAGCATCGCCTTTTGATACGCTTACCACGTACCCACGACCTCGTTTCTCCAAGACCGTGCCTATCTTCCCGTGAAAACGTTTATGAGGCAAACTCTTCTGAACACTCGAATCCATCTTAATAATAACCTGAGAACCCGCCTCATACTCAATCAGCAGCTTACCAAGCTTCGGCTTGCCCCTCTCCCGAGGCTTTTTCTTCAGAAGCCCACGAGCACCCGTATAATACCCTTTTGACCCGCGCATCACACTTCACCTTACCTGATTATTCCATAATAACGTTCAAAACATCAAGCTTAAGAGGCTTCGCTCTGTTTTCAAGCAACTCCGACACGTTAGGCACCGTTCTTCCTTCATCGCCTGACACCAATTCCTTCACGTAGAGGCCGCCTTGACAACGAATTTTCATCTCGGCCCTCTTAAGCGACACCTTCTTAACTTTAACCTCATATATGTACTTTTCCCGCATCAAATCCGCCCGCCTATGTAAAACACGCAAAGGCGTCTGCTGCTTAATCAAGGCGCCATTAAGCGTCTCCTCCAAAAGACGCAGGTCCTCATCGGAAACATTCTTCTCGAAATCAATCAGCACACGGTACTCCTTCTGCGCAGACTCGCCCTTCTTCAACCGCCTAACAACATCCTTATTGGAAAAACGCAAACCAGAAACCTCAACCTTGCCCGCAGCACCTGCGTTAACAGCAACTTCAATCGTCTTCAAGTCCAGAAAACGCTTCTTAGGCTTCGAAACTTCAATCACAAAAGGCCTACCGTTACCCAGCATCCGAGCATCAATATCTTCCCTTCCCGAAGCATGAAACGAAGTTTTCTCACCCTCAGCAGCCTCCAGCAAAGGTTTAGAAGCCAGTTCCTCAACCGATTCAGAATACAGCTTTCCAGTCCCCCCGCACTTTTCACAGCCTCTGCCCCGGCAGCTGGAACAGAACCATTTCGACTGCGGAATGTCCCTGACGAGTTTCCTGTATCGCCCAGAAACAAAAAGAGGATTGACTTGAAGCCGAACCTGATCTGTGAAAGGATTACACACTATTGCTATGTCGGGCTTAAGGTACTCTGCCGCCTTGCCCGTCTCCTCAGCAATTCGCTTGCCCAACAAACGTCCAAACTCATGCCGAATGTTCTCGCCGTAACTCACGTTGAAAGTGGCTTTAAACTCGTCTTCACGCTCCTCCACTGCAACTGGCAACTCTACGCCAACCAAAAAAGTGCTATACTCGTAGCTTGCCACAGTGCCCAACGCTTTCTGGATCAAGCCATCAAGAAGCTGAAACTTGCCTTCACACAGGAAACATGTTCTTAAGGGGTCTTCCTTTGGAACACGCCTCTTCAGGTGCCGCAGGGTATTCTGCGCTTCACGGGAAAAACCGTTGACTGCCAGAACCTTAAGCCTTTTAATACCCTCCGCGCTTTTTTCAGAATTCAATTCGCTGGCTTGAAGGGTTAAGCTGAGTTTTAAGGCTCTGCCGCGATCTTTGTTTTCTATGTTGTACCCGAGCAACGCAAACTGGCGTCCGAGACAATTGTCACAAAGTGGATGCTTGCTAAGCATAGCCAGTGCTTTTTCCAGAACATCCATGAGTAGAGCCTACTTGAACCCTGTTGGGAACCCTTTACCCATGAAGGGCAACTTCTTTTTCCGTTTGAACATCTTCATCATCTTCCGCATCATCACATACTGTTTCAGAAGGTCTTTAACGTCTCTCTCGGTTGTTCCCGAACCCCGTGCCACACGTCTCACCCGTGAAGAATTCAAAAGTTTAGGGTTATCTTTCTCTTCAGGACGCATAGACTGGATGATTACGCGCCACTTTTCCAGGCGATCCTCAGCCATGTTCAACATGTCGTCGGGCACATCATAAGACATGCCGGGCAGCATCTTGAAGATTTTCCTGAAAGGCCCCATGCCCTTAACGGCCTCGAACTGCTCATACATATCCGTCAAAGTGAATTTGCCGCTGAGTATTGCTTTGGCTTTCTTCTGGGGAACCTTGATTTCGGCTTCATGAACTTTCTCAAGAAGCGTCTCCAAGTCACCCATACCCAAGAGGCGGCCCACGAAGCGGGAAGGAATGAACTGCTCTATGTCCTCAACCTTCTCACCTGTGCCTATGAACTTGATCGGCGCGCCCGTGGCCGCAACCGCCGAAAGCGCTCCGCCACCTCGAGCAGACCCATCTAACTTCGTGACTAGAATCGAGCCTATTGGTGTCGCCTCGTGAAAAGTTTGCGCCTGAATCAGCGCTTGCTGCCCGATTGTACCATCAATAACCATCATGAGCTCGTCAGGCTTGATTTTTTTCTCAAGATTTTTCATTTCTTTAATTAGCTCTTTCTCTTCTTTGTGGCGTCCTGCGGTGTCAACTATTATTAGCTCCTTGTTGCTGAACTGCTTCAAGCCTTCGTTGACCACTTTAACTGGGTCTTTAGCCTTCACGTCCCCGTATATTGGAACGTTTATGCGGTTCGCCAACTGCTGAAGCTGAGCATAAGCGCCAGGGCGGTAAGTATCAGCGCATATCAAGGCGGGCTTCAAACCTTTCTTGAGAAAGTACCGGGCGAGCTTGGCTGCATGAGTGGTTTTTCCAGAGCCTTGAATCCCAACCAGCATCAGGATTTTCTTTTTCCCAGGTTCCATCTTGATCGGAACGGGTTTGTCACCTACAAAGCGCGTTAATTCCTCGTAAACAACTTTTATCACATGTTCCCGTCTGGAGATGCCTGGAGGAACCTTCTCTTTTAGCGCTCTGTCCTCTATTCGTTTTGATATGTCTAGAACAAGTTTTACGTTAACGTCTGCTTGGAGCAGCGCCCTCTGGATGTCGCGTACCAGTTCCTTCACTGCCGCCTCGTCAACTACTCCTGCACGGAAGAGCTTTTTGATGGCGCCAGTGAGCGAAGACCCCAAGCGATCTAGTGCCATTTTCCGTCTCCTGCCTTAGAACATCTTAAGCGTATTTAAATACGTATTGCAGATGAACGGTGAAGCCTCAGCCCCAAATAATATCGTCACGATTCAGACGGCTCTTCATGCATCATTGGCTTCATAATCAACTTGTCAAGTCGGGAAAATAAACTTTAACGAAAAGAGGAAAAGAGTGTGGAGTTATTTGGCTCTAACGATTTTGATTCTACCCAATATCTTCCAGTACTCGATCTCAGTGCCTACGGTAAGCTTGGCTTTCAAATCTTCCTCCTCGGGATAAGGAGCATCAACGTACTCGTACGTTTCTAAGTCCATTATTTGGACGCCGTTCGGGTTAACCGAGAACACTTGCCCAGGGCGCTTGTCAATCATGGGAATTTCTGCGTTAGCGTCAACGGGTTTAACCAGACTTCGTTTGACGCCATCGAAGACGCCTATGGCAACTATTCTCGCTTTGGCAGCGCCATGTTTTCCAGGTTTTGATTTTGTTATGTCCACTATGCGGTACGCCTGATCATCTATGACCATGTAGCCTCCAACGCGTAAACTTCCAACATCAACTGGCTTGCTCATACACTTCACCAAAGGTGTGATTTACTCAAAGCAATTTTAAACAACACCCATATATAGATTTAGGCACGACTTTTCGACACCTTTTCTGTTTTCAGAACCTTATAACAGCTTTTTACACCTTCAGAGTACTGCGCGCGCGCCTTCTGCGGCAAACGGCTTTACTCGCATCGATTGGAGTTTGGCGGAGGCCAAACGGGATGAAATAACAGAGCACCTTCATTCGGGTCAGGGGGTGTCCCCAAATGCGCCCGTCGAGGGCGCGCGAAGCGAGCCCGAGCAGAGCTTCCGCAGAAGCGGTCAGTGTATTCTAAACTCTATACCTGTGGACTGCTCGGGCGAGCCGTCATCTCTCAAACCGTCTTTACTTGAATACTCCAATAGAGCAAGTGTAACTTTTCGCAGAAGATCTGACCAGTACTATTTAGCTAAAGATGCTTTGAGTCAGGTGGCTGATTGTGGGCGTGAAAAGTTGGATTTACGTCTTCTTATGATTTATTTTGAGAATTGGATGGAGAAATATCTCATAGGCAAATTTGTAAAGCTTGTTAAGGATGATGAATATCTTTTCATTCGTTGTGTCAATCGGTTTATGGAAGATTATAAGCGGGTTCTTTGGATGAAAATGAAGTTTTTGCAGTATATTGATTGGGATTTGAAAATAGACTTAACCTTAGACCCTAAAAGGTTTATGCGTTTAGAAGATGAATTAATTTTTATTGGGAAAGCGTGGGCGAAACTAAGAGCGTGGCTTCTCAAACGATATGGACGTTTCGAGTTTCTTTGTGTCTTAGAGGTTCAAAAATCGGGGCGTCCACACTTGCACGTTTTAATCAGTGGTATTCCTTATGTGTCTCATTCTGATCTCTCGGAAATTTGGCAAAAATACGGTGGCGGCTACGTTTGGGTACGGGCAATAAATGCCAGCGTTAACGCTTTATGGTATGTTTTAAAATATGTAAATAAAACAATTCTCGGCAGGGATAAGGTTTATGCGTCAATTCTATTTGCCTCAAACAAGCGCATGTTCTCTATGAGCCAAAACCTGTTATCGAGACTTAACATAAGGCGGGATTACAAGAGTAAAGGATGGAAATTTGACGGGACAGTTGACGAATTCAACCTTAAAATTTTTTGCCAAGAAGAAAAAGTGGTCTTCGACGATTTCATAAGAATTAAAGTAGCATTTCAGCTAATCCATAAATATCCGCTACTCTTTAACGCTTGGGACGACGGATGAAATTTCTCTTAACGGTGTTTTCTATACTTCAGTATCGTCTATTCTAATCTCACGTTGAGAGAGCCAATAGTTATTCTCCCGAGTGTTTTTGAGAAAGGATTGATGTATCAAGGATGTCCTTGCGTTTTCATATTAATGTCGAGAGCGCCCTCTACCTTCAATTTTTGTTCTTTTGTGGTGTCTACTAAATCAGCAGGTGCCGAGGGCAACTTAGTCTTCTCCAATTTTTCATATGTGTTATCAAAATTTTCAGTGATTTTAGCCAGTATTACAGATTTCTTTTCGGGTTTGCATATGATTAAGGCGACTTTCTTAAAGAGACCCGCGTTTAAGGCTTTAACCTGGTCTTCGAAAAGATTTTGATCGTTGTATCCACATTCCAAGTTAGTTAAGAGTTTGTTCGCAGTTAGGTATTCTATGAATTTTCTGGAAAGACGAGGATACTCAATGTCTAAAGGTTCCAAGTATGTTTTGCCAAGAAGACCCATTTGGTAACTCAAATAAGCAAAAGCACTTTCTTCTAGTTTAGCATACGTAGTTCTGAGGGCATTGAATTCTTTAATGAACTTTTTATGTTCTGGATTAGTTGGCTTTTCTGGAATCTTCATCGCTATTTTATAATACTCGTCGTGAATAGGCGCATAGCCATAGTATTTTGCCAGTCGCCCAGCATCCAAGTCCATAATAATGCCTTGAGTTGACTGGTCATCCCATTTCTTTGTTGGTAACAAACCTTTTTCGCTGTAGTGTTTTGAGGTAAGACTAGCATAGTGTTTAGCTAGTTCTCCAAGTATGTCTTTGAGGAAGTCTAAATCTTTCTCTAGCCCTTTACTACGAAGCCCAACGGCAGTCTTAATTTGCTCTTGCCGCTCTTCTCTTTGATCTTTCTTTTCTTCTTGGCTTTGTTCTCTTTGATCTTTTATGAAGTATACAACATATGCCAAGAATGGTACAATCAATACGGTTGAAATTAGAGTAAGATCACCAAATATTTTAGTGATTATAGCAAATATGAAAGATCCTGAAACAAGTATTCCGAAAATAGTAAGTAAAACTCGCTTCTTGTCTTCGCCCCAGCTATCTAAAAAATAAACACCTACTGTCCAAGGCACTACGAACATCACGATTAAAAAGCCAGCGATCAGTCCATTAATGAGACTCGGAATTGTATCGTCACTTTCGATTTTTACGGTGACGCTAATCCGCATTGATGTCATATTTTCTTCGGGTGCTTCTGCTGTAGCTATAATTGCACCTTTGTAAGTTCCTGCTTCAGCGCCTTTAACATTTACAAATAGATCTTTAGTCGTTTCATTTTGGTCAACATAAATCGGAGTTGCATTAAATTTTATGCTGTTTGCGGAATCATTTTGGTAAAATGTTGCAGAAGAGAGTGTGACGTCAACCTTTTTCTTTGCTAGTCCAACCACTGTTATTGTTGATTTAGCTGTGTCGTTGCCTTCTTTACCATAGAAGGTGAGTTGATCCGAGGATAATGCTACTAGAGGATATAGAGTGTCCTGCGCTGTTGTAACTGCAATAGAACCAGTTATTGAAAATAGCAAAACAAAAGTAAAGAGCAATAAAGCTTTTTTCTTCAAGCTAATCAACTCAATTAAGTAATTTGTTCTGTTTTTATTAAATTTAATATTTATAATTTGCCGTTGATTTAAAATTGAACATTAACCAGTGTATACAAAAGCATCGACAAAAC
>CAZPND010000026.1:0-20204 GCA_964587975.1 uncultured Candidatus Bathyarchaeia archaeon
ACTTGAGTCAGAAGCAGAGTTTCTTCTTTGTCAAATACCAATTGCTTTCCCTTTAAGAATAGGGGACTATTTTATTTAAAATTTTTCACAACTTTCTGTTGCAACTGCATTTTATTAGCTGAAAAGGCGAAGTTAGTACCATAAAATTAAGGAGAATGAAAAATGCCTTAGACGATTTGAAAAAAAGGCTTGAGTCCATCAGAACCAAGGACATTCGAGAAATTTACCATGTTATTGCTGGACCACAACGGCAGCTTTTTAGTCTCTTAGATAAGTAGCGAATATCTAAAATGCAACATCTACCTGTGCTTGATGTGCAGACTTACGCTAACGAGGGTTACAAACGAGTTCCCAGCGAAGTGCCCGATGTGCGGTGGAGAAATTTTACAAGCAGCAAGAACGATAACAAGTTTAATGTTGATTCTAATTGAGATTAAGGCTTTTTGGATGTGGATGACTTTTTATAAGTCAATCGTAAATGCTAAACTCGTAGTGGATAAAGCATGTCTGCAGTGGTTATCGACGGTCTATCAGGATTGCTTAGAGGCGTAATGTTTGGAACTGTTGGTTTTTTCACAGTGATGATACTGTCAATTGTGTATAGGTATTTTACTAACGAGAGACTATCTTCATTTCTCGGTATCCTGTTTGGATTAGGTGTTTTGGGATTTTCAGGAGGTTTGCTTGCAATTTTGGATAACCCCACTGTAGGAGGCGCCATCGAAGTTGTAACAATAAGCATTTTCACTGTATGGGGTGTTAATACTGGGGACAAAATGGCTGAAAAGATGCCGAAGAAAAGTGCTTCCGCCATAATAGACGGGATAAGAGGAGGAAAACCATCATACACCACGGTTAAGTTGCCTAATTCTCGGCTAATATACGACATGGCGGGTAAACCTAGGGTTCCTGACGCCCTTAAAGCCGAGTTGTCAGAACGCGAATTTACGTTGCCCGCAGACCTTCCAATGGAAGACATAATCAAGCGCACGAAAAGACGTTTAATCACGGATTGGGGTATAGGCGACGTAGAACTTGAATTAGATCAAGACGCTAAAATCATACACTTCGCAATATCAGCTAAAGAACGAGGATTAAGCGCGTCGATACCTGAGGGAAGCGTTGCTGTACCAATAGAGTGCAGAGTAATTCCATCCAACCTTGCACCAGGCGACTTAGTAAAAGTTTTTTTAGAAAACAACGGAGTCATTGAAAGAATCGAAGTGAAGGGCGTCAACGAAGAGCAGCACGTAATAACTATCGTCGCAGAACAGAGCTTACTGGCAACAATCCGGGGCAACACGGCGTCTTTAGTGGTTGCTCTACCTTCCTCCGCCCCTACATGCCCAGCTATTAGCGTAGAGCAAAAATCAGGCGAAATCGAAGAATTCAAACTACAGAGAATTTTCAATTCTCTGAAAAAAGTCGGCGTCACTGATGAACTGGCAAAAAAGATTGTGACGAAAGTTCAAGCTAAACTGTCCAAAATGGACCCGCCAATTTCCACGAAGCTAATCAAAGCAACCGTTGTCGAAGAATTAGAGAGAGAAAAACCAGAAGCCGCAAAAAAACTGAAAAATCGAAAACTGTGGGATCTAAAGGGTTCCTAAAAATTAATCGGTCAAAGGCTAAAATTTTGTTCATTTTATCTTTTCAAATTTCTTTTTTTCTTTTGGGTTCTTGAGAGCATTAGTTAATGTGTCCAATAATATGAGAAATGCTTGCTCAGAAGCAACACCCAACATAACTGCAGAAGAAAACATAAGTCCTTTCAAATATGCTTGGAGATTCTCAGTGATATACATCTCGATTATTGGGTCAATGTTCGGGATTTCTGTCTTGAGGTTTTTTAAGTATCCATCAGGATCATAAGGAAGCCATATTTCTCCAGATTCTAGGACTTTCTTGCCATACTCAGTTACTGATATAAATGGAAGACCTAAATCAGCTTCATTGAGTCCAATTGCTAAAATTCCCTGAAGGATGAACTCCCAAACAATTTGCCTTACTCTTTCTCTATCTTCTTGAGGCATATGTATAATGCTGCTGAGGCTGATTCTGTTAAGTTAAGTTACCTGTGTAAATTGGCTCATCGTGCTCTGTTCAGGTTTTTTCTTTATCTCTGTTTCAGCTAGCTTATCTATTTCCTGAGCATCTACAGCTTTTCTTTTATGGTTTTCCTCATAGAAAGACAAGAATGTTTTGTAGTAAATGAAGCTCCACTTGTATTGCTCTATGTTCTCTTTCAGTAATGGTTCAGCCATTTTCATTAATAACAGGTTTTCACGTTCTTCTGGAATTACAATATAGCGCTTAACTCCTGAAGGGATATTTGAACCTCTGATTATTGCGTCAGAGATGCCAGTTGAATTTTCAACTTCAAACTCATAGACGACTGTGTTATCCTTTAACCATAAAACATCAATTTCTCGTAAGCGGTCTAATCTGTCTTTAGACATAGGCAAATTAAACGTGAAGTTACGATATTCGGGCAAATCTGCATAAACCTGAAAACCAGCTTTCTCTCCTAAATCCGCAAGCATCTTAACTATTTGATTATGTTGAGATTGCCTAACCCTCATTATCTTCTTCAATTGCCATTTTCCATCAGGTGTTTTCTCAGCATATTCTTCTAGTACGCTTCTAACGCTTTGGGCATCTGGAGTTAGCGAATTTTGGAATTTAGTAAATATTTCTTCAAGTATCTCATCAAAAGATGCAACAATACGCCTATTCAGAACTCCAATTATCGCTAGCTCAACTCTTTCACTAAGCGAAGAACGTTTTAGGTACAATTTTTCTTTCAGCCACCATTTTTTAGCTATGACTTTTCCTTTTTCGTTTTTCACATCTTCAAGAACAAACTCTTTTCCAAGATGTTTCTTTAGAACTTCCTCTATGCCTTCGGGTGCGCTGAATGGATAACCATTTTTCTTTAACTCATCAAAAATTGCAGGATAATTATTGATAATAACCGAATACGCCACAGGTTCTCTCCGTTCAGCAATTGTATGTTTAACGGTGTCCACAATAATTCTTTCATATCGCTCTTTATCAATTTCTGCCTCTGTCAGTAATCTTTCTTTGACTTCAGGTTTTCTAAACCGAATGTAATAATCGCCTACCGCACTTCCATACGGTTGCAATAGCGCTTTAGGAGAAACAACAGCAGGAGCTTGATAAATGACTTTTTCCAAATCAAAACCAGCCAAAACACCTGCCTTAATTATGGAATTATAAATCGTGATGTTCGTATTATGAAAAGTCACAGTCAACCATTTTCCAGCTTTCAAAACACGGTAAATTTGGTCGAAAGAAGCTCTCAACATTTTATGATAATAATCGAAGTCTTTTTCCTGAGCCTTGTTTATCGTGACTTCTTTTTGGAAATCCACTTGAAAACGCGGGTCGCTGGCGCACTGGATCCGATGCCGTTCGAGGTGGCGTGTTTCCCCTACGCGCAGCACTTCGTAACGACGAGTGTCCCGACAGCTACATCGATGCGGACGGCCGAGGATCTCGAGCAGGCTGTGAACGAGATCAACAACAAGATGAATGCACCTCAGGAGATGGAGTGCAAAAGGTAAATTCAAGTTCGCTTCTCGGTCATGTTTGGAGGCATAATTATGAAGACTTTGGTTGTGTACTATTCTCGAACTGGAAAAACAAGATTTGTAGCTGAAAAAGTAGCCGCAGAACTCAAAGCAGACATCGAAGAAATCGTTGACCTGAAAAATAGAACTGGACGATTTGGATTCTTGAAAGCCGGATATGATGCCACTCGAGGCAATAAAACGGAAATTGGGGAAACTCAAAAGTCACCAAGCGACTTTGACCTTATAGTAATAGGTACGCCCGTTTGGAATAGTAGACCTGCATCTGCGATTAGAACATATTTGAAGAGAAATGATTTTGCAGGAAAGAAAGCGGCTGTTTTTTGTACAAATGAGGGTATGGGGAGGAGAAAGCTGTTGAGAGGACTAGGCTTTGATATCTAATGTGGATATTGTTGGAGACCTCGTAGTTTCTAAGGTTTTTGAGAATCAAGACGAGAATGAACGTAAGATTTCAGATTGGTGTAGCAAACTGAGTTCTCTTTGAGAAACCTTTATTCCCCTGCTCTTCTATCAGATTTTAGAAATCGAAAAGGTTTTCTAATTTCTAACTTTGTACCCTAAATATAAAAAAGGAAAGGATTTGAGGTTTTAAAACGGCGCGAATACTCCGATGAAGACAAGCCATGCTAGTGCTGTTTTAGCTACGAAACTCAGTATGATGTAGACGCGTTCGCCGTAGAGGTAGTCTTTCCAGCGTCCTACGCCTTTGTATTGCAGGACCATGTTGAGGGCGAAAACGTTGAACACTGCAAAGTATATGAAGAATATTGAGTACACGAATGCTGGTGGTTCAGTGCCTGTTGACATTATTGCGGCTATGAAATATGCGAATAGCACTACCCATGGAACGCCTCCCGAAATGCATCCCACCAAGAAGGCTGACCACGAAGTTTTTTCGGTATGCTGATTTACCACTTCCATGTAGTACCCGAACATAATCATCATTGCATTCAACGTGAAGATCATCACCAGCGACCAGAAGTCCCAGACGCCTACGAACGTGGAAATCAGCACGATCATTATTGAGCTGGAGAAGGCGTATTCGTACCAGCGGTATGGGTTCATTCCTTTCTTCAGGTTTTCGGTGTAATCCTTGTTTTTCGGGTACGCAATCAGAAAGTGTGCAAGGGCTGAAAGCAGTGGGAAAGAGGCAACTATTACGCCTAGATAGCTTAGGGTGAAGAACACCTGCGGGTCAGGTGCGATGTTGAAAACTAGTGGGGGTCCAGTAGTTATGTCGAGTTTCAAGTAGAACGTGTATACGTCCCGTTCCCAAGTCAGAAGTGTACCCAGAGCGAGCATTAGTATTCCCTGAGATAAGTGTAGGATCCCGGCGCCCAAATTGAACTTTTTCAAGTAGCTGAAGGAAATAGGTGATTTCGCTATTATCTCCTGTCTTTCTCTATAATTCAAACAATCACCTCCCTTGCAGGAAAGGCATTAAGCTGCTTTATGCATTTATGGAGATTTATTTTTAAGCTTAATTAACCACTATCGCTAGACTTGGAGAAATCTTCCGCGACTTTTCCCCTTATTTTTTCATTTTTGAAGCATGGTTTAGAATAGCGCATTACAAGAGAACCTGAAAATCAAAGCCGTATACTTTCTTTTTCGAGGTCACTCGATAGCCCATTTTGTACATATGAGCAAAGACAGATATCCGATTGTAAAAAGCGAAGCTAATACGGGTTCTTGAAAGAAAGCCATGAAGATTGCTAACACATACAGGATTGCGGCAGGCACCCAAAGATGTAAAACACTGATTCTCATTTAAGCCACCTGATTTTGACATGGAAAAGTCCGTAAAAATATTAGTAATTTTTGCTCAGAAAATGAAACCTTACGTCAAATTATGGTGAAAACTTGGGGAAATTCCCGAAAAACGCGAAAAAACGAGAATAAATCTCAGTCATAAGCTACAATCGGGCTGAGGAAAAGAACTTTTCGCCGTCACTTTTCGGTCATTTGCCATTCGCAGTAAGAGTCCCCATTCTCAATGCACCGCGTTTTTTGAATCTTCAGCGTTTTACCAATAATCTGCCCGTATAAGCCCGAAACGAAGCCCTCTACACAACTGCAACACGATGATTCTCCTCCGCAAAGCTCAGCAAAAAAGTTGTTCAAAATCCTAAACTTCACTTCACCCTCCTCCGGATCAAATTCCAGAATTTCTATTTTTCCCAAGCCAGCATCCATAAACCTTTGAACAACCGTTTTCAGAAACACGTCGTCATCCGCCTTCATCATCTTAGGTGTGTCTTCAACGAAACGTTCGCCAGCTGCCTTGCCAGCCTCGAAAAATATTACTTTGGCACCTGACTGGAAGATATCCGAAAGCCTTGAAAAGATTTCTTGCATTCTTGCCTCAGTGAGTATTACGCATCTTTCTCCGGTTACTTTGTCTTTGATAACCCCTGCTTGTCCGTCAAACTCAAACTGCATGTCGCATCACACAGGGTCAGTTTTGGAACGTTTGTATATTTATGGTTTTTGAACTATTGGGTTTCGTGCAAGCTATTTTTCACGCAACGTTGGATAAACACTTTGCAATTGCATTGTTTTACAAAATACCTTGTTGAAAACGAGTCAAACACGATTTGTAGTTTCAAATCAGTTTTCTGTTTTGTGCTGACCGTAGAATTTGAGGATTTCTTTTATGGCTTTTTCCGAGTATCCGCTTTGTTTCAGCAGAGCGTTTATTGAGAAGTTGCCTTTTTTGCCCATTTTTCTCACCATGTGAGGTTGCCTCCAAACAGGGACTATTAAGTCTTAATATAGATCACCGCTAATATTAAACTTATGTGGGCGGCACACCACAGCAACACATTACGCTTAATCAGAAAACTGCGAAGCAAAGTTTCATAAGCATCCATCACCACCATTCCAGAAGAAGGCGCATACACATGGTTGTTGCAGGAAAAATCTTCAAACTCACACAACAAGTACCCATCGCTGAAGTCGCAGCGAAGCTCGACGGCTACCACACCGAAGAAAATTACGAGGAAGGCGACTACAACTTCACGCTCGTAACAGAAGTCGCAGGGCTTCTGCCCAAGGAGAACACCCTCACAGGCGTCTACTCACATGACTACGTTATGCACGTGTTCCACAGAGGCAAGACCGCACCCTTGCCGCGAACCGTTGAAGCGCTCTTCAGCTTCGCTCAAGTGGAAGACACAACGTTCCTCACGGTCGTTGAGAAAAAAAGCGTAGCCAACTTCGTGGCAAACAAGCTCAGCGAAATACTCTTCGACAAGGTAGGCAGCGTAGTTGAAGCAAGAATACCGCCTGAAACCCTGCGGGAATTCCACCTTAAAAACCCTGAAGACACAAAAATAACGTTCTTTGACAACGTAGACATCCCAAACGTGAATAAGCTGTCGCTTTACGGGCCTGATTTGATTAACGCACAGCTTTTTGAGGAATACACGAAACACGGGGATTTATGGTACGTGGTAGCACGGTCAAAAGAAACCGGCTACGTCGTAGGAGTCACCAGAGACGCCTCGGTAACCATATTCAACTTAACGGACAAAAACAAATACGTGGAATACGTAAACAAGGAAATATACCCAACAATCCTAGCAGCCAAGTAATTCTATTCTTTTTCCTGAACATACTCCTCTCATTAACAAGAGAAGCTAATAAAGAACCTACGATAGGACATTATATTTCTGAATTGCTCGTGAATTTACAATTTTGAGAGAGGGGAGGGTAGTGCCTGCAGTTTAAGGAGAATATGATAGAGGAAATTTCTGCAAACACCGCTTTCCCTTAAACAAATTCACTGTCATTTCACGCTCTTAAAGAGTTTTCAGAATTATGTCCAAATCTTACCCAAATCTTCACGACTAAAAAGCATACTTGCAAGCATGTTTTGAGGTGAGGGAGGGCTCGCTTATGCTGGAAACTCGGTGTTTTTTAGCCATTTGCTCGATAATGCTTTTGCTTCTTTTTCAAATTTCTCGGCTTGTTCAACTGAAATGTTTGTGTATGCTGGATGTTTTAGGTAGGCGTGAGCTATCTCGTGAGCTATTGATGCTTCAGAGGCATCCTCTTGTACCAAAACAAGAAAATTCTTCCTTATTTCTGGAAGGGGCAGGCAGCAGTCCATTGCTTTTTCAAACTGGACATTTTCCACGACGTACTCGTAAACGTCATCTGGAAGTTTCTTTACGGTGTTGATTATTTTCATGGCAAGTTCTGGAGCAAGTTTAAGGTCTAATTTTCGACTTATCTGCTCAAACGATTTTCCGGTCATAAATCTCCCACATATATAAGATAATGACAAGTAGAAAAAGCTTCAGTTAAGCCTGCTGGATTTTGACTTTTTGTGAAAGAACGGTCATCTACAAAAAAATGTTAAAATATGATGATGCTGAACAAAGCAGATAATTAATAACTGAAAGTGCTGGGGAGCAAAAATGTCCAAAGACCCTAAAAAGAATAAAGTTAGTGAAAAGCCGAGTTTAATGGGAACGAAGTGTCTTGATTGTCAAGAAGAAATTTTGCAAAGAGACCCCCAGAAATGCCCCTACTGTGGCAGTACAAATCTGATTTCTAAGAAAGATGATGTTTCAAATGTTGTTGCAGAAATTGAGCAGTTGAAGAAGGATGGGCTGTATGAAGACGCGGCTCTGAGGTATGAAGAGCTTGAAATGTGGGACAAGGCTGATGAAACCAGAAATATGAACATGGGAAAAGTCAGCGCAATCAATATGACGTGTCCTCATTGTGGGACATCTCAACCGTTATCTTCGAAAAAAACTGAAGTCACCTGTAAACATTGTGGGAAGAAATACGGAGTTCCCAAAAAGGTTCTTGAATTACTCTAATGCGTTTGGCGTGATTCTTAAAATAAAGGAGAAAATGGCTGCGTATCCAGTTTTAACTTTGTTTTTGGCAGGACTGAATGCATTCTACAAGGGATTCAAGGTTTTCTATGGATTCATCTATGTTGATGAAATTGCCAACTAGACTAACTACCTTAGAGGGGATAATTATCACAACTCTGCTGAGGAACGGTCTTTTGAATCCAAGATCCTTTGCGGCATCATCGGTCAAACCGACCTGTAAGCCGGTAATCTGCCAGTTACTGGGTTCAACATCTACTCCTTCAACTATCCCTACAGTGTAGCCTTTGGCGCCAATCACTTTCTTGCCTTTTAGTTTAGTGGAGCGGACCAAAATTCCTTTTTCTGCAATGTCTTCGAGATTTCTTATCGGCTCTTTAAGAGTTATTACTTCACCAACAGCCTCTACAAGCTGGGTTGGTAAACACACTGTGATTTTGCTTAGGAATGGCTTTTTAACTCCGAGTTCTGAGGCAGCATCTTCACTTAAACTAACAAAGAAAGCGTTGGCTCGCCACGTGCTTAAGTCAATGTCTATGCCATCCACTTCTCCCAGTATGTACCCTTCTGTTCCAACAACTTTCTTTCCGTCTAATAGAGATGGGTTCATTGAGATTCACCTACTTTGATAAGTAAATTATTTGAATAAATACATTGCTTTAGTGATGGTTTGCAAAAACTTTGGCCTTGGAGTTTGTAAGTGTGTTTTCAAGCCTTACTGTTGTTTCATGTGGCTGGTCGAACATGTTCTGAAGTGCATTCGCGAACTCCTGACACTTTACCTTCCCAGAAACTGTGAATGAGAAAATACATGTCTGCCTCATGTGGGTCCTCTCCGTTAGGCAGAACTATCTCACTTATCGGTTTGTCAGATTCAAAAACAAGAATTCGGTCAATTTTCTCTAAATCCACTAATCTTTCACCAAACCGAAAGGGTTTCCTTTCATTAAACGGTGAAATAATGCATTCCATCATGTCTTTTTTGGAGTGGTCAAAACTGATACCCTGCCTCCAAAGTCCTCTTTTTTCCAAGCTTTGTATGAACACATGGTAGTATTTCATAGCAACCTCGATTAAGTATGTGCCTTTCGCACAAAAGCTTTGTTATCAATAGACAAAACATGCATCAATTTACTGAACCCGGCAACTTCCTCCGTCTTCATTTGCTCCCTTTATAAAAGGTGGGTTAAGTCTTTCCCATTCGACTGAGACTTTATTATAACTGTCAAAAACTTTCGCTGTGTTTTCAGTTATCCTTTCATAAGACTTTTATATATGGTGGGTTTTGGATATGGATATATCAACTAATGGAACTCGGTGCTATAATGGAACCCAGTAAAAAACCGTTGAACGTCCTCATTAAACAGTTACATGGAAACATTGAGGTAGTCCTCAAGAATGGCTGCGAATACAAGGGAAAAATGATAAAGTGCGATGGACACATGAACATCCTTCTCGAAGGAGCAACCGAATGCAAACAAGAACAGCTGCTCACCAACTACGGCAACGTTCTGCTCCGCGGAAACAATGTCCTCTACATAGTGCTAGACCCGACTAAACATTAAAACGCATCCCGCTCGCCACTTCTAACCACTTTAGTCCCTCATAGTTTTGCTTTCTTAGGACTTAGTCTTTCAGAGCTTTTTCATAATTTGCATTTCTTTCATCTGCAGGAACGTGCTCAAATCCTGCCTTTTCGCAGTGCAACTTATATCCAAGTGTGTTTTTCTTAATGCCTATGCCTAAGGTCCATACCATAAACACCAACTTGAAATTACACTAGGTTTTAAAAATGGCGGTCGATCAGGAAAGTGTCTCAAAAGTTCTTGCCGTACTGGCACATCCCCTACGGAGAGAAATACTCCTGACTCTAAGCGATAAAGGTGAATGCTCGTTCACAGACTTACTGAACGTAGCAAAGGTGGACACTGGCAAACTCAGCTTTCATCTGCGTGCTCTTTCGTCTTTCATGGAGCAGACATCAGCTGGCAAGTATGTCCTGAGCAACGCAGGCGAAAACGCCGTGCGAGTAATCATGGATGTGGAATCTTGGGCAGAAGTTGCTGATGTTACCAAAAAAGCATCATACCTTCCTCTTGCTTCCTTCCAAAGAAGATTTTTCGCATACATAGTTGATTTAGCGCTCATATCCTTGATTACCGTGGTAATTATGTTTCCCCAATCCCTTTACATCTTGACAATAAACCTGTTAAGCCCAGAACTAAGCGCTGTCCTGTTCATTACTATAGGCTTATTTTGGGTTTACTCAACACTACTAGAAGGTTTCAACGGCCAAACCCTTGGAAAACGCTTACTGGGCTTGAAGGCCGTAAAAACAGACGGTAAAAACCTATCTTACGACCACGCTGCAATACGAAACTTCGGCAAAGCATTCCTGCTACCTTTTGACATCGTAATCGGATTACAACTGAAAAACCCCGAATTCATGCGGTACTTTGACAAGTTTGCAGGAACTACAGTCATAAACTTACGTATCAAATCCGCTGTTTCACCTTCTCAGCCTGCACAAAAAAAGGAACTAAAGGTGGACGTAGAAGGCGAAAGCAGAAAGTTCAGCGTGGAACACTGCTCTTGTTTGACCACCTTGATGTGTACTAAATTTATAAAGAACTATATGGAGTAGTCACGTATGGCAAAGCCAAATGAAAACTATTATGCAGTTTCTGTCTCGTTATTTGCTGCAGTGTCGATGATTGTACAGTTCGTTAGTTATGTTCTTGAAGTGGACATAGCCAAGAGCTTATTTGACCAATATAGTAGCCCCGTTTTCGAATGGGCAGCCCAAAGCCAAAGCTATTTTTCTGCTTTGGAGCTAGCTAATTTAGGTCTAATTACTTTTGCGTTAGTGTTATGTGTAATTTTTGCTTTCCGCCATCCAAAATTAGAGGGAAAGCAAGGCTACGGAAACTTGTCAATCATCCTAATTTACGTAGGGATTTTCACCGTCTACAGCTACTTCAATTATCCAATATCGCTTCAACGTCCGCTCACATGGGTTTGGACGAGCGCTTTCGCCATAGTTACAGGTGCATCCGCACATCTGCTCTTGCTCCGCAACCGTTTAAGGAAAAACCGAAGAAAAGTGGACACTTCACAATTCAGCGAAAACGACCGGAGATGGCAATTTCTTAGGCAGTCATATAATGATGAATTCGCTGAATATCGTGGTCTTCTCTATGCACTAATCGGGATTGGTGTTGCTGTGACTGCTTTTTTGGTTTTTTCGTCAATCTTTCAGTACGTGTTTTCTTTGCCAACTGAAATAACTTTTTCTAACGAATTCAACACTCTCATAGTCATAATCTTCATCAAGATGCTAATCCTGCTTTTCGGATTGATCGTGGGCGTAATCCGTCAACTAGCATCTGAAATGCATGATATCGCTGACCTTATCCGTAGCCACAGCTGAAAAACCGAAGTTCATTTGATACTCTGGCAAGTTCGCTGAAACCAAAGTCCTATATTTACGAGCTTAACTCGGTTAATTCGACTTCTCAAACTTTGCGAAGGCGCCTCTGCTTTAACTTTGAGCATGTCAACGTCTAGTTGGAGTCCTTCATCCGCTTCCAACTACCTGACTTTGACTTGGAGCTTCAGCAACGGTCAAAAAATTGACCCGGATAAATTTGTTGAAGTAACCTTGACTTTGACTGTTAGCGAAGGTATCACGGGGATAACGAGCTTCAATTTTGACTTAATTGTTGAAGGCAGCGGATAGTGAGCTTAGACCGCGCAGCGTTTTTTCTAAAAGTTTTATTTGTTACTATTGCATAGTTTTTAGTGGAGGGTTCTGGAGTGAGCGATATGGAACTGCGGGTGTCGAAAATTAAAGACGGAACTGTCATTGACCACATAAGTGGTGGGTACGCCTTAGAAGTTGTTAAGATTCTGGGGATAACGGGGCATGAAAAGAGAGTGATGACAATTACCATTAACGTTCCGAGCAAGCGTTTGAGGGTTAAGGATATTGTGAAGATTGAGGGGCGTGCGCTTAACACGCAGGAGGTTAATCGGATTGCGTTGGTGGCGCCGCACGCATCTATCAACATTATTCGTGATTATAAGGTGGTGGAGAAGGTGGAAGTTAAGTTGCCGAAGGTGATTGAGGCTATTATAAAATGTGCAAATCCCGCTTGCATAAGCAACAGTAACGAGCCTGCAACTGTTAGGTTTTATGTTGAGAGTGAGGAGCCTCTTTTGTTGAAGTGTCATTATTGTGGTTATATTTTGGAGAAGGCGGATGTTTTGCGGCAGCTTTAGTTTTGTTCTTGTTCTGACTGAGCCGTAACGTTTATATCTCAAGATGTAATATTCTCAGTTCAGTAATATGTCTATAAATAGACATATTGTGTGTGAGTAGAACAAAAATACACAAGTGAAAAACCATGCTAAACATGCTAATAATAATCCTCCCCGCAATCTGGATATCCTTCACAAGCTACCTCGTATGGTACCTAACCTCAGCAAAACGCAACGTAGCCATAACATTCGAAGACGCAAAAGCCCTATGGCAAATACACAGAAAAACCGCCAACTGCTCCGGCCACAAATGGAACCCCATATCCCGCAAAGGCGAAAAAATCTCCGGCTTCCAATGCGAATGCGGATACACGTACACTCAACGACGCCCCTTAATATCAGGCAAACCTAGAAGCAACCATCGCGACCACAAAAGTCAACAAGCGTTCCCCCTCTCATCTTACTGAATCAGCTTTCTCTATTTGAACCTGCGGGCGACCAGAATTTATCATGCGCCAGTTGAAACAATTTTCTAAAATAACCCTCGTTCAACGCTTGGCCTTTGTTTATTCCTGGGCATTCAGCCGTGTAAAGAAACGTGTACTTTCGGTTATGCATACCTTTTAGTTCAAATGGATAAAACCTGCATATCAAGGGTCTTAAAGAGTAAATGCTGCAGCAATTGTTTTCTAGAAAGACACATTTCCCATTTTTCCTTTTCTTCATCTCGTAGCTATAAGGTGCTTTGTCGTCGATTTTAACCGCGAACTTGACGACTTGCTGCCCCGTTGCCCTTGCGATCTGTTCCGCTTCGGTTTTTAAGAGGAGAACGTGCCTTTTCTTTTCTTTCGTGTCACCGCAGCATATTCCACATTTTATGCATTGGAAACGCACTGCATTAGGGTAGTCAAATTTGTTCACTTTCAGTCTCAACGAAATATAGACTTAGCGAAACTGCCATAAAAACTTAGAAGACCCTGTGCAGTCGAAGGCTTCATCTAACACTGCGGTTTTCAGAATTTTACCAATTTATCGTTTTTCTTGTTTTGTGTTCTGTAGATTATGAGGGTTTTGTCGGTTAATTTGATTCCTAAGCTGTACTTTTTTGTTATGGCTTTCAAGCACTGCCAATTTTCGTCGTCAACGGAGCTTTTTATGTGAATTTCGTAGTGTCCCGCGGCATTGGCCTGTTCCAAATCAATTCCGCTTGGATTAAGTAGCTTGCAGGATGAGCCTATTTCTTTTATAACCGTAACTGCCTCTTGCCTTCGCATGCTTACCAATCCTCTGCGATTAATACCTTAGAGTCAACCTTATCTTAAACATTTCCAAAAAAAGGACGCGAACAATTAAAGAATTGTAAATGCTGGAACTTTAGAAAAGTAGAGCTTTGGCGACTGAAACGCTAAGAGGCGCGAAGGTAGAAAACATGGGGAATGAGCCTCTGATTGGGGAGTGCTTCGTATGGTTCTTTCGCGTCTTAACTTTAGCGTCAGTTCGCCAATGCTTTTCTCGCTGTCGCTTTTCTGCAGCTGTTGGCATTGCAATTACACCTTACAATGTCATAATATAAGAAAACTTGTGGCTACAGCAAGACACCAACAAAAAAGGAGGGATTATCTTTGGGTTGCAAAAAGAGCAGGTTATTGGTTTGTCTGTGGAGGGGGCGTTGATCCAATGAATGCTTTAGACGTTTGAACCACTGTGGTGCCTGCAATGCGGTCAGAGTACTTTTGGCGCCGATCAGGGCCTGGCGTGACAAGCGCGACTATCCAGTCTAGCAGCAGTAGAAGCGGGTAGATTTTGCTTGCGTTGCGGATGAACGCTTTGTCGATGGTTACTTTGCTTCCGTTTGTCATTTGCACAGTTAAGCCCATGAGTCTTTTGCCGATGGTTCCGCCCCAGGCTACTTCTAGTATGGCAAAGTAGAATATTTCGAGGATTCCGAGGATGAACGGAAATATTAGAGTGTAGCCGTATCCCAGCCAAAACGAGTATAATGCTCCTGTGAACAGTAGTGAAACGAGCACGACAGAGAGTAGTATATACACGACGATTCCGATTATGATGCTGTCAATGATTAACGCAACAATCCTTAATACCCAGTGGCCAATGTCGATCTGTGGTGTGTTTTCAGTTCCCATATTCAAAACCTTAACTCCCTTGTTGCGGTTGCGTCTTTATAAGATGTTGTGACTGCAAGAGTACACCAACAAAAAAGGTGAAAATGGGTTCTAATTCCACGTTTTTACGCTTCTGTCTCTATAGGTGACGAAACCCTTTTTCAATCAGCGGATTGGCGTCTTCAGCTAAATCTTTCGGTAGGTAAACTTGCCTCTCAATGTACCTTCCAATAATATTGCAGTTTTCAGAATATCCTTCTTATTGGTTGATGCCGTTTTGAAGCTGCGAAAGGAGACTTCAATCTTGAAATGCCCTGTTTGTAACGGAAAACTTGATTTTAACTTGAAGGTTAGGTCGGCTACTTGTCATACATGTGGATGGAATAAAATTTTTGCAATAAATAATGTGCGTTCGACAATATCAAAGGGCAGCAATTTCGTTAATGTTAAGAAAAGTTAGTTTTTCGCTTACAACCTACTTGCTATTAACTCTGAAGATGCCCGTCTGTGGTTAGAGCAAAAATTCTGCTTAAAACAGTCGTTCCGCATGCGCTTAGCTTTTACCTTGCCATATACAGTTGTGTCTAACTGGAGCAGACCAAAAGTCTTATGAGCATTAGCTCTATAACGAGATTATGCCCTGAGAGGGAGAAAAAAGTGGTTTACTGCACAAAATGTGGAACAAACAACGTAGATACTGCCGCGGTATGCGTCAATTGCGGTGAGCCTCTTTACGGTGCAAGTGGCGAAAGAAAGCCTCACGTGACACGCTATGACAGGGAATACAGTCATCGCAGAAGAGGCCAACCTTTAGTCGGCATATTCATCGGGTTGATGATAATTCTCGCTGGTTTTGGTTTGTTGCTTTCAGAGCTTTACGGGATAGACATACCTTGGGGGCCAATCATATTCATTCTCATCGGAGTTTTCATTTTGATACGTTTGCTTATGGTGCGAAACCGCAGGTCATAACCGATTTTTTTTATTTGCATGTCCGACACATGAAAAAAATCTGTTGTTTTTTAATCATTTTCGCGCACAAAAGAGTTATATTAAATCTCGCAAAAAGGTGTAGGTTATTGCGGGGAATATGGGAATGGTCAAGTACGTTTTTGTAACCGGCGGCGTTTTAAGCTCGGTTGGTAAGGGTATTTTAACTTCTTCCATCGGCAAGATGCTTCAAACACGGGGATTGAAGCCTACGGTCGCGAAAATTGATCCGTACGTGAATGTTGACGCTGGGACCATGAACCCTTACATGCACGGCGAAGTGTTCGTGACCGACGACGGCGGCGAAACCGACTTGGATTTGGGCTGGTACGAGAGATTTTTGGATTTAAGTTTGAAACGGGAAAACAACGTGACCACTGGCCTCGTTTATGAGGCGGTTATTGAAAGGGAAAGGCGGGGCGATTTTCTGGGGCGCTGCGTTCAAATCGTGCCGCACATTACCAACGAAATTAAAAATCGGATAAAAAACGTGGCGAAGTCTTCTGGCGCCGACGTTATCTTGACAGAAGTAGGCGGCACGGTAGGCGACATAGAAGGCCTGCCTTTTCTGGAGGCTATCCGTCAAATGCGTTTGGAAGAGGGTTTTGAGAATACTCTTTACGTTCATGTTGCCTTGGTTCCCATTTTGGATGTGACGAACGAGATGAAAACTAAGCCTTTGCAGCACAGCGTTAACGAGCTTAGACGCATCGGTATTCAACCCGACATCATTGTAGCTAGAAGTCCCGAGATGATTGACGCGGAAGCCCTGCGGAAAATTGCCTTGTTCGGAACGATTCCGGAAAGCGCGGTCTTCTGCTCTTACAATGCGGAATCGGTGTATGAGGTTCCGCTTATTCTTGACAAGCAAGGCATGGGCGACTTCATCTGCCTGCGGCTTGGCTACAACTGCCCTGACTCGAATTTTCAGGAGTGGCAGCAATTCGTGAATGCGGTTTTGAAACCGGAAAGTGAGGTGCGCATTGCGTTGATAGGTAAGTATGCGGGGTTGACGGACAGCTACGTGAGCATGAGTGAGGCGCTGCGTCACGGTGGAGCAGCCTGTAAGACGCGGGTGTGCATCACATACTTGGAGGCGGAAAAGTTTGAGCAGGAGCCTCAATGCATCAAAGACCTTGAAAACTTTGACGGTGTTTTTGTCCCTTACGGGTTTGGTCCCAGAGGCACTGAAGGGAAGATTGCAGCCGTAAGGTTTGCGCGTGAAAATGACATGCCGTTTTTAGGCATATGCTACGGTTTTCAATTGGCCGTTATCGAGTTTGCGCGAAACGTCTGCGGTTTGAAGGATGCCAACAGCGTTGAGATTAATCCTAATTCGCCTCATCCCGTGATTGATCTTATGCCCGAACAGCGGGGTGTGGAGTATAAAGGGGCTACGATGCGGTTGGGTTCTCATAAGGTGATAATTGAACCGGATACTATGGCGTATAGCCTGTATAGGTGCGGTGAGGCTTACGAGCGGCACCGTCACAGGTTCGAGGTTAACCTTGACTACTTGGAGGTTCTTAAAAAGAATGGGTTGCAGTTCTCTGGTAAGAGCCGGGACGGCAGAAGAATGGAGATATTGGAGTTGCCTAGCAAATACTTTTTCTTTGCTTCGCAGTTTCATGGCGAATTCAAAAGCCGCCCTGGCAGGCCTTCACCTGAATACTACGGTTTTATTCGGGCTTGTGTAAACAAAAAAATGGGCGAAGCAAAGCCCTTTTCCTGAAACTTTGACGGGGTTGCTGGAGGTTGCTGTGGTTTCCAGCTGTGGGCTTGCCTTATTTGGATGGGCGATAAAGCTCTTTCATTGCAGGAAACAGTTCGGGAACGTTGAACGCTATGTCCAGATAGTTCAGCATGCCTGCGATTCGGCCTTCTTTTGTCACGGGCAGATGCTTTATGTTCCATTCTTTCATTAGTTTGGCTGCTGCTTCGACGGTTTCTGTCTCTTCTATTGTCACCAGCGGATTTGTGTATATGGCTCTAGCTATCACCACTTTGGGGTCTAATCCCTGCGTGAGCATGCGCACTATGACGTCTCGCTCGGTTATGATGCCTGTTGGTTTTCTGCTTTGCACTACGATGACGTAGTCTACGTCGCAGTCGGACATTGTTTGCACTATTTTGTCTGCGGTTGATTCGTTTTCAAAGACGTTAACGTTTGTTGACATTAGGTCTTTTACTAAGACTTTACTTGCCATTCAGATTTCTCCTATCGGCTATGACAGACGCGTTAGCCATTTATCTATTTTATGGTAAAAACGGGAAACTGATTGATTACGGAAGACCAAGTTCACTCTTAAAAACTGGTTGCTAACATAAGAAGGGTGGCTGTTTATTTAACTAACCATAGCTGGGATGGGCATTGAACCCAACCAAGTGGAGCCATCACCCGCAAACCCAATGTTTTTTTGGTTTTACATCAATTATGATATACCAAGTAAACAAAAGACACTCTAATACTTAAGCATAGTGCGCGCCGAAAAATATCTAATCCAAGACTGCTTAGGATTCATTTTCACACGTTTAGACATTGGAAAGCTACAATGGAGTATCAAAGGACAAAAGACATCTTGTACGTTATGAGAATGTTAGGTCACAAAAGCATCCAAAACGCGCTGGTTTATACCCAGATGGTTCAGTTCAAAAAAGAAGAGTACAGTTCAGCGATTGCAGCTACAATAGAGGATGCACAGAAACTGGTTGAAGCTGGATTTGAGTACGTCACAGAGATAGACGGCGTGAAATTGTTTAGAAACAGAAAATGACAAACATTTCCTCTGTTTAATTCGATTTAGTGTTTGCGTTTCTTGAAGTAGACAAGCAGACCTACACTTATTGTAGCAACAATAGCAACGGATATTAGAGCAGTGGATAGGGACTCTTCCTGAATTCTAAAAGAATATTCTATCTGATACACAGTCTCGCCTTTTCGGTATAGGGGAAAATTCCAAACAAAAAACCGGTAGAAGGCAAGAAAATCGAAATAAAGTAGATTTCTCACAATTTTCTCTGTTCCTAAGTTGATTGAAACCTACAATTCGTAGCATAAGTAATGGTTTATAAAAACGCCCAAAAAACTCAGGAAAACAACCTGACCAACAAGTTTTCCAGAAATCAAACTTGAAGGCAAATAACTTAATGTATAGGGCATACACTCACTAAGAAGGAAAAGGGTAAAGGCGTGCATAATCGTTAGTATACTTGAAAACACGGCGAATATTTAGCTTCTTTATGCAACAGCCTTCTTAGCAATCTCCACAGCTTCTTCTTTGCTTTTGCCGAATATGGCTCCTATAGCATCGGCGTCAGCTTTCTTCACGGCTGCTCCGCCAATCATTACCGTAATTTTTCCTTTCAAATCGGCATTCTTCAACGCTTCATCAAGTTTTGAGATATTTTGTTTTGCTGGCTGAGTATTGGCTGAGACAGCCAGTATGTTAGCGTTGTTTTCTTTTGCCTTAGATACCAATTCAGAAGCTGGGACATTTTTACCAAGATCGACAACCTTGAATCCGTTTCTTTTCAGCGCTCTTCTGACCATATCCCTGGGCGTATCATGAGCTCTGTCGCCCTCAAGGTTTCCTAGAACCACGATTCCTATGGGATTTTCTGGTTCAGGCGGTTCTTTTTGCATCATAGCTTTTAACCAAGACATCCATTCACCTCCAAAAACACTATAGTGCATTTAGGTTTCAATCTTTTCACCTAAGCACCTCCAATAATATATGTATCTCATGGCAAATAAAGTATACGTAATCTAAGAAATCTCCAAGCGCAAGCTGCACGCAAGAGCCATAACCCTGCCTCACGTCCAGTATAGTAAAAGTTTTTGCAAGGAATCAGACAGCAAACTGAAATATGGAGCCACTAATAAAATCTGATCAATAACAAAACATGAGACCCACCACAAGCGTCACATTATTTAGGGGGCAACCATATTATATAGACAGTGCCGTTGGACACCATGATGGAAAAAGGTGAGCAACGCGCATTAGCCATAATCACCTTCGTGAAAAACAACCCTGGAGCCAACTACTGCCAAATCCTTGAAGGCTTAAAAGACGCAGACGAAAATCTCGTAATGGAAGAAACAGTCTCCAAATTGGTCAAAGAAGGATTTCTAAAGCTAGTTAAAGCTAAAGGAAAAGATGAATCTGATAGCTATTATCTCACTGACAAAGGCTTGACGCGTGCACGTTGCGTAGACTAATGCATTCTCCAAGATAGACCGATAAATATAGAATGAGATTAGCGCGCGCTAAGATTTCTTGCCTTAAACAAAAAGAGAATCCAACAACATCATTATTACAAAGCCTATTATCAAACCAAACGTAGCTTCACGCTCAAAACCT
>CAZPND010000027.1:0-19907 GCA_964587975.1 uncultured Candidatus Bathyarchaeia archaeon
CGTACTGTTTATCCAGCAGCTCTAACGGGCAGCCTCCACCGCACACCTGCAGTTGCGGACAATCTTTGCACTTCGGCTCCACGTACTCGCAGTTTCTGATTTTCTTTGCAAGAGGGTGGTTCCAAATTTTCTCCCAGTCATCCACAAGAATGTTTCCGAGGCTTTCAAAGTAGCTTTGGCACGGGTAAACATCGCCGTTTGGTCCGACGCACATGTTTATCATGGCTGCCGTGCAGGATTTGACACCTAACCCCAGCTGGACAGGGTCAAGGCGGCAGTACTGCGTGGGCGTGTACCACAGGAACTTCAGGTTAAGCTGATTGGCTTTGTCGCGAATCTTCGGCAACAACACCTCAAGGATCTCAATGGGCAAGGCGAACTCTTGGCGCACACCGGTTGCCTTCCCCGAGTATATGAGGCTGTTGCATCCAAAGGCGGCGACGCCAAGCTCCTTGATGTAGTCGATGGTTGTCAGGAAGTCAGGCGCGTTGTACTTGCTGAGCGTTGTGTTTGTGGTCACGTAGATTTGGGAGCGCACAGCGTTTTTTATTCCCGCCAGGGTTTCCTTCCAGCTTCCTTCAGCCGAGGTCATCAAATCGTGAATTTTAGGCTTATGCGACTCAAGGGTTACCTGAACGAAGTCCAAGCCCGCATCTTCAAGAGCCTTCACGTACGCTTTGTCCTTCAGTCGCCTGCCGTTGGTTATCAACCCCGTGACCATGCCCTTGTTCTGGGCGTACTGCAGCAGTTCTTGTAGGTCCTCGCGAAGTGTGGGTTCGCCGCCTGTGAAGGTTAGGATGAAAACCCCGATTTGGCTGAGGCGGTCAATTACCTTTTTCCAATGGCTGGTGTCCAACTCCGTGGTCTCGTGGGGTCCGCCGGCGTAGCAGTGAACGCAGTCGTTTTGGCACTTGAAGGTGAGCGCCATATCCATCCGCAACGGCGCCGAGTATTGATATGAGAAGGGCTCCTCCTTTTCCACTTCGAGAAAAGAAACCGGGCAGACCTTTTCGGTTCGCGCCAGCGTGCTAATCGTGTAAACGAGTTTCTCGTAGTCCGCCTTTGCCTTAGCCATTTTCACGCGGTATCGTCGGCGGATTTTCTTCAGAACCTCGCTATGCGGCAGGCCCTGCATGAAATGGTAGGCGTACGCAGACGCGGTTTCGTTTAGGTGAAGCACGGTGTTGGCGTTTATCACCATGACGCCGCGACCGTCGGGTTCGATGCGCAACTGAAGCGCCATTCCCGCAAACTCATCTTTTCCTCGGTAGGTGTAGCGCCCCTGAGGAATCGCGGGCGGTCGCAGGGCTTTGCGTAGGAAGCTCATTTTAGCCGACACCTCCACCCGCGCAGGCACATGCGCATGAGACGCAGGCACATGCACAGGCGCACGCGGCGCAAGCGCAGACGCATTCGGCATCGCGGCGAGCAGGCGTGTGGGATGCTTTCTGGGGTTGCATGGGGAGTATGGCGTTGGCGAATTTCTCGATGTCTGTTACGATGTTGCTTGAGGTTTTCTCTACGGCGGTGGCGATGTTGTCTGCGAATTGGGCGCCTGGAATCTGGGGAGGCGTGGCGGCTTTTGAGGGCGCGTCCACATTCGGCGTGTACGTTGGATGTGGGTTGTAGCGGGTGTAGCCGTACCAGTACCAGAACCAGAGGGAGCTGGGTTGGAATGGGCGGTCGTGGAACGTTGTTTCCGTGCGAGAACGAGTATTGGGGTCAAGTAGAAGCCACAGCAACTGTTCATCGTACGCTTTGGATGCCAAGTCCGCAGTGCCTGCTTGCTCCACTTGCGACCATGCTTTCGTTACGATTTTCCTGTAGTAGTCCACTGTGTCGCGTCTGCTGTGTCCGCGCAGCTTCTGCTCCACCGTGTCTCTTAGGAACATGACGGTGTGCGCCAGTTTCTCTTCGTCAAGGGTTCCGTCGTCTTTTACGGCTTGGAGGAAGTCTATTTCGTAGTATCGCAGCGGGTTTTCGTCGGTTCCCTTCTTGTTTTTGAACGCGGGCAGTATCCTGAGTTTGAGCGCGGGATTAGCGGATTCAACCCACACGGCTCTTTTCTGCAGGAGGCTGTAGAGGATTTCCGTGACAATCTGCGTCGGCTTAAGGTCCAGCAGGTAAGAGGCTTCAACAGCGGTTAAGCCGCGTCTTATTCCAAGAGTTTCCATGCTGACTTTCGGGGAGGAATACTTGCTTTTTCTTGCCACTTGGACAACCACTACGATTACGATGATGGCGATTATGGGCAAGACGATCAGGGCAAGGATTGTGTCTAAACCGATTCCGCTCGAGGATTGCGTTGGGTTGTAGTTGGGCATGGAACTTGCGGGGAAAGAAGCGCCGAGTAAGTACTGCTCGTTTGGTTGAAGAACGGGGATTTGCCAGAAAACCGCGGTTCGCCCTTCCACGGTTGAAGTGCTGTTCCAGAACTTGTCGGGTAACGTTTTAACTTCGTTGATGGTAACGCTGGGGGGCAGAACAATCTGCACTCGCACATCGTGGACTGGCACTTCCTGCATCCATTGTGGCGCAAACTGCATCCCGTAATTGCCTGGGTTCTGGGTGTCGTTGTATATCATTCCGGCGACGTTGGTGGTTACGGTGAACCAGATTGTGTTGCCCGCAGTTAAGGGCTGGTACAAGTTTACTTGTACTTGATAGTTGTTTCCGCTGCTGCTGTCACTTGTCTCCAGTTGGTGTCCATACTGGTCCACGGCTTCGCCTCTGGCGAAATCGGCTTTAGGCTGCCCAAGCCGCACGTAGTTGATGGCGTCTCCTGAAGCAAGCGTTAAAGTCACGTTGTAGGTTAAGTCGATTGTTCCGTCTTGATTGATGAAGATTTGAGCCCATTCATGGTCAAAGCTGTAGACTCGATTCTGGGCGCTAACCAAGCCTATGGACAGCGATGTGACGGTTAACGCGAGTACAGCCGTCAGCAGGAAGGCTTTTCTTACCATTTTGGTTCCTCAGTAACCTCAAACGTCGTGCCGCAGTAGGGGCAGGTAGCGTAGGGCACACCTGAAACAATCTTGATTTGGTGAGGGTCAACTGATGCTCCGCAGTTGGGGCATTTTATCGAGGCGGCTTTCATCTGTCCTGAAACTTCTAGGCGTTGAATGACCGTTTTCGGTTTTCGAATCGTATAGTAAATGCCCACGATGAGGGCGACTCCGATGACAAATAGAATGCCGCTTGTTACTAATCGTGTGAGGGTGGCTTGAACTGAAGCGGCAAGCGCAAAGATGACTGCGAAAAAGAAGACAACTGCCGCCGCAATGCCGCCTAATATAGCTATGATTTTCACGTTTATGTGTGGTGTCGCATCTTGCAATTTAATTTTGCCCTCAAAGGCAGCGTCATGTTTCGGTTTGTGATATATGGTTCTTCTCGAAACTGAGTTTATATTAAGACTTGACATTTGTACGTGTTGGTGCTAAAAATGAGCAAACGTCTTTCACGCGAAGATTTCCGCGATTCCTTAGAAATCATATTTGAAGAAGGTCCGCTGGTGAAGTACCAGAACCCTGATGCGTGGGTGCGACCTTTAAACCAAAACTTCTAAACCCTGTGTGGAAAACGGCGCCACCATCAACACTTCTGCAATGCAGCAACCTGGTTGATAGCCTATGCTTTCTTCGTAACTCTATGACCTCTTAGTCAAGTGGCTTGTTCATTTCGGCTTTTTTACGGTGAATAGCCGCGACTGTGGCGTTGACCTTTCTTTCTTCAACCACAATTATTATTTGGGACGTATGAGGCGCAAAAATCCCACGTTTTATGTTAATGCCCGATATGGCACCTATGGCAAGAGACGCTACGCCAGGGGAGTCCTTCATCTTATCGCCGATAAGCGTGACCACGCCTAAACCGTATTCGACACGCATGTTTTCGTCAAAACCTTTCAGCTTCTCCTCGTTTTTCCTCAGAAAATCCGAGTCCAGAAACAGATAGTCACGAATTCTCTCACCCGTCTCCAAGGTTTCAGCGCCCAAATCCATGAAGTCGTTGCGTTTTTCCCAGATTCTCAGCGAATCTTCCAAGGAATTGCTTTTCTCATCATTCATGGAAAGGATTGCGACGCCAGCTTTACCTGTCAAGCACTTCACGACTTCTCCGCCTTTGGTCTCCGACTCAATTATCGAGTATTGGTCGGGCTGGTCTATGGGCACTACGCGTAAAGGCTGCAGGAAACGCCTAGCCATCGCGATTGCTGGACTCTGCAGTATTTTCATCCCCATCATAGATGCCTTATGCGCCTCATTGTACGTAAGCGCAGCCACATGCTCGGTTTTCTGTCCTTTCACCACTTTCGGGTCGGCGCTCTGGATTGGCACATCCTTGAACAAGAGCGTCTCGGTATGGTAGCGGTCTTTCAGGAGGCATGAGGTGAAAACCGCGGTGAGGTCTGAGCCGCCCCTGCCCAGGACGGTTTCAAGCCCGTCTGCGGTTACGCCGAGGAAGCCCGCTAACGAAACAACTTGGCCGCTTTCCAATGGGTTGATTAACGCGTTGACTCGTTTTTCGCTCAGCGCATAATCTGGTGTTGCATCCTCGAAATTGTCGTCTGTGACGATGGGCCAGGTCTGTATTGGAATACGGCAGGAGTCAACGCCGTGGCTTTTCAGGATGTACTCTGCTAGCGCGGACATGGCGAGTTCCCCGCCGTGAGTAAGGATTTTGGCTTTGATGTTGCCGCTGAACCGTTTGTTAACCGAAGCCAGAGCGTCCTGCGTTTGATTCTTGTAACTGGCTATTTCGGCTTGCGCCTGCTTAAGATATTCGCCTTTAACGTGGAGCTTTGCCATGCGGTCGTAGACTTCGAAAACAGGTTCCAGCGGAAGCGGCGTTGACTGCGCGTAGGATTCTCCTATCCTGATGAGCGCGTCGGTGCAGCCCATGGGCGCGGAGAACACTACTATGGGACCTAAGGAACCAGGCGTTTTGAGTTCTTTTATGCGGTTAAGGATTTTTGGAAGTCCCTTCCCTTCGACGTCTAAGAGACTGCCGCCGAATTTGGCCACTGAAAGATTCTTTTTCAAAGCCTGTTCCTCCATACTGTTAGATTTAAGCAGACAAGACCTTGCTTTAATAATTTTCTTGAATGCATTTATGCGGTTTCTGAAAAAACTCTTATGTGGCGAATGCATGATTAAGTTTCCAAGAAGGGGAATTCACCATGAACTTCTCGTTTGGAAAACGCGAAATCTTGATAATAACTGCTTTAATTGCAGTATCGTTCCTCATCAGATTTCTATTGTTTCCCATTCCCGGGTACAAGAATGACATGGGAACTTTCGAAGCGTGGTTCCGCACCGCCGCAGACAACGGGCTCAGGAACTTTTACAGCCTGACTCGGTGTGACTATCCCCCTTTCAACGTGTACCTTTTCTGGGGTTTCGGTTCGATAGCTAAAGCCTTTTCACTCTTCGGAACACCGCAAATAGCGTACGCAGTCAAGCTGGTTCCCGCCATTTTCGATGCGGCGATGGGATTTCTGATTTTCGTTTTCATCAGGTCAAGGGTGAATTTCAAGATGGCAGCCATAGCAGTGGCTCTTTACGTCTTCAACCCAGCAGTTATCTACAACTCAGCGGTGTGGGGTCAATTCGACGCGATTTACACGTTTTTCCTCGTTCTCTCTCTCATGCTGGCTCTCGCGTCTAAGCCTGAAGTCTCGGCGGTAACTTACGCGGTTGCTGTCCTCACCAAACCGCAGGCCATAGCCCTGCTTCCTTTAATTGCCTATTTGATTCTTAGAAAAGGCGGTTGGCGACGGTTAGCAACTTCGCTGGTGGCGGGTGCCGCAACGGTCTTCGTGGTTATCCTTCCTTTTGAGTGGAGCAACCCCGTCACGTTTCTCGCGAACAATTACTTCTTTGGTTACAACGAATACGCGTATACTTCGGTTAACGCGTTCAACACTTGGGGGCTGGGCGACCTGTGGATTCCAGATACAACAGTTACCTTCGTGTTAGGATGGGTTCTGTTCGGAGCCTTAGCCACCTTTGCATTGTACCTCTTGCATAAGCGCTTCGGCGCCTCGGGAGAAATGCTGGTGCTTTTTTCAGCGTTTGTTCTTTTCTTCGGTTTCTTCATGCTTCCCACAAGAATTCACGAGCGATACCTGTTCCCAGCCATAAGCATGCTGACCCTGATGTTTCTGTTCCTCAAAAAAATACGCCCGTTATACGTGGTTTTGACATCAACCCTGCTTGTTAACATAGCATACGTTTTGTATTGGCTTAACGCGTATGCTAATGCAGGGTACACGTATGGTCCGAATCTCACCGGCGACCCTGTGGTTTTGGCGGTAAGCTTGATTAATTTAATAGCGTTCCTATACGTTTTAGTCTTGATGTGGGACGAGCTAAAGGGAGGGTCTTGGTTCAGAATAAGCCCCCTCAGAATAGGCAGAAGTTCCAACGCGGAGGCAGAAGAGAATGAAAATCGGAGTAGACCTCAATAAGAAAGATTGGTTAACCATCATTGTGCTTTCCATCGTTTTCTTCTCCCTCGCCGTCTGGAACCTTGGTCTGGCACAGACACCTGTTACAACCTGGCAAACAAGCCAAGACAAAACGTTCTACATCGACCTCGGCGAACCCACCAACGTGGGCACCGTTTACTTCTTGGTAAAGAACGGCGCGGCTGACGTTCAATTCACCACGGGTTCGCCTGGAAACTGGAGCGAAAGCACAAGAAGCGTAAACATTCCATTCAAATACTACAGCTGGAGCGAAATCAACGTAGACACCCTAACGCGGTATGTACAGTTTGAGGTTCAGCCAGAATCTTCTATCGAGGTTGCGGAGGTCGCCGTGCTAAATTCAGGCGGCCAGAGAATCGCGATTGCCGCGGTTAACGCTGAAGACGTTTCTGACCCGAGCTTGTCACATCTGGTTGACGAACAGAATCTTGTTGAGCTTCCGCCCACGTACATGGGGGAAACGTATTTCGACGAGATATACTATGTTAGAAGTGCGGAGCAGTACCTTCACTTTCAGGTGCCGTATGAGTGGACGCATCCGCCTCTTGGAAAATTGATTATTGCTTCGGGAATCTCGGTTTTCGGCTTCAACCCGTTTGGGTGGCGGATAATGGGCGTCATCTTCGCCACTTTGATGATACCGTTGATTTACGTTCTAGGCAAGAAACTGTTGGGAACGTGGATAGGCGGCTTCGCCTCAGCATTCCTGTTAGTCTTCGATTTCATGCATTTCACGATGGCGCGAATTTCAACCGTTGACACTTACGTGGTCTTCTTTTCATTGGCGTTCCAGCTTTTCTTCCTGATTTACCTTAAGAACGTGCTTAAAGACGGGTGGAAAACCTCTGTGCTGCCCTTGTTCTTGGCGATATTGTTTTTCGCGTTTGGCTTTTCAACCAAGTGGTTTGTGCTTTACGGTTTTGCGGGTCAGCTGGTTCTTCTTGCGGCGCTCAGGCTTAAAGAGGTTTCAAAACTGAAAAAGGGCATAGCGGACAAGATTTACGCTTTCACCGACCGCCCGTTCGCGGTGATTCTTGGGTTTCTGCTGCTGTCGGTGCTTGTTTACTTTTTAACGTACATTCCAGACATGCTAGCTGGCCGCTCGCTGGTTGATGTTATAAGCCTTCAGGGGTCAATGTACAATTACCATGCGACCTTGACGGCTACTCACCCGTTTTCTTCTCCATGGTGGACGTGGCCTCTTATGTTGAAACCGTTATGGCTTTACGTGTCATATTTACCCAACAACGTCACGTCCACAATTACGCTTATGGGCAACCCGTTGGTTTGGTGGGTTGGCTTCGCCTGCATAATCGGCATCTCAGTTTTCTCAGTCGTCAAAGTTGCCGCGTCGGCTGGTAAAAGGGTATTCCAAAACGCGGGGTTGCCCGCCGTATTCATCATCACATTTTTCTTTTTCCAGTGGATTCCCTACATGCTCATTTCAAGGGTCACATTCATCTACCACTTTTACCTTAACGTGCCGTTTCTCAGCTTGGCAACAGCGTACTTCATCAGCAAGTACTGGAGCAGCAAGTGGGCGAAGCTGGCTGCTTTAGCCTATTTCGCAGGCGTCGTGACTCTTTTCGCGTTGTTTTACCCGGTCATTTCTGGTGCGCCCGCCTCTAACTCGATTATCGACAGTTTGAAGTGGCTTAACGGGTGGACCTTCTGAGGATGAACGCGCCCACAGAAACGAAGGCTTCAGTGAAGGTTTCAGTGGTTCTTCCGGCTTACAATGAAGCAACCAGATTAGAGCCTGCCGTGAACGAAGTCACTCATGCCCTTGATGAATTCACGCGGTCGTACGAGGTTATAATCGCTGAGGACGGAAGCACCGACGGCACCGACAGGGTTGCGGCGGAGCTTGCCGAGAAGTATCCTTTCATGAAGCATCTTCACGGTGAAGAACGTCTTGGGAGAGGAGCTGCCCTGAAAAACGCTTTCAAGCAGAGCAGCGGGGAGATTCTTGTGTACATGGACTTGGATCTTGCCACGAACTTGGAGCATCTGAAAGTTCTTGTTGACGCGGTTGATTCTGAGGGGTACGATTTTGCCACTGGCTCCCGGTTGCTTCCTGGAAGCAGCGTTAAAAGAAGCAGGACAAGGAACTTGGCGTCTAAAACGTACAATTTTATGGTGCGAAAGCTGTTAGGCTCTAAGGTTAGGGATCATCAGTGCGGTTTCAAGGCTTTTCGGCGTGAGTCGCTTATGGTTTTGCTTGATGAGGTGAGGGCTAACCACTGGTTTTGGGACACCGAGGTTCTCGTTAGGGGTTACCGCAGGGGCTACAGGATAAAGGAGATTCCGGTGTCTTGGAAGGGGGGGCGTGAAACGAAGGTGCGGCTGGTTCAGGACTCGTTTAGTATGGGTTGGCAGATACTGTCTCTTTGGTGGCACTTGAAAACGCGGTAGTTTAACGGCTCAGCCATTTTTTACTTAAGAGTACGAATGCTCTGGCTATGAAAGATAGGCCTAGAATCATCAGGAGCCCTGCCCAGAACACGAACCACTTGCTCATGTCCGTGGTGCTGTTAAGATAGGCTGTTATCAGGTAGGCTGTTCCAAACCAGAAAACAAGGTTGCCCATGGTCTCCGCGGTTTTGCCTATAGGCGACTGCCACATGTATCGCAGCACCAGCATTATGATTTGCAGGATGCCTATACCAATGCAGAACTCGAAGACAGCTCCGTAAAGCAGCGCGTGTGAAAACGGGCTGATGGGTGCCGGCAGGTATATGCCTGTGGTGGGAACTTGGGCGAGGGTGAAGCTTCCGAAGAATGAAACTAGCGCATCCCAGAGGCTGGCGGGGAGATGAATGACGTAAATTATTCCGACCAGGATGAAGAAGACACCTGCAGAGATGGCAGAGAATATGCGTTCGTGAGCCTTGTACCCACTGACGTGTGTATTCAGATTTTCGCTCAATTTCTTCTCCTTACTTCGATTATTCGCGGCTGAAGCACATATAGCTTTCCTTTCTGACAGCGCGGAGGTGCATGTTTTAAATACTTACGCTATAATAGAAGAGTAAAGAGAGGGTGAGGGTTATGGCGTATTGTCCAAAATGCGGTAACAAAGTTGAAGAAAACATGACTTTCTGTCCTCGCTGTGGGGCGCCGTTAAAGATGGAAGCGCCAGTTCAGGCAGCTCCGGCACCAGCCGCTCCGCAGAGGGGCGAAAAAGCTGAGAAGGGCGAGAAGCAGGAAAAGCATGAGAAACAGGAGCCTGAAAAGGGTGAAAAACACGAGAAGGGCGAGTACGGCTTTGTAGGCTGGTTGATCGGCGGCTTAATCCTCATACTGATTGGTTTTTTTGCGTTGCTCTCGTTCGCGCACATTATTAATTCAGTGATAGTTGGGGCTTTGGTGCTGCTGGTTATAGGTGTTGTGATCATCATTGCGGCCGTGTACTTAACTAGCATGGCTCGAAGGCGGCATCCATCTCCTTAGAGGAGCCAGCCCAGAAACAGCCTGTACAGTCTGTGCTCCAGAAGCGTTAACGTGTTTCTTCTTCCGAAGACGCGGTAATAGTTTTTTCCAGCCGCTTCGACTAGGTCGCCAATTTCGTATCGGGGAAACATGCAGGAGGAGATTAGTAGGCTTCCCCACTCGCCTCGTTCAAGGTCATGCAGCATTTTCACGCCTTTGCCCGTGTCCACTTCGAAGACGTACGCGTCATAGTTGGGTGTGACGTAAGGCAGGTCGTCTAGCTGCTGGGCGAAAACGCCTTCTGTCGCCGTGTACATTTCCACAACCGGTGCGGGTCCGAAGTATTTTCTGAAGACGGGGGCGTACTTGAACTGTATCTTGCGCACGCTGGTGCAAAACAGGGCTTGGAACTTCCACAGGTCGGCGGGTTTCTTGCCGTGCTTGTGTTGGATGTACCGTGCGAAGGCGAGGATTACGGGGGTGACGCCCATGGTGGCGGTGACGTTCTTGCCGAGCGCTTGTTGGTAAACCATTTCGAACCGTTTTTCCCAGTCGGTTCTGCCGATTCCTGAGCCAAGCGTGTCAATCTCCTCTTGCCGTGGTATGAGGCTGACGCGGTCGAACATGGGGTTAAGCCTGGCGTAGGTTCCTGAACTGTAGCCGTAAGTGACTTCTTTGCCGTCCGTGGTCATGGTGTGGACGCTGCTGGGAAAATTCAGGTTCAATATGTCGCCTGTGAAGACTTCAAAGCTTTTTTTTCTAAGCGCGTAGTTTATCAGCGCTCTTGCGCCGCAAGTGAAAATCTGCTTCAGATGCGCCTGGGTTGCGGGCAGGACTTTTGCGTGTCCAGTTGAGCCTCGCGTCATCACCCAACACTCCGGCGGTTCAGGAAGAATTGCCTTGTAATCGCCATCTTTCACCTGCGCGAAGTAAGGCAGCAGCGCCTTGTAGTCGATTTTTGGGAAGCGTTTTTGGTAGTCAGCTACGCCGTTGATTTCGGAGGCGCCATGGCTTTTTCCGTAAGCCGTCTCTGCGTACTTCGCAAGTAACTCGCCGAGAACCTGCTCTTGCGCCTTCTGCGGATTCTCCAGCGAAGCATACCACGGTCCGATTATGGGCTGCAGGATGCTGTTAAGCGCGTCTTCATCAGGCATCATGAGGTTTCACTTAGCACTTGTTTGAATCGCCTTATATGCTTCGCCGTGTATAACTGGAAAAAGGTGAAGTGCCGTGGCACAAGCAGTTCGCGTTACCGCCGAGAAAATCAGGAAGCTTGAGGTGCAAGGCGCAAGAAACGTCGCCATAGCCGCCATCAAAGCGCTTGAGGGCTTGGCGGAGGAAACAAACGTCGAGACGCGGAAACAGTTCATGAATGAGCTTGAAGAAGCCCGCGTTACGCTTTTTGCTTCAAGAGCGACTGAGCCGCTCATGCGGAACGCGGTCAGATGGATAATCAGCCAAGTTGAAAACAGCGGTAAGGAAAACGTGGACGCCCTTGCCGCAGTGGTTTCTTCAAGTTCGAGACAGTTCCTGAAAGACCTTGAAGCCTCTAAAGAGTGCATAGCGGAGATAGGCGCCAAACGCATACGCGACGGCATGGTTGTTTTTACTCACTGCCACTCATCCACCGTGACGCATCTGCTGAGCAAAGCCAAAGAAGACGGCAAAACGTTTGAGGTGGTTTGCACGGAAACCCGACCAGTCTTTCAGGGCAGAATTACGGCAAAGGAAATGCTGGCGCTCGGCGTGAAGACAACGTTTATCGTGGATTCAGCGGCGCGTTCTTTCATGCGGGACGCGGACATCGTGATTGTGGGCGCCGACGCCATAACTTCTGAGGGAAACGTCATCAACAAGATAGGCACGGGCACAATCGCGCTTCTGGCGCATGAGGCAAGGAAGCCTTTTTACGTGGTGGTGGAGCTGTTGAAGTTTGACCCAGCCACGGTCTGCGGGGACTACGAGAAAATCGAAGAGCGTAGCCCAGACGAGGTGTGGAAGGACGCGCCTGAAAAGCTAATTGTGCGGAACCCGGCGTTTGACGTTACCCGACGCGACTTCATCCACGGCGTAATCTGCGAAGAAGGCATAATCCCACCGCACTCGGTAAAAGAAGTCATGCACCGCAAGCACCAATGGATTTTCTAATCAAACCGTCAAATTCACATCAATATACCCAAGAAAACTAGGAAACTTTAACTGGATTTTTAGACGAAAAATCAGACAAGGCCACGGGTTTTTGAACTGCTTAGCTATTTCCCTAATTGGAAGCTAGGAGATACGGGCTCAAGCTCGTTTTACCAGTTATCCACTCCGAACATTCATAGGCTGTGGGAACAATTAAGGTTTAGTGTTTGCGTTTCTTGAAGTAGACCAGCGCTACTTGTAGTGCTACAATCATAAATAGTGGCAGAATTATCAATGATGGAAACTCTGGAGCCGACGGTATAGATGCGTCGTCTATAGATGGTGATGACATTTGTGACGGCGTTGATGACGATGTTGACGATGACGTTGATGAAGAGGAAGACTTTGCAAAATCTGTATCTTCTGGCGGAGGCATCATAGACCATGCTTCTTGAACTGACCTGACTTCTTCTGTGTCCGCCCAGATTTCCACTGTTATGCCGTACATGTTGCCGTACCACTTGTTTAGAGCGACGCCAACGCGCCAAACAGGATAAAGAGTCAAAGAATCTCCACTGTGTGAATCATCCTCACCCAAAGAACAGTCGAAAATTAAAGCGGTCCAGCGCACATTTGACTCGCCAAAATTCTTTGGATCAAAAGTATCGTTATCCAGCTTTAGGCTCCAAGCGTGATTTTTAGCAGTTTCTAAAGCAATAGCTATAGCTTCTTTTTCAGAGATGTTTACGCTGTTGCTGCCAATTGTGTAGAGCCGCCATTTGTCAATAAAGAAATCCAAGAAGCCATTCTCAAAACCCAGTCCTATCGACTTGGAGTAAGGAGCAACAGCACCATTAGAAGCGTAATACCACTTAAACGAGGGGCGCGCATCATTAGTAGCATAGACTTCAAGTACTGCGTTCCCTGAGGTCGTGTTAACTTTTTGGCTGAGGTCTACATCATCAAGCATAGACTTTAGTTCTCCGTAAACCGGGTCACCAGTGTACTCTTGGTAGTTGCCGAGGAATTCTTTGGCCATCTCCGTAGCGCTGGCGCTTGTGGCTGGTTTAGTGAAGGATTGATTTCCATATATGTCAAGTACATTTATCATAAACAGTTGTCCATTTGCAAACTCGACCCACAGCCTTAGCCAGCCATCATGTGACATGAGAGTATACATCGTCGTCTTGATAGGAATGCCTTCGAAGTCCGTTGGTTGCTGTATTTCTGAAGTTATCGAGTACTTTGACAGGTCAAGACCAATCAATCTTCCTAGAATTGCAGACTCTTGGGGACTTGGATTAGACCGTGGAGAAGGTGTTGGAGAGGGAGTCGGTGACGGACTGGGAGAAGGCTGACAATCGCCAAACGAGTTCATAAGTGGATATCTGTCGATGTTTTCTGCGTCGATTATGTATGGAGTATCGCCTATTCCGTCGCCATTAGCATCGGTTCCAAGGTAGTCGTCCCAGTAATTGCCGCCTGAAGGGTAGCCGTTATCCCATGAATTAGAATCAGATAGCTCGTAGAAATAAGCTTGGGCTGTGTTGTTGATAAAGTTGTTGTGGTATAGAGTATTATTTGAGAAAGCTATGCTTATGCCAACCTCGTTATTTGCAAAATTGTTCGCCGTTAAAGTGTTGTTCGGAGAATTCAGTATAACTCCAAAACGGTTGTTTGTTATTTTGTTTGCAGAGATGGAGTTATTTGAAGAATCAACAACATAAATACCGTATTGGTTTTTGTTTATGTAGTTACCTGATATGCTGTTGTTTGAAGACCATTGCAGCTTGACGCCGTAGTCGTTCAGTCTGTCTTCTATGTTGTTTGAAGAAACGTTATTGCCTGGAGAAAGACTTAGCAGTATGCCTATATTCCCAAATGAGGACAAGTTGTTTCCAAATATAGTGTTACATGACGAGAAGAAGAGAGCGATGCCGCCGACACCGATGTTTTCTAAACTATTCAAAGATACTGTGTTGTTTGAAGAGCCAGATAAACAGATGCCACCAGCTCCTGTGTGCGTCACATGGTTCGCCGAAATTGTGTTACTTGAAGAGTTCTCGATGCCTATGCCAACCGTGTTTTCCATAATGCTGTTTTCATGTACGTAGTTGTCTGAAGAGAAGTTAACGTATATGCCGTAATAGTTATTGCTGATTTTGTTTTTGCTCACGTTGCAGCCTTTGCTTATGCCAGTTATGCTGACCCCGTTGTCCCAATTGCTACCGTCGATGGTTCTTTCTATGGTGAACCCGTTAAAGACCACATTAAGCGCGTTTATGGTAACTACGCTTCCCGACCCATTTCCTTCAATAAGCGGATTGTTGACCCCAATCAGCGAAACGGTCTTGTTCACAACTAACATTTCTGGGTAGGTTCCTCCATGAACAAAAATCACGTCTCCATTCTGAGCTGAGTTTATTACCTGTTGAATCGAGTCTCCTGAATGAACATTAAAGGATGCCGCAGCATTCACGATTACCGAAAAGTGCATGTAAACCATTGATGATGATAAAAGTGATAGGAGTCCTATAGCTAAGAATAGTTTCTTTTTCACAGGCAATCCCTGTTAAATGCTGGGCTGTTTCTGCTGTAAAAGCGTTTTTATCAAGATTTCTTGACTAACCCGCTTTTTCTTAGTAAAGATTTCTTGACCAAGCTTTTGCCCCCGTTGCACCACGCGAAACCAGCACGGCAACACCGAGGCGCAATCTTAGAGCGAACGGATCCCACAAAACGCGGCTTGAAGCGGAACCCGAGGAAAGACCCGAACAACCAATATATCTTAAACGAAGCTAAAATAGTAACAGATGTGTTGAAATGCCGACTGTGAAACTTGAAGAAAATCATTACGTAAAGACTTGCCGTCAATGCCGAACACAGCTTGAATACATGAAGAATGAAAAAGGTAAGTGGATTTCACCGAACGCATCGTTTGAAGTTGGGGAATTCTACGTTAGCCTTGTTTGTCCTAAATGTGGATGGCGACAAGATACAAACATTCGACCGAAAAACGTTGACGAAAGCGAGATTTAACATTTAACAACTACCTTCTTCTTCTATTGTATGGTAGGTGAAATAAGATGTCGAAAGAAGAAACGTATTTTCAACGGATGCAAAAAGAAACATTTGGAGAAATGGAGAAGAAACTCGAAAAAACGGAAGACGGCAAAGAAAGAGTCGAGATTGTTACACAATCCTTGTCAAAATTTTATGCTAAAATGTTTAACGACTTAGACGCGCGATTGCGGAAACTTGGGGAAAGATGAAACAGCCTGTTTTTCTATATCTAAACTTCGTAAAGTGCGTTTAAACCTCACTTATATTAGGAGAACAACGCAATGTGGCAAAACCTGAAGTTGATGTACAAAATGTACATGCTCAGTCAAGGTCTTTCCAATACTCCAGAACAACAGCAACATCAGAGCCAAACACAACTTTTCGTCATCAACATTTCATAGCTTTACTACGCGCGGCTTTTTTGTTGCAGCTACTAAACGATTATTCAATCCGTATCGAGGGTTTGCTGGGGCTCTGTAGACGCGACTCAAGGAGAAAGGATGTAATTTGCCAACAGACTGCTACTGTTAGCTTAATTGCTGCAGAGCCCACTCAGCCCCGATTATTCTCCTTTTATGTGTGTTACCCCGAAAAAGAAGGGGAAGATTTTTTGACTTTAGCTTTATGCTTACCGTTTTTTCAGCATCAGGATTATTACTAGCCCGACTACTGCGATTGCTATGATTATGCCAAGCGTTGCTGGAAGCAAGTATATGTCAGCAGTAGATGGTGGTATAGGCGTGGGTTCAGGTGTTGCTTGAGGCGCTTCATTTACGCCGATAGCGGTTACAGCTTGTGAACTCCAGTAGGACCCAGAGCCCTCGAAAGATGCGATAACGGTGTATTCTCCTGGAACTTCTGGTTGATACATCATCTTGTAAAAGCCGTTTGCGTCACTTGTAGTATTGCCGACTACGTAGTAGTTACCGTTCGGGTCAAGCACGCTTATGACAACTTTAACGCCGTCAATGTCTGTGGGTTTCGCCTGCTGCATATAGAGGTACTCCATCCAAGGCGACATATCCTTGTCAGCTATTGCGGGAACACCATTAGCAAACCGTGCTACTTGCGCCGGTTCCTTTGCACCTGGAGACTCATCCGTCACCATGCCCTGTACCAGTACACTGTCGCCAAGAGTTACTATGTTGTTCTGAATTGACATCGAAGTGGCTGTGGGGCCTTTTCCGATGCAGTACACAAGGCTGTCATAGTTGTTGAATGCCACTAGATAACCGTCGGCTATTGCTGGATTTTGCCACCATCCCGTGAGGTTCCACACGCCGATTCCAGTATGCGCATCGACTGCATGAATTGCTCCGCCTCTCCACATAGGCGAGTTAGGGCTGTGTTCACCCGTCGCAATGTACACTTTGTCGTCAGCGATAGCGAACGTGCCGCTGCCAAACGGATACGCACCGTATGGCGTTTCAAGTCCTGAGTTTCCAGAATAGTATTCCCAAAGTTTTTCTCCATTTGTTACGTTGTAAGCATGTAATACTCCGTCGTATGCACCTGCGTAGAGTGTTCCGTAAGCTATTTGTGGATTGGAAGCCCCGAGACCATTCGTGCTTGAAGTGAACATACCCCAAGGATTGTCGAAGGGTTCTGTGGGTCCCCAAACCAGCTTGCCCGTCTCAATGCTGTAGCCATAGAATTCACGTGTTTCTTGCTGGAAAAAGGTGAAAATGCCATCGCCTATTGGAACTATGAAATAGTTTGGACGAACAGCCGCATTACTGGTAATATTCGTCATCCATTTCAGATCGCCAGTTGTCGTGTCAAAGCCGACAGCAGTTATTGTATTAGGATCAGCTGTACCAGCTGCAATAACTGTACCTTCACCTATACACGCAAAATTTGTGTTACTCGGCAACGCAGGTACAGAGACGTTCCATTGAATCCCTGCAGTCCAGTCTTGTGTAGTTCCGATGGGTGGTCTCCATTGCCAAGCACTGGTGCCAATCGTTCCTAGTAAGAAGTATGGTGCATAGCTTGAGTTCCACATGTAAAGCTGCTGTGCTGCTGTATTAAGCACGTAAACTAGTAGTTCTCCGTTCGGTCCATTCGTTATTCTACTTCTGCCAGAAGTGACGTTCTCAAGTGTCAAAAGCAACTCGCCAGTGCGCGGGTCATACATGCGATATGTGCCTCCGGTTCTCCATAAGTAGGGAATAGCTCCGTGTTGGTTCGGTGATTCATAATCGTAAATCTCGCCTAACGTCAGTGTTATGGGCTGATGCCAGATTTCTTCTCCTGTGCGTAAGTCTACACAGACGGCGCCTCCAGAACTACCTTGGTTAGACAGCGGTGTATTGTAGAAGAGTTCGCCTTCCATTATGATTGGGGGTCCATATTTGCCTTCGTATGATAAGCCTGTGTAGTAAGCGGTGTCGCTTGCGCCTCCAACTATGCCGCCCCACGCTTGTTCTTTAGTCCAGATTATGTGGCCAGTTTCTGGGGCTGTCGAGTACGGGTTGAAACCGCCAGAAGAGGTTGCTCCGCTTCCGAACGTCACTGGCATGCCGAACCAGTATCCACCTATCTTGCTCCATTCTCTGTTCTCTCCGTATATTGGGCGTGTCCAGTAGTCAGTTGGGAGAGGCGCTGGTGACCAGCCAGGTATTTCCTGTTCCTGTACAACTAAATTGAAAATGTTGCTGGTGGCTGGTTCGTAGTAGTTTCCATCTATTCCCGTTTGTCCAGGGAAGCTCATTTGGAATGTGTAGTTTCCCACTTGTTTTGGAGTGTATGGAATGAATGTTGATCCAATAGGATCGGTATTGATGTTACCGATGGTTTCTTTGCTTCCAGTGGGCGTAGTAATTTCTATATTGAGATTCTCCCATACTGTTTCCGTTCCATTAGAGTAAACTAGGGGGAGTCGGTCTAGCCATGCTACTACGAGGGTTGCTTGGTTTACGCCAACAGGATTTGGCGAAACGGTAATGTAAGCGTAGTCGGGATAATTTGCAGCATTTGCATTTGGTATGGTCATAAGTGTAAAAGTAATGGTCAGTGTCAGAAGCAACGCCATTAACGTTTTTATAGACAGTTTTTTGTTCTTAGCTAATAATTCATCAATCAAGTCTTCGTTTTCTCCTTTTCGTTATAAACTACTTCAAAACGAGTTTTTGTCTATAAAAATCGAACGATTACACTGAATTACATTTGATATAATGTGCAATCTAAAATATTCATTTAATTTATTTACTTAAACAATATTAGAGAGAGTGGGGAAACGAGGGTATGTCAAATGATTGAAAGGTCAACAAAGCTTAACATGCTCAATTTTGTGTTAAAAGAGGGTCTTCAGACAATACGGGAATCTTCTGGTTTCCAAAGCGTAGCCATGAGACTACGGGAAAACAGCGACTATCCTTACTTCCAACACATTGGCTTCCCAGAAATCTTCGTTCAAAAAGAGTGCACGCTTAACGTGAAAGACAAGCAAGGCAATCTTGTCTTGGATGCCGACGGCTCCCCCGTTGTAGAATGCATGTGCGGCAACGTACTCAAAAGAAGATTCAATCCAAACTATCAATATTTCACTAAAGAAGGAGCGTTCTGGACTAACAGCACCACCCAGCTGCTTGAAAGTTTAACGGAAAAAGAAAAACAGGAAATCGGCAGAACCCGAAACACATGCCACAACTACGGATACGAATCAGTCGCACTAATCCCCATACACGCAGCGGGCCAGATAATCGGCCTAATCCAAATGAACGACCCACGCGAAAACATGCTCACACCTGAAAAAATTGAGCAATACCAGATGCTAGCAGACCAAGCAGGAAGTATAATCACAGACATACTAGAATTCTATGAAAAAGCTACCTACTTCAACGCAAAATCCAGAATAGAGTGTCCTTAAACTAAAAAACGCGTTCATCCGCAATCTCATTCGAATGTAATTTGGATTTAAGTTACTCTTTTCTTTTCGAGTTTTCATGGAACTTATCCGACCCGCTATGGAGAAAAGGGTGTTGCCTAAGAGTTTTAAGGTTCAATGCATAATCGTAAACTTTCGCCTCACAATCGATGTCTAAGGATTTTAGGTAAGATAGAAAATAATGCTGCAAAAAAACGCTCCACCCGCGTCCAAGGTCATGTTGCAAATGCAGGAAAGCGCGGTTTTCTTGAATGCTGCGATAACAGTTGAACCACATCGCACGGTCAGACGCCCCAAAAAGCTTTGTTACTATGTGAGTAAAGGATTCATAATCCTTAGGTAGTCCCAGCATATCCAGAACGTCTCGGATGTCCTTTTGGCCTGCGTTGTCGCCCGCCTGAGCCAACCGTTCCAGTGGAATGCCTTTTAGAATCTCACCAAAAACATGTTTTGTCAGAGTGATGAAATTGCCGTTTCTAGCTAACCTATCAAAAGAAGCATACTTCTGAAGAACTGAATTCACCAAATGATTGACACTGACGCCCTGTCTCTCTGCTTCGTTCTTAAGCACATCATCCAACTCTGCTTTGATACGAAACGTCCGAATGACTGTTTGTTGTTTTTTGTTTGAATGCAAAACTGTTTACGCCCTTCCAAATGAATATTAGTTATCACACTTGAACTTTTCGATTATGATTATAGATTAAGAGGAATCTGAAGAATACTGAACTCGCTTATTAGGGGGAAGGTGAAATTTACGAATTAAAAGAATATTTTTTTAAAAAAATAAAGCATATCTGTGGTCACAAAGACACTTTATGCTTTTACACTTTAAGTGTAAAAAAATACACACTTTATGAAAAAACACACTTAGAGTGTCCTTTTTATATATAGAGGGGGTAT
>CAZPND010000028.1:0-19879 GCA_964587975.1 uncultured Candidatus Bathyarchaeia archaeon
AGGCTTCGGATCTGGCCGCCTATTTAGACCTGGCTCGGGTACCCCCGCACCAACCCTTTACACTTCACGCTGTGCAGTTTAAGGTTTTTGCATGGAAAAGCAGGTGCCACTGGTGTAGGTTGCTGAGTGAAAGGGGATAAAACATGAAAGCGCAGCGCTGTTTAGTCTGTGGAGCTCATGCATTTGATTACGTGTTCACATGTGAGGCATTCGGCAGGTATTTCCTGTTGCTTCTGGCGCTGGTTCAGATAGCCGAGATGGTGAGTGCAGGTGGAATTGGCGGGGGCAGCAACTGGAGCAGCAAGAGGAGCAGTTTTTTGCGGCCGTTTGCGCCGTAGCGGTTTTGGCGGCAGTAATTTTTGTTGCGGGCTTTCCGCCTTGATTCGGTCACGCTTCAAAATTTTGGCTCCTGTCCACATCAACACTATTGCTGCAACCGACCCGACGTAATTCACCACGTTTACTTCAGCAATCGGCTTGTGCCAAACGAAAAAGTCGTAGCACACCCAATACAGAAACCATATGTAAACGGCGATGAATGCGGAGTACCATGCGGCTTGGTACTTGAGCATGCTGGCTGCGGACACGTGAAAGCTGAAGTTTCGCGTAGATTGATGCTTGCGCTTCTTGGATAACGCCTTCAAAGACTAGTCACCAGGCACATAACATGTTACTGAAGCAGGGGTAAATAACTTATGAACTGTCAATAAAAACCTGAACTCAGTGGAGAAAGCCGCCGCGGAACCTCAGTTAAAAAGAACGTTTTTATCTAATTCGTACAATACCTACCTTCAGGTGCTCAGTAATGGGAAAAGGCTCAGGCTACGGAAAAGTCATCTTATTTGGCGAACACTTCGTCGTTCACGGAATACCCGGCATCGTTTCCGCTATCGACTCTACGACTGACGCAGAAGTTAAAAAAACCGGAAACGGAATCGTCGTCAAGGATGAGAGGAAAACCGCGAAAGGCTACAGCGAAGAAAAACGGCTGCAGCAGCTTGAATCCATCGACCGCATGCTGAAAGCCATGGGAATCAACCCTAAAACGCCTTTGAACATTTGGATAGGTGGCACCCTGCCCGGCTTCAGTGGGCTAGGCGCTTCCGCGGCAAGCAGCGTAGCCATCGCCCGAGCCATCGCTGAAGAACTTGGCATGAAAGTGCCCGACAAACGAATTAATGAGGTTGCCTATGAGGCGGAGAAGGCGTATGCCGGGAACCCGTCAGGCATCGACAACACGGCAGCCACTTTCGGCGGATTGATGTGGTTCCAGAAAAACCTGACGGGCGGAGCCAACACCATCGAAAGAATCAGCATAAAGAAGCCAGTGGAGATAGTCATAGGCAGCACGGGCAGGGTAGCGAACACGAAAGCCATGGTGGAAGGCGTGGCGAAGAGAAAACGTGAAAACCCGCAGAAGCATGACCCGTTGTTCAAGCAGGCGGAAGCGCTGGCGCACGCAGGACGGAAAGCGTTGGAAGCCGGTGACCTGAAAAAAATGGGCGAACTCATGAACGAGAACCATCGTTTGCTGCAGGACATCGAGGTTTCAAGCCGCGAGCTTGACTTGCTGGTGGACATAGCCCGAAAACAAGGCGCTTATGGCGCTAAACTGACCGGTGGCGGCGGCGGAGGCTGCATGACCGCGCTAACCCCGACAAGGGAACTGCAGGAGAAAGTTGCCTCAGCCATCGAAAAAGCAGGGTTCGAAGTGTTGAGAACGAAAATCGGGGTTGAAAAAATTTAAGAGAATAATAAACAATTAGAAAGCAAGGCGAATGTGAATTGGGTTTTAGAAGTTTCTTGGAAACGCTTGAAAAAAGCGGCGAATTAACGCGTATAAGCAAGGCGGTGTCCACCGAATACGAGATGGCAGGTGTCATTGAAGCGCTGAGTGAAAAACCCGTGTTTTTTGAAAACGTCAAAGAAGCGGGCATCCCCGTTGTAGGTGGCTTATTATCTTCAAAAGAATTAATTGGCCGAGCTTTAAACCTGAAAAAAGAACATTTGCTGCACAACTTATCCAGCGCCATAGAAAACCCTCTGCCGCCCGAGATTGTGGCGAACGGAGAATGCCAAGAAGTGGTGGAGCCAGCGGTCAATTTAACAACGCTGCCTATCATGCGCTACACGGAAAAAGACGGCGGAAAATACATCGCGTCCGCGGTCTCCATCGTGCGCGACCCTGAACTGGGCAGAAACATGTGCTTCCACAGGCTCATGCTGATAGGCAAGAACCGTTTCGTAGCCCGAATCGTCGAGGAACGAGGCACGGACACTGCTCTCAAAAAGGCTGGCGGAGAACTTGACGTCGCAATTTGCATAGGCAACTCCACTGCTGTTCTGCTTGCCGCTGCCACATCCTTGCCGAAGGGCGTGGACGAGTTGGGAATGGCCAACGCGCTGGAACGAACAGAGCTGGTGAAGTGCAAAACCATAGACCTGGAGGTTCCGAAAGACTGCGAAATCGTGTTGGAAGGCAGAATAACCAAAGAGAAAGCCGCGGAAGGACCGTTCTTGGACACGACGGGAACCATTGACAAGATAAGGCAGCAGCCAGTCGTGGAAATCAAATGCCTCACTCATCGGGAGAAGCCCATTTACCAAACCTTGTTGCCTGGAAGGCATGAGCATCAGTTCTTGATGGGTATGCCGAAAGAGCCTACCATCTTTAATGAGGTGAACAAGGTCTGCGAATGCCGTGATGTTTACATTACGCCTGGCGGCTGCAGTTGGCTCCACGCCGTTGTCCAGATAAAGAAGCAGAACCCAGATGACGGAAAGAAAGCGATAGCGGCGGCGTTTGAAGGGCACAAGTCGCTGAAGCACTGCGTCATAGTTGACGATGACATAAACATTTACGACCCGAACGATGTGGAATGGGCCATCGCCACAAGGTTCCAAGCGGACAAAAACGCCGTCATCCTACCTAACCAGCGTGGCTCGTCTCTTGACCCGTCTGGAGACTTGACGGAAGGGAAAAAAGCGCGAACCTGCAAGATGGGCTTAGACGCCACGATTCCCTCGGGTAAAACGGACAAGAGCTTTGTGAAAGAAAGGTACCGAAAAGTCGACTTAAACAGTTACCTGTGATCCTCATGCACCTCACCAAAGAAGAAGAAAAAATGCTCAACGGCGAAGAAGGCTACGCCGTAAGAAAATCCATGGAAATCCTCGTCGCCCTAGGCGACATCTACGGGGCTGAACGCCTCATAAAAGTGGGTTCCGTCCAAGTGGCAGGCGTCTCCTACCACAACCTCGGCGACGCAGGACTAGAATTCCTAAATGAACTCGCCAAAGACGGCAGAGTCAAGGTGCTTACAACTTTGAACCCTGCGGGCATGGATTTGGAGAACTGGAGGCAACTCGGAATCAGCGAGGAATTCGCGGAAAAACAAAACATGGTCATAGACGCATTCACAAGAATGGGCATACTCATCTCATGCACGTGCACGCCATACCTGATTGGCAACCTACCCCGCTACGGGGAACACGTTGCATGGTCCGAATCGTCAGCCGTAACCTTTGCAAACTCGGTCATCGGAGCAAAAACAAACAGGGAAGGCGGACCTTCGGCGCTTGCAGCGGCGTTCGTGGGCAAGACTCCATGCTACGGGCTTCATCTGGACGAGAACCGAGTGCCAGACATCCACGTCAAAGTAAACACGCGTTTAGTCAATATCTCGGATTGGGGCGCTCTCGGCTACAGCATCGGGAAGAAAGCGGAGAACAAGATACCGTACATAACGGGCATAAAAGACGCGGAAGTGGACGAGTTGAAGTCTTTCTGCGCTTCGGTGGTGACGTATGGGGCTAAACCGCTTTTCTACATGCAGGGCATAACTCCCGGGTCAGAAATGCATCAGCCTCCGAAAGACGCGGTCACCGTGGAAGACGCGGATATTAGAGAGGCGTACGAGAACATCAACGACGAAGTCGAGAACATCGAACTGGTGTGCGTGGGCTGTCCTCACTGCTCCATCAAGGAAATCGCCGCGATAGCCGAGTTGGTGAAGGGCAGGAAAATTTCTGCGAACACGGAGTTTTGGGTTGCCACTTCACGGTTTGCGAAGCAGTTGGCGGACAAACGAGGGTACACCGAGGTGATTGAGCGTGCGGGCGGAAAATTCGCGTGTGACACCTGCATGGCAGTCGCCCCGCTGAAAGGCAGGTTCAAGTCGGTGGCGACAACCTCAGCGAAAGGCTGCTACTATTCGCGGCATAACAAGATGCTTACGAAGATGGGCAGTTTAGAAGAGTGCGTGGAAGCGGCGGTGACGGGGAAATGGAGTTGAAGGGAAGAATCATCTCGAAGGGGACGGCGCAGGAAGAAGCGTTGGTGACTTCGCAGCCCATCTCTTTTTACGGTGGAGTGGACCCGAACACGGGTGAAATAATCGAGAAAGGGCATGAGTTGCAAGGAAAAAGCGTGAAAGGCAAGATACTGGTTTTTCCGAATGGTAAAGGGTCAACTGTTGGCTCTTACACACTGTACCGGATGAAGAAGAACGGGGTGGCTCCTGCTGGAATGATTAACCGCGAGTGTGAGACCGTGGTTGCCGTGGGCGCGATAATCTCTGAGATACCGTGCGTGGACAAGATTGATATTTCTCAGATAAAAACGGGCGACTTAATCCGCATAGACGGAGACGTCGTCACCATAACGTAAAATTAACTGTTTAGCGACTTAACAGATTGAGGTATGTGAGAATTGAGCGAGGCAAAACCTGTAATCCTGAAAATCGGCGGCTCCGTGATTACCAATAAAGATGGCGAACTTGCCGCCCGAACCGAAGTCATAAACCGTTTGGCAGAAGAGATTCAAAAAGCGCAAGTCCAGAACTTGGTGATAGTGCACGGCGGCGGAAGCTTCGGGCACCCCACAGCCCAAAAATACGGCATAAAAGAAGGCTTACGCGAGGAAACGCAGAAAGTTGGGTTCGCCGAAACCCACCACGTCATGACGGTTCTCAACGGCTTAGTCATGGACTCGCTGGTGTGGCACAACATCCCCGCCATAAGCGTCGCCCCCTCATGCTGCGTGATAACGGAAAACGGCAGAATCAAAACCTTTGAAGACGCGGTTTTTAAATCGTACTTGAAAATGGGTTTTGTGCCAGTTCTTTATGGAGACGCAACCCTAGACGGGAAGCTGGGATTCACGGTGCTTTCGGGCGACCAGCTAGTTTCGCACCTAGCGATAACACTCGGGGCAAAGAAAATCATAATCGGAGTGGACACGGACGGCTTGTACGACGCAGACCCAAAGGTGGAAAAAACCGCCAAGATGTACGCGCGCCTCACTGTGAGCGAACTTGAAAAAATCAAGACAAAGCTAGGCGGGTCCACCGCGGCAGACGTTACAGGCGGCATGCTCGGCAAGGTATCGGAACTTATCCCCGCCATAGCCCAAGGCATTCCAGTGACGATGGTGAACGCGGCCAAGCCGAACCGCGTTTACAAAGCTCTTATGGGAGAAGCGGTAGAAGGAACAGTCATACGGAAGGAGTAGGATTGGCGGAAGAAACAGAGAAACGCAAGGCAGACCACATCAAGATTTGTCTGAACGAGGCGGCGCAAGCCAAAGACGCCACCACAGGCTTCAAAGATGTCCAGTTTATTCACCGTGCGTTGCCTGAAGTTGATATGGCAAAAATCGACTTGTCCACGACCGTTTTGGGTCACAAGTTTTCTGCGCCGTTAATGGTGGGTGCTATGACGGGGGGGACAGCGGAAGCCACGCGGATAAACGCAGCTATAGCTGAAGCCGTTGAGCGCTTGAATTTAGGCATGGGTGTGGGAAGCCAACGCGCCGCCATAGAAGACCCGAAACTAGAAAAAACTTTCGCCGTAGCAAGAAAAAAAGCTCCTAACGCTTTCCTGATCGCCAACATAGGCGGAGTGCAGCTTGTCCACGGGTACGGCGTGAAAGAGGTAAAGAAGGCGGTGGAGATGATAGAGGCGGATGCAGTGGCTGTGCACTTGAACGCGTTGCATGAAGCCGTGCAGCCTGAAGGACAAACTAACTTCAAGGGTGTTCTCGCAAAAATCGGCGAGATTGCGGGGGCGCTTGATACACCTGTTATCGTTAAAGAGACTGGGGGAGGCATCAGCGCGGAAGACGCGAAAAAGCTTGAGGCGGCGGGCGTGAAGGCGATAGATGTGGGCGGAGCGGGCGGAACAAGCTTTGCAGCGGTTGAGTATTACCGTTCAGAAGTAACCAGCATGGAGCATTTGTTGGGTGGAGTTTTCTGGGACTGGGGCATCCCAACGGCTGTAAGCCTTGTAGAAGCGACTCAAACTGTTAAAATTCCGGTGATTGCGTCTGGCGGCGTTCGCACCGGTGTGGAAATGGCTAAGGCGTTGGCGCTTAACGCTTGTTTGGTAAGTGTTTCCTTGCCAGTGCTTCAAACCGCGGTGGAAGGTGCCGAAGAAACAGAGAGCCTGCTTTCGATTTTTATAGAGGAGTTGAAAAGTGCTATTTTTCTTGTAGGGGCGGAAAATGTGCAGCAGTTGGCGAAGACGCCCGTTGTGGTGACGGGCATAACTGCCGAGTGGCTGAAAACAAGAGGCTTCAACGTTGAAGGCTACGCCAAGCGAGGAGCGCGTTAACGTGGATATTGAAAAGTTCCTTGAGGAAAAGGCACCTTTAATCGACAAAGCGATTGAAAAGTACATTCCACGGGAATTTTCCGAGGACTCCATCCTCTTCAAGATAAACCCGCCCAAATACAGCAGCAACTTGGAAGCCGTGAACAAGGGCATTGCCGAACCCATCTGGGAGATTCTGGACCGAGGCGGAAAACGATGGCGCCCCGCGTTGTTTTTGCTTATCTGCGAGGCACTGGGCAAAAGCTCTGAGGACTGCTTGGACTTCGCCATCATCCCTGAGGTTATTCACAACGGCACCCTGATTGTTGACGACATTGAGGATTCTTCGGAGCTTAGAAGAGGCAAGCCGTGCACTTACCGTGTTTTCGGCGTGGACATCGCTGTGAACGCTGGGAACGCCATGTACTACCTTCCGCTTTTGCCGCTGATGGAGAAAAAAACGGAGTTTTCCGCTGAGACGCTGCGCGATGTCTACGAGGTTTACGTGCAGGAGATGATAAACCTCAGCTTGGGACAAGCCATGGACATCACTTGGCACAGGGGCATCGCCAACGCAGACGACCTTAAAGAGGAGGATTACCTGCAGATGTGTGCTTATAAAACGGGCACTTTGGCGCGGATGTCAGCTAAAATCTCCGCTGTTCTATCGGGCGCAGACAAGGATTTGGTGGAGAAGCTGGGTCGCTTCGCTGAGAGCATTGGCGTGGTGTTCCAGATGCAGGATGACGTGTTGGATTTGACGGGCAAGGCGTTTGCTGAGAAGAAGGGCGGCGTCGGACAAGACATAACCGAGGGAAAAAGAACCCTGATGGTGATTCACACGCTGAAAAACGCGGGGAACGCGGACAAGCAGCGTCTCATCCAGATTCTGAACATGCACACTTCAGACCAAGCGCTCCGCGACGAAGCCATCGCTCTGATGCAGAAATACGGTTCCATAGCGCATGTGAAGCGCACTGCCGCGCGGATAGTTGAGGAAAGCTGGAGTGAAGTGGACAAGCTTTTGCCCGCGTCAGAGGCGAAGGAAAAATTAAAAGCGTTCGCGGAATTCTTGATTAAAAGAACCATTTAACCTTCACGAGCGGTAAACAATTGACACTGGAAAACGACCAAGACCTCAGAGAACTTATTCAAAAAGCTGCCTTGCTGAACGCGTTGCAGCATGGCGGAAAGGCGCAGGCAGGCGCGCTTATCGGCAGGATAATCAGCGAAAGACAGGACCTAAAAACGGAAGCGAAAGAACTCTCAGGCTTAATCGGCAAGGTAGTTAACGAGGTTAACAGCCTCTCCAGTGAAGAGCAAAAGCGCATGGTTGAGGAAAAGTGGCCCGAAGCCCTCAAAAAAGAAAAAACCGCGGAGGAAAAAGCTCTCCCACCGCTGCCAAACGCAAGCAAATACACGCAAATTGTCACGCGTTTTTCGCCGAACCCCGACTGCGTCCTGCACTTAGGTTCAGCCAGAGCTATAATCCTAAGCCACGAGTACGCGCGCATGTACAAAGGCAGGTTCATTCTGCGTTTTGAGGACACAGATTCTAAGGTGAAACGGCCAGTTTTGGAGTTCTACGACTGCATCAGAGAAGACCTTGCGTGGCTGGGATGCAAGGCGGATGAGGAGTACATCCAGAGTGACAGGCTCCCGATTTACTACGAGTACGCGGAACGGCTTCTGCGGGAAGGCAACGCCTACGTTTGCACCTGCACGCCCGACCAGTTCAGGGAACAATCGTTAGCCAAAAAACCATGCAACTGCCGCGACCTGCCGCCGAAAGAGCACTTGGAACGTTGGCAACGCATGCTGGACGGCGGCTACGGTGAAGGCGAAGCCGTGGTCCGCGTTAAAACCGACGTGGAGCATCCGAACCCTGCGGTGCGGGATTGGCCTGCGCTCAGAATTATTAACCCCGCAAAGTATCCTCACCCGCGTGTTGGAAGCAAGTACCGCGTGTGGCCGCTCTACAACTTTTCCACAGGCCTAGACGACCATCTCATGGGTATAACGCACATAATCCGCGGCAAAGAGCACTTAACCAACAAAGTCAGGCAAGAGTACATGTACAGGTATCTGGGCTGGACTTACCCAGAAGCCATTCACTACGGCAGGCTAAAGATAACAGGCGCGTTCTTGAGCAAATCGAAAATCGTTCAGGGCGTGAGAGAGGGCTTGTACGCGGGTTGGGATGACCCGCGGCTGGCAACCTTCGCGGCTTTAAGGCGGCGCGGGATAACGCCTGAAGCCATCGAAAAAATGATAATTGATGTTGGACCTAAAACGGCTGATGTGACGTTAAGCTGGGAGAACCTGTACGCTTACAACCGCAAAATCTTGGACCCCTTAAGCGACAGGTACTTCTTTGTGTCAGAGCCGACCACGCTGAAGGTGAAGTATATCCCAAAAATCTTCAGGGCTAAACTGCCTCTGCATCCGGAAAAGCCTGAAAGAGGTTTCAGAGAATACACTGTGACCCCAGCAAGAGACGGAGCAGTTTTCTGGATAGCAAAAAGAGATGCGGATGCCGCAGAGGTTGGGCAGGTAATTAGGCTGATGGAGCTTTTCAACGTCAAAATAGAAAGCGTGAACGCCGACTTGGTGGAAGCGTCGTTTGCCAGCGAAGCCTACGAGGAGGCGAGAAAAGCTAAAGCCAAGCTTATCCATTGGATACCAAAGGGCGAAGGACACCCATGCCAAGTGGTTATGCCTGATGCGACCGTGAATGAGGGCGTCGCGGAAAGCGCCTGCAAAAAGTTAAAGCCAGACGCCGTGATACAGTTTGAACGGTTCGGCTTCGTTCGCGTAGACAAGAACGACGCGAAATTAACAGCCTATTACGCCCACAAATAGTGAAAGGTGAAAAACATGCGCAAACAAGACAAAATCATAATCTGGCCCGCCTACTTCGACCAGGCAAAAACGAGAAAGAACGGGCGACGAGTTCCAAAGAACCTGGCGGTGCAGTCCCCGAAGATTCTGGAAATCCAAGAAGCCGCGCAGAAACTGGGCTTGGAGTTCGAAGTGGTGATGGATAAGGGCTATCCGAAGATGCCGTGGGCAAAAACGGGCATGCTTCTGGTAGAGAAGAAAGGGTCAAAAGAGCAAATTATAAGCCGAATCGCAAAGCAGTTGGTGCAGGCTCAGGCAGAAAAACCCAAAAAATAGCAGTACACACTTCTTTGAGCATATTTGCTGTCTATTTGGATCCTATTAGAGATTCTATGCAGAAACCAGTAGAGGGGTAGGTCCGCATTGGCGCAGAAACCGCGCAATAGCATGTTGAAAAACGAACACGAACCTGTTTGCCGCCTAATAGCCAATCAACGCAGAAAACCACAGAGGGGGGGTAGTCACCGCACAGCGCTAGGTGAAATCCGCCTCTCCAGCCCGCAAAGACCGCAATCGGCATGCGAAATTTAAAATAACTGTTCGTGTTTTATGTAGGAACCACATCGGAAAAAGGAAAAGAAGGAATGGGCATGAGTGAAGGAGACACTTTCTGGCTATCGTTAGCAGAGAAGTTTTTCGGACTTCTCCTCGTAATCATCGGCGCACTATTCCTATACTTCACCCTCACCAGCACCGATGCTCTGGGCGTTTTCACTGGCTTCTTCGGTTTCTTAGGCATCCTGGTTCTAATCATCGGCTTATTCCTGCTTTTTGTCAGACCGCCAGAATAGCTTAAGCTTTGACTTACGCGGCTGCAGGCTGAGTGTTTATTAACCAAAGCCCTCATTACTTTTCTGGCAACCCTACTTATACACAACAAAACAAAAAGAGGAATCTAAATGCCAATCCGCCAACCAATAGTATGCGTTCTAGGGCACGTCGACACTGGCAAGACTCTACTTCTAGATAAAATAAGAAAAACCACAGTCCAAGCAAGGGAAGCAGGCGGCATAACGCAGCATATAGGTGCAAGCTTCTTCCCCGTCGAAACCCTCAAACAGCTGATTGGGCCTTTGCTTTCCATGCTTAAAGGCGAAATTGAAATTCCCGGTTTGCTGATTGTGGACACGCCTGGGCATGAGGCGTTCACCAATTTACGGCGAAGAGGCGGAAGCGTCGCCGACATAGCCGTTCTCGTCATTGATATTCTGAAAGGCTTTGAGGCCCAGACTTACGAGTGTATTGAAATTCTGAAAGCCCGCAAAACGCCTTTTATAGTGGCGGTTAACAAGATTGACCGGGTTCCAGGCTGGAAGTCCCAGTCGTCTACATCTTTCTTGAAGGCTTACGCCTCTCAGGACACTTTTGTCAAAGAAAGTTTGGATAATAGACTCTACGAGATCATGGGCACGTTTTCCCGTTTAGGCTTCCGCACCGACCGATTTGACCACATCAAAGATTTCACATCAACAATTGCTTTGGTGCCTACCAGCGCGAAGACTGGTGAGGGTGTGACTGAGCTTTTGATGGTTCTTGTGGGTTTGGCGCAGCAGTACCTGAAGAAGCGTTTGCAGACCACGGAAGGTCCCGCAAAGGGGTCTGTTCTTGAGGTTAAGGAAGAGCCTGGTTTAGGCTTAACGCTTAACATCATAGTTTACGATGGCACACTGCAGAAGGACGATTTGATTGTGGTGGGCGGTAAAGAGAAGCCGATTGTGACGCATATTCGGGCGATTCTTGTTCCTAAACCTTTGGATGAAATTAGAGATCCGCGTGACAGGTTTAGCTCGGTTGACTGTGTTTTTGCGGCGGCGGGCGTGAAAATTGTGGCGTCTGATTTGGAGGGTGCGCTTGCGGGTGCGCCTTTGTATGCGGTTCCTGGGGGTGAAGCGTCTGCGAAGTATGTTAAGCTTGTTGCTGACGAGGTTAAGAAGATTAGGATTGCCACTGATGTTAAGGGTGTGGTGTTGAAGGCTGACACGTTGGGGTCTTTGGAGGCTACGGCAGAGATTTTGAAGGAGAATGGTGTGCCGGTTAGGATTGCGGATGTGGGTGATGTTTCTAAGCGGGATGTAGTTGAGGCGTCTGTGGTTAAGGCACGTGAGCCGTTGTTTGGGGTTATTTTGGCTTTTGGGGTTAAAATTTTGCCTGATGCCGAAGAGGAGGCTGCGAATGCGGGTGTTGAAATTTTTAGGGAGCCGATAATTTATAATTTGATTGATAATTACTTGGAATGGCTTAAAACGAAGCGAGAAGCTAAAATAGAGCAGGAATTCGGGAAACTGGTCAAGCCCTGCAAAATTTTGGTCCTGGAAGGTTTTGTTTTTCGAAGGGCGAAGCCTGCTATTTTCGGGGTGGAAATCCTAGGCGGACAGCTGAAGCCGAAGTATGCGCTTTTGAGGGCTGAAGATGGTGCAGACTTAGGTGAGGTGCAGCAGATCCAAGATAAAGGCAAAGCCGTGTCCGAGGCTAAGCAGGGGCTGCAGGTAGCGGTGTCTATGGACAAGCCTGTCGTGGGGAGACATGTTTTTGAGAAGGATATTCTTTATGTGAAGGTGCCTGAGCCTGATGCGAGGGCTTTGTTGTCGGCGCATTTGGATAAGCTTACGGTGGAGGAGCAGGAGGTTTTGAAGGAGTATGCGGAGATGATGCGGAAGAAGACGCCGTTTTGGGGTGCTTTTTAGCCGCCGCCGACGGGTGGCAGTATGGCGAGGACATCGCCGTTTTGCATTTGTGTTTGGAGTCCGTTGAGTGTTGTTGCGCTTTTTCCGTTGATGAGGAATTGGAGGAAGCTGCGGGGTTCTCCGTTTTTGGGGTCGTAGACGTATTCGGTGAAGGGTGTGCCGTGGCGCTGCTTGAGCGTTTCGAGGATTGTTTTGATGGTGACTGTTTGGTCGTCTGGGAGGGTGAGGGTTTCTTCTTTTTTGCCGATTGTTTCGCGGAGGCTGGTGAAGTAGCGGATTGATATTTGCAATGTTGGGCACCTTGGTGGAGTAGAGGCGGTTGGCGGGATTAAACTGTTGCGGGATAGCTGCTCGGAGCAGTCTATACCCCCTCTATATATACTAAACTGCATGGAATCTGCAGCGCTGGTTTTCAACATGCTATTGGTTGGTTTCTGAGCCAATACGGACCTCCCCTCTATAGTTTCTGCATGCTATTTCTATTAGGCTCCAAATAGGCTGGGTTTCAGGCATTCCCTGCCAGACCGGAAACATCTTAGAAAGGTCGCTTTTAGCTCTAACCATGCTTTCGATAGGTGTAGCTGGCGTAGCCGTATCGTTTATGCCTTTGAAAAAGAAATGAAATTTTACTTCTTCTTTTTGTCTTTGTTCTCCAGTTTTGCGGGCAAGTACTCATCTACAATGTAGGTCAATCCGTAGCGGCTGAACGCCTCTTGCTCCGCTTTCCGCCGTATCTTCAGGAAAGTTTTGATTTCTCTTTGCCACAGCGGGTCTCCTTGGTACCGCGGGTCTCTTTGCAACTCGTGAAGCCGTTTAACATCTACATCGTCCAGCGGGTCAGTGGGTAGCTTGTAGTTGACGATGTCTGAAGCCCAGACGCCGCTCCAAACCGCGTCAGGCGTGGTCAACTCCCGCAGGTGCGCTGCGTTCGCTGAGCCGGAGATTATGACCATGGCTATGTGCATTCCCCATGGGTCGCCATCAGTGAAAATGTAAACGGGCAGCTTCAGTTCATCATGTAAGCGTCTTATGAAGTAACGTGTTTGTCTGGGCGCTTGACCCGCCGTTAGGACCAGCACGGCGTTATGTTTTGTGTGCACGTTTTCTTCGATAAACCGGGTGAACAAGCCACCTTTCTCTATGGCGATGACCTTGTCCGCTTTGGTGCTTGCGAATTCGGAGGAAGTCAACGCTGGTCCAATCAAGACGCCGTCAGGATGTGATGAGAGGTTTAGGGTTTTGCCTTCGTAGCCTGGCACGGTGTATTCTATGGTGAGGTCTCCGAAGACCGCGGAGCGTTCTTCAGGAAAAATGTTGAAATCCTCTCTGGAGCGACCAGTCGTTGTTTCTAAATCGGTTATTATGTTGTTGGATTCTTGCTGGTCTTTGAAGGTCATGTTGTAGGCTTGGGCGGAATAGTAAACGTCTCTTAGGGTTGAGGTTTTACGGTGAAACGTGAGTTCGTTTGAGAACATGGCAGCCCACGCGAGCTGTGTGAAAGGTTTCACGTGACGGATGTTTCGGGCGCTTCGGGTTACGCTTTTTTCGCCTAGGACATACTGCCTAAGGTCTGGATCGTAGTGAATGTTCTCCGTGGAGCGGCTGGGCATGGTGATTGTGGGGAAGACCCCGCTGTCCAGTTGGTCGTAAATTTGTGTGCCTAGCTTCTTTAGGCTACCCATTATTTCGTGTTTCTTCTCGGCAATAACGCCTTTACTTTTCTTCTGTGTCATATTTTTGCACGCTCTTTATCAATTTTTGAATGTCAGGACGTTTCTCTTTTCCAGCGAGAATCGTGGAAAACTCTGCGATTCTTGGCAGGTATTTGGCGAAAACGCTGAGCCGCCGTTTCTCCCTGTCGACGTGTTCGCGTTTGGACAAGAAATGTTGAAGTTGACGGCTCACCTCGCGCAGCGCGTTTGCCACTTCGCGTCTGACTTCGGGTCGGTCTGATATGAACTCTTTGCCGACGGTTTTGTATGGCACTTTGGTGCTGCAGATGTGCACTACAATGGCGATGGGCATGTCAGGGGAAACCTTGTATCTGCGCCAGTTCATGGAGTTTATCACTCTGTATGAGACGTCGCTTGCCTCATCGTAAAGCAGCGGAATCTTGTTGGCGAAACGGTAGATGACGAAGCTTCCTTTCTTGGGAATCTCGCCGCCGTAGGCAATGCCCATCTCGATGATAAACGGGTGCCCCGCGTAAGTTGAAGGCTTGCGTTGATTCACAACCAGGTACTCGGGGTTTAGCTCCTTCATGATTCCAGCTTTCAAAAGTTCTTCCCCTAAGGGAGACAAGCAGCTGGCGTCAGGCGGCAAGAACTCCTTGAACTTCTTCAAGTGCTGCATCAGTTTAACAACTTCCTGATGCGAAAGCTTCTTCGGGTTCTTCGATGGGTTTATGCCGCTGAACTCCAGAAACTTCTTCGCGGTGATGTCGCCGACTCGGTGAAAATGAAATTTCAAAAACTCCTGCATGTTCTTGTACGGCGTCACTTGAATGAGCCGCTGGAGAAGTTCTACGTCAACGCCGTATGGGTGCGGCTCGGTTTCTTTTGGCGGGTCAGGCATGTCCGTGGTAGCCCTATTAAACTTGTAAAGCCTGCCCTTCGGATCCACAAACGTCAAGTTCGCGTAGGGGTTCACCATAGCAGTCTGCTTGAAGTACTCCAGAATCTTGGGTCGAGCCCGCAGGTAGTCGCCTTCAAGGGTGAATTCCACGATGGTTCCGCGCCACTGTTCCTTGTTTATGAGCACTTTGCGGTCGAGGATTATGGGGCGGTTGCGCTGAATATCCATCATGAGCTTAAAAGAGTAAATCTTGGCGGAGCCGGTGCTTGAAGTTACGTAGGCAGGCTGATGCGTCATGATCTGCCCGTAGAGCACGGCCATTTTGCCGCCTAAGCCGAAGGTGCCTCTCGTCTGCTTCAGCTTGTACTTTGAACCGAAGAGAACCTGACCGAAAGCTGAAGGAATGAACCGAGGCTGTATTCCAGAACCGTTGTCTTCGACTCTGAGCTTGTAGATTTGAGTGTCTTGGCTTGCTTCGCCCTCAAAAGAGAGACGCACGTAAACGTCTGGCGGTATCTTGAGGCTTTCTGCAGCATCCAACGAGTTCTCCACAAGCTCCCTGATCGCCGCGAATATGGCTCTGGAAGGGTTAGTGAAGCCCGCAATGTCGCGGTTACGGTAGAAAAAGTCGGATGCACTGATTTCTTCAAAGGTTGCTGTTGCCACTTTTAGCCTCCACCACTTTGATCCTTTCTCATCATGATTCGCTTACGTTATGTTTACGCTTATTCTTTAATTTAACTCCGCTGTTCGCAGAAAATCAAGCGAAGAGGTCAACACCAGACAGCATTTTTCTCATGAGTTAAAACCAGATAGCTCATTTTTGCTGCAGACGCGTATAATAGTATTCACCAATCTTCTTCTGGAAACTGTCAAGTTTTGAGCCTTCCTTGTTAACCCTGGGGCGCCGAGTCACCGAGTCTCTGCGGAACGTGACATCCATATCTTTCAAGAACACATTCATTCCTTTTCGCAGTGTTGTAGGCGGATTCGCAGTGCCGTTCACACCGGGGTCTCCGCTGAAAACCATAAGCCTGTCGGCGATGAAGTCTTGAGTAACCACGTCATGCTCCACGACGAACGCGGGCACGTTTTGGGCTTCAATTATCCGTCTGAGGGCGCGCGCCATTTTCAGCCTTTCCTCCACATCCAAGTAGGCGCTCGGCTCATCCAGCAAAAACAAGTCAACCTTGCGAGATAAGCAAGCGGCAACCGCGACCTTCTGCAGTTCTCCACCGCTGAGTTCCATGACGTTTCTGTCCAGAAGCACGTTAACGCTTAAAGGCTGAAGAATCTCCGTCTTGTACCAGCTTGACGTAAAATTTTCCTTAGCCACGCCCATAAGAAGTTCCTGAACTGTGCCTTCATATTCCGCGGCTATGTACTGTGGCTTATAGCTCACCGTCAACTCGCCAAACTTCTGCTTATCATCCGTCTCCTCAAGTCCAGCCAGAATCTTCACGAAAGTTGTCTTCCCAATTCCGTTCGGTCCCAGAATGCCAATAACCTCACCTCGCCTAATTTCCCCAGGCTCCACAATTAGTTGGAATTCTGCAAATTTCTTCTCCATGTACTTCCAAGCCAGCAAGGTCTCGCCAGCACCCACGCTGACGCTCGGCGGTTTTTCGTGGAAAACGATGGATTCCTTGCGGAACAGGATGTTCTCGTCGGGAATATAGCCTTGCAGGTAAATGTTTATGCCCGTTCGGACGCCGTGAACGTGCGAGACAACGCCGTAGACCGCTGGCTCCCCATAGAACACGCATATCTGATCCGACAAGTAATCGATGATGGCTAAGTCGTGTTCCGCCACGATTATCGTTTTCTGCTGCTCCTTCAAGCTCCGTATGGCTTTGGCAACCTGCAGTCTCTGCTTCACGTCCAAGTAGCTGGACGGCTCGTCAAAAAGGTACACGTCAGCCTCGCGACTTAAGGCGGCAGCCACCGCCACGCGCTGGAGTTCCCCCCCGCTTAGCACCTCTAAAGGTCTATCCCAAACCTTCTTAAGCTCAAGCTCCTCCGCAAGTTCGCCTAATGCGCCTCTTTCGTCCACCTTCTCCAGAAGCTCACTGACTTTACCCGAAACGGCTTTCGGAATCTTGTCCACGTACTGCGGTTTATGCGAAACCTTGAGTTTGTTCTCGCTCATTTTCTGGAAGTATTCTTGAAGTGTCGAGCCTCGATAGTGCTGGATTAACGTGCTCCATTCGGGCGGATTCTCAAAGTCGCCTAGGTTAGGTTTGAACTCGCCCGACAAAACCTTCAGGGTGGTGGTTTTACCTATGCCGTTTTGCCCCAGCAAGCCTAAAACGATGCCAGGTGAAGGCGTGGGCAGCCTGAAAAGCTTGAACGCGTTGGGTCCGAAACGGTGGCTGCAGTCTTTCTCCAGCTCGTCGGGCAGGTTTACTATGCTGATGGCTTTGAAGGGGCATTTTTTAACGCATATACCGCAGCCGCTGCAGAGCATTTCGGAGATTACGGCTTTGTTGCCTTCCACGCGTATGGCTTCTACGCGGCTTCGCACCATAGGGCAGAAGCTTACGCACAGCTGATTGCATTTTTTCACTTTGCATCTGTCAGCGTCCAGTACAGCAATTCGGGTCATGGTAAACTCGAAATATTGATGTCAACTAGTAAGTTATAAACATGGACCTGGAAAAACACGTGAAAATAATGGCGAAATTGACATAGAAAAGAAAAATGTAAAAAGTACTATTTTTTCGGGTTGGTTACCACTCCTCTTCTTCCCATTCTTCGTCTTCGCCTTCTTCCCATTCCTCGTCTTCTTCAAACACCATTCTTTTTCACCTCCACGCATAGTTAGATGTAGTGTAACGCGGTCTGGAGCGGTTTAAACATTTTCATTCGTCAACTGTCGTAGTCTCGTTTGCAAAGTTCCAAGATACCCCGCGTTTTCTGTCCTAATCTTCTCTAAACGATAAACGCCGCAGAGTGCCCTCTGGACAACCTCCCTTAAGCAGGCGTCTGAAACATCAAAACTGATAAATCCGCGGCTGACAATTCTACTGATGGGATGATGTGAGGCGACGGCTTCGAGCGTCAAGCTGTGAGAAAAGCCAAAAACCTACACTGACCCAAAAACGTAGTGTTGAAGCTGAAAAACTTGCTTAAAGATTTTAACCTTTTAGCCACAACTTCGCGTGGAAACGAGAAACAGATGTGCAATGAACTAAGCTACCTGCTTAAGGATGTGCTAGGGGACCCTGCGCCCATGGTTTCCAAGACTGGAATCAGAGGCTTGGTTGCCGCTAAAACCTCGCTAAACCCCTGCGAAGTCATAGAAAAATTCCGCGCCATCGTGCAGGAGCGCCCCTACGAGTTTCGCTACGCCCTCAGGGTCATTCCTGTGGAAAGAGTTGTGCCCACCGATTTAGACGAGGTAAAAAGTGCCGCTTCGGAGCTTGCCGCGAACATAGGGAAGAACGAGACGTTCAGGGTTACGGTGGAAAAAAGGTTCACCAGCCTTCACACCCGAGACTTCATTGAAGCCGCCGCGGCGATTGACAGAAAAGTGGACTTGGAAAATCCCGACAAAATTTTGCTAATCGAAGTCGTGGGTGGATTAACAGGCGTGTCCCTCATAAAACCAAACGCGGTTTTAGCCGTGGTGAAGGAGAAGATGCTTTAAGCCTAAAGCTGAGTGGACAGTAAAGCGGTTCTCTCGATAACGAGGTTCACCAATGCCTGCGCGGCATCTTTCTTATCCACCGCTTCAAGTTCTTCAGCGGTTATTCCGAAGGCTTTGCGTATGCTTCGGGTCTTTTCCCGTGTAAGTTCAAGAACCGTCTCGTCGGGTTCCGCGCCGACGCGTTTCGAGACCGCGGAAAGGGCGGCTTTAACGGAATCAGGGTTTGCGCCGATTATAACCACCGCCACGTTCGCCGAGGCGGATTTGACGCCTGTGAGCTGTAGGGCTTTGCGTATCTGGCGTTGCGCCGAAGCGTAAAGCATAACCTCCATCGCCAAGCTTTTTGAAATGTTACGTTCGTTTCTGAAAGCTAAAAGCGCGTTTAAAACCGCAAAGTACAGGTGCTGCCACGTAGCCACCAAGTCAGCGTCGAAGAGCTGAAGCGAAGCCTTTTGCGGGGTTGCTTCGCGGGCTGCTTTCACGAATTCTTCCGCGTCCTTGATACTGACGTTTCCGAAACCTGTTAGCTCCACGTATCTTTCAGCTTCCTCAACGTACCTTAGCATTTTCTATCCTCAAGCACTTCTTTAAGAACCTCTTCAACCAGTTGCTTAGGCAAGCCAGCCTTTACAAGTTTCGCAGTTTCAACCGCTATGGCGCTTTTGTTTTCCACGATTTTTCTGACGGTTTCCTTCGTATCCCATGGAAAAACCACCCAACTGCGGGTTCCCTTCTCATAGTAGTCAGGCTTGGTTACGCTAAAGGGCTTAGCGTACACGGTGGCAATTCGAACCTCTCGCGCGCCCTGTTGCAGAACACGCTCTCTAGCGAGTCGTATACTTTTGCCGCTGTCGACAACATCATCAACCAGCAACGCTTTTTTGCCCGTCACACTCCCGGAAACGCTCTGGGTTAAAACTGGCTCTTTTCGGGTTTCGGCAACACCCAAGTAAAACTCAACTCCAACAGTGGCAAGACTGGAGATTTCGAGAAGGTCAGATAAGACTCTGGCGGGAATCCAACCGCCCCTTGTGACGCCAACGATTATGTCGGGTTTGAAGCGGCTTTGGCGAATTTTTTCCGCCTGCCTCAGCAACATGGCGTATATTTGGTTCCAGGTTGGTGCTTCAAACTCTGCTTCTGTTTTCAAGGTTACGCCCCTTTTTTTAGATGAAAACGGGTGAAAGCTATAAGTTTATCATCGAAAACGGTTTTGCGCTTCATTTTTTGGACAATAATTTGCGTTATGATGAAGACTCCACGGCTACGTCGAAAGTGGTGCCGGTCACATGGTGTATCTGGGAGTTGCCTAATTCAACAAGAAACGTGTATTTTCCAGCCGGCGCCGCTTCTGCTACGTGCAATGTCAAAACGGAGGTTACCGTGTCGTTTGATTCCAAAACTATTGGGTTGACGGTGAATGTGGCGCTGAACAGTTTTTCTTTAGTGGTCGAAGAATCCAAAGGCTCGTTATCGTAGG
>CAZPND010000029.1:0-19802 GCA_964587975.1 uncultured Candidatus Bathyarchaeia archaeon
GGATGGTTATGTGATTCCTTCGGAAAAACCTGGTTTAGGCGTAGAGGTCCAACTTTGAACCACAATAGTTTCGCCAAGATCCTGAGAGAAGTTCCAGATTACAGCAGATTCTTGAGGGTGAACGAGATCGAGGATATTGCTGGGAATTTCAGGCAACATCCCTCTATCGAAGAAAGAGTAATCGGAAAGACAGCGGAAAACACCCCACTCAAAATGTACATGATGGGTAGCGGAGAGAAAACGGCGCTAATAATAGGTGTGCCTCATAGCGATGAACCTTTGGGTAGTCTGGTAACTGTTTACTTTGTTGATTGGATGTTAAAGCATCCGGAAGTTGATTTCTTCGGATGGCGATGGTTGATAATACCGGTGCTTGAGCAACGTGGGATGCGGATGAATGAGGGATGGTTCGGCAGTTGGGGTTCACTTGTTGAAACGGCAAAATTCTATTTTAGAGAACCAACTGAAAACCAGTATGAATGGACCTTTCCTTTTGAATACAAAAACTACAAATGGGTGCACCCAAGGCCTGAATCTACCGCTGTGAAAGAAATCATCAAGGATGAAAAGCCTGATCTCTTGTGCAATCTGCATCATTGTGGTTTTTACAACACCTACTTTTACTTCAGCAGGGATCTCCCTGAAGCTTATCCGAGATTGAGAAGGCTGTCCGATAATTTGGGGTTGCCTCTTTCAACGTCTAACCCTGATGTTCCCTTCGGAAAAGTATTGACTCCTGGTTTCTATCAGATGTACGGTCTAAGAGATTACATTGATTACTACACTAGGCACGAACCGGAAAATCTTTTAACTATGAGACGGGGTTCAACCAGCGATGAATGGTATCAGGATACGATTGGGGGTTTCAGCTTTAACTGCGAAGTTCCTCTTTTGGAATCATCAGTAAAGAGAGACAACGAAGTCTCAGACCAGAAGCTGCAGGGTCTGCTTGAAAAAAGAAGAGAAAAAAGAGCAGCCACTATAGACTATTGCATAGATGTGTTAACCAAGTTAGAACCTTTTTTCCGTTTTTCTGACCCAGTGCTTTTGGGTTCGGTGCTGAAGCACGTCGCAAGCGCTAAGTTGGAACTGGAATTAGCCGAAGCAAAGAGGCAAGCTATAGAAAACCGCGACGCCACTAACTTTGAAGTATTCGAAAACGACTTAATGGTTGACGTTACCGATTTGTTACTGCTGGGTCAGGTCTGGCGTGTCGCAGAGACAATTCGTGCCAATCAAAGCAAAACTAAAGCGGGAAACATCACAGCAAGAATCGACAGAAAAATCAGGGCTCTTGCCAAGAAGACTAACGGTCAAGGAGGATTCGCGCCAATTCCTCTTCAAAAACTAATTAAAATGCAGTTGGGCAGTATTCTAGTCATTGCAGATGTTTTAACAATGAGGCATAATTAGACCATGTACGCTAATGCTTTTTCGCGTGAGATTTGAACGTGGGTGTGAAGCTGACACCCCGCGCTTTTAGAGACATCCACTGTGAGTTTTTGTTGCAGAAGCGAGGGGTTGATAAGCACAACTACCTCTTTCAGGTTGTTTTAGCCGTTGTTTTTTTTTGGGTTTGGTTTTGTTCTGGTTTGTTGGTTGTGCAGGTTGTCGCTGCATCCTTAGCTGGGTTCTAGGCGTTTTTTGTGCACCGAAATGTATCTTCTTGTAAGGTAATTCACGAAGCCTTCTTCAGTTCTCTGCAGTGCTTTATAGTAGGATTCTCTTTTCTTATATTCGATTATGAGCATGGGATAGCCGTTTTTCCACAAGACGTGATTCAGCAGGAGCCTGCCGATTCTGCCGTTTCCGTCTCCGAAGGGATGGATTTTTTCGAACATGTAATGCGCTCTGGCTGCTAATTCAACGGGGTTCAGCTGTGACGTGTTAACGTAAGTAACCAGTTGTTGCATGAGTTTTTCCACATCATGCCAGTTTGGAGCCAAGTAAGGTCCAATTCTCACCAAGTAGTTCCTGAATTGTCCCGCGATGTCTGGTTTTGTTTCTTTAAAGATTTCTTGGTGCCATTTCAGCAAAAGCTTCTCGGAGATTTTCTCTTTTGTTTCTAGCATTTCTGTGAACACTTTTGCGTGGTTTTCGGTTTCCTTTATTTCCTTGAGAGGCTTGTTTGGAGCGACTTTGTCTTCAAGTATTAGCCTAGCTTCTTCGAGTGTTATGGTGGAGCCTTCTATAGCGTTGGTGTTGTAGGTGAAAGCGATGGCTATCTCCTGAAGCTCTTTTTCTTTTGCAGACTCAGGAATCCTCTTCCATTCCTTCGGAAAGCTGCTTTTGATTTTTTTCAGCTTTTCCATTAAGGGTTTCCGGGCTTCGCGCATGAGTTTGGCTTTGATTTCCTCAATGTCATCAGGAACCTGTTTGCCCAAGTATACTTCTCTGGTAACCACTTTTCCGTTTTTTCTGAATGAATGCTGTAAGTAGAAGTATTCTGTGTTTCTCTTTCTTCTTTTGATTATGCGCATACAACCCTTTACCATTACAACACGGATAAATATTTCGGTTTCATAAGATTTTGTAATTGTAACGGTTGCCCTCACTTTTCAGAAAATACGCTGCGCGGGTTTAAACCCCACACCCCGCGCTTTATTCTTTTTTTCAATTAGTGCTTGTCTGATTCATTGTACCAACAATGCAGTATCTTGGCGGGGCTGTGAACAATCGAGTCTTTCTCTACTTCCTTTTTTTCATCCCCAATCTCAACTATGCCGTTACCCTCAAGAACATAGAAGAAAACATCAACAGGCGTGATGTGTCTTCTTAACGATTCACCGGGCTTCAAAGTCAAAATCATAACTTGCGCGTTTTCATGAGCATAAATTGGTCTTGCATCTACTCCATGAGGATTCTTAGAACTTGCCGTTTCATTGACTTTTGTAATCTCCATAACCTATAACCTCTTTAATTACAAAACTCGAAACCCGATTTAAAAATTGCTGTCTGGTCGATATTTTTGTTAGGATGATTTCTTAGCCTTTTTTTCCTTGAATTCTTTCAGTGTTAGGGGTTTCTTGCGTCCATCAAACACATGATGTAACGCCAAACCAGGACTGTGCAAAAGCATGCGTGGACCAGAATACCGCATTATCACCTTCGCTTTCCCCCTCATCTGAGGCTGATAACAGTGCACCAGACATTTGCCGCATGTAGATTTCTCTTCTTGGAAAGGGCACTTGTCCAAACGCATGAAAGCGTACTCCAAAAACTCGGTGCAGTCAGGACATAAGTTATCGCCTTTGGTGTCATGGTGAGCTTTGCAGTATATGTGAGCCATCTTGTCTATGGTTTTTTTCTCTCTTTTAATTCGCGGATGTTGCTCACTCAAGTCTGATTCTCCCTTTGAGATGTATATCGCCCAAGAAGATAAGGATTGATGTTTTTCCGCAACGCATAAAAACAGAAAATGCGTGACTATTATCTGCTTGTATTAAATAGCAAATGGAGAGGGCTTTTTGGTAAAGGTTTTTGTTGTTTATGACTCGAAGTATGGCAACACGAAACTTGCGGCTGAAAACATTTTGAAAGGGATAAAAGAAGTTGAGGGAATCGAAGCTGCACTTGGTTATGCGAAGGAAGTGGATGTTGGAAAAGTGACTGATTGCAATTTGATATTTTTGGGTGCGCCAAATCACATGGGTAGACCTTCTCAAGCCATGAAGAAATTTGTTGACAGGCTGGCTGAAGTTGAACTGAAGGCGAGAAACGTAGCTGTTTTCGGCACTTATGCAGGAAGAGCAAGAGAGGCTGATAGAGCGGTTAAAAAAATGGAAAAACTGGTGGCTAAGAAACTTCCCAGTTTAAAACTGATTTCTCCGAGTTTATCAGTAAGAGTAAATGGAGTAACCGGTCCTATAGTGGAAGGCGAACTGCCTAAATGTATCGTTTTTGGGAAAAAAATAGTAAGTCAACTTTAAAGAAAATAAAAATCATGGTCTAATGCCCTTGAATGTTTTGAATTATGACTTCTCTTGTTAGAAGGTTACGATTTTGTCGCTCTCTTTAATTATTGTGTATAGATCATTCATTGTGGACAACGGACATGTTTCTGAGCCTTCCGAGTGACGGATTTTCAGGCAAGACCCACAAGCAAATATTTTGCCGCCGTTATCAACGAAAGTCCTCATTTGCTCCGTCACCTTAAACTTATCAGTATCAAGGGACTCAGACTCCACACCTTTCGCCAGCAGGAACACGTTCACTTCGTCTTTCTGGCTTAAAGCGAAGTTTCCAAACCGAAACGCGTTCCACACGGTTTCTGGGTCGTCTGAATAGATTACAATTCCAATATCCATCTTTTCAACATCCTCAAACTAATCTATATATCGCAATTTTTTCTATTTAACTTCTAATTAACGCTCACCATTGTTCACTTTCACGTATTTTCTTGTAATACGCGGGCAAACGCACGTTTAATAAATTAGTATCCGCTTTTCAGTCAAGGGTGGAACGTTTAGGAGGCGGGTTGTTGAAGTCAAAGGAAGTTGAGAAGTTCAGGTACGACAAAACCGTCTATATAGTTGCAGTGGGAAAGTGTGGTACGTGTTACTACTGCGTGAACGCTTGCCCGGAGAACGCCATAAGAGAATGGAATCCGCCCACTGTCAACAACTCGTTATGCACAAGATGTATGAAATGCGTGGAAGCTTGCCCACGAGACGTAATGAAAATAATACGTTAAACGTGAAAAGCCTGTGCGCTGATTGAAAAGGATGATGGAATTGCAGGAAAAATTTAAAAGCCAATCGCGTGAGATATTAAGCCATGGCTATAGTTGTGGCGGAGAACCTTTCTAAAAGCTACGGCAGCGTCAAGGCAGTTAACGGTCTAAACCTGACGTTAAACGAAGGCACCATAACTGGGCTCATCGGTCCCAACGGCGCGGGAAAAACCACAACCATAAAAATGATTTTAGGCTTGCTCAAACCCGACAGCGGAAAAGTGGAGGTTTTCGGCCAGAACCCGTGGGACAACCCAGACATCCGCCCCTTGATAGGCGTTGTTCATGAAAAAGCGTTCTTTCCGTCCCACCAAAAAGCTCAGGATTACTTGGAGCGGGCCTGCAGGATTTTCGGTGTTCTCGAATCCAGGGCGTTGGAAGTTCTGAATCTGGTTGACCTACAGGACGCCCGCAACCGCTCCATCAACGCTCTCTCCGCGGGTATGCTGCAAAAGTTCTCCATAGCTCACGCCTTAATTCACAGTCCCCGCTTGGTCATCGCCGATGAAATGACGGCGAACCTTGACCCTCAAGCACGAAGCTCCCTGTTTGAGGTCGTTCTGCGCCTCCACAAAGAAGAAGGAACCACTTTTCTCATGTCCTCTCACATACTTCCCGAGTTGAGCCGCGTCTGCGACTCCGTAGCCATCGTCAACCAAGGAACAGTGTGGGCGGCGGGAAAACTAAGCGATCTTTACGAAAAATATGCTACGGGCATCGTGAGAATTTCAACTGATGAACCTGAAAAACTCGCGGCTGAAGTGAAGAGGCTCGCGTACGTGAAAAAAGTGGAAACCGACATTCGAGGCATCAGCGTTCAAGTCCAAACAAACAAAGAGGAAAGCCTTTATGAAGACGCTTCGAAGATGGCGAGAAAAATCAAGGCGAAAATCACTGGAATCGAAACGGGCAGCGCCTCCATCGACGAACTTTACAAGCGAGTAGTAGGCATCAAGAAGGAAAGGACGGGTTAAAATGGGAAAAAGTAAAGGCAGACCATTTATGGAAGTTTTGGCTTCCGCTCTCCACGAAGACTACAGGTTTCCAATTCTGGAGCTCTTCGCGTTTCTCTATGTTCTGGGCACATTTGCGCTGTCAAGTGCTGGGACTTTCGCCTATTCTCAAACATCTTTAACAGACGAAGCGGTGGCGTATCAGTTTACTACGTCGATTCTCAGCGTGCCGCTGCTAATATTCGTCATACTGATCTTCAAGAACATCGCCTACGGGTTGGGAAGTGACTTGGAAAAAGGAATAATTCAAACCTACTTTTCTTATCCTCTTAAGAGACGAAGCATTCTTACCGCCAAGCTCTTGTCTGCTCTCGGCGTGTCTATCGTTCTTTTTCTGGTTTTTCAGATTTCAGCCCTGTACATTGTGGCTCCTGACATCGTGTTACCCCAATTAGGCACGGTACTTCTAACGTACGTGGCAAATTTCAGTTACCCCCTGCTCATCGCAGGCATACTGCTGCTGTTGACGTTTGTCATCCGAAGAGGCGGCATAACTCTTGTTGTGGGAATTTTCCTGTACTTAGCCTTGTCTATCGCGTCCGGTATAGTATCGTTTTTTGCCTACGCCACCGAGTCCACTCTGATTCTTCAAGTCTTTTCCTTTTTATCCCCTGGAACTGTCTTGGGCGCGTACTACTCATCGGCACTAAATCCGTTGACGGCGTTTTGGCAACCAACGCTTTCGCAGGTAGTACTTTCCATGGTAGGCAGCTACGCGATTGTGGCGGTTGTCTTTTTCATCGGTTACTACTACTTCAGCAGGAGACTTAATCTTTGAAACTCTGGAAGGTTCTCCTCGGTCGGACGGGCACAGTTTTGGTGGCGGCTGGCTTAGCCCTGTTGCTCGTTTCGCTGATTCCCCCCGCCAGAACGACAAGTTTCTCAAGCGCAGACCAAGTTCCTCCTGAAACGTTTCAGTCGTTAGGGTCCACTGTAACCCCGTTTGCCGACTCGAATATAACATCTTATGCACGATTTTTTTCCGTCCTAACGCCCCAGCAAGAGTTGAAAGTGGACTGCTCATCCAACGGGACGGTAGACGTTTACTTGCTTAAAATAAACCTAGAGAGTTTGATGACTACCTTGGGAAACGAGCACAGCGTGGCTTCACTGGAGACGTTTTTGCAGTCGAATCCTGACGTGATTGGCTGGCAAGGCGAAATTCTTGACGGCACCTTAGACTACATCCCAACACAGGTCGTAAACGTCACCTTGCTTTTTTCCAACCCAAGCCAGAACACTGTTTCAGTAGCGTACGACGGCAGCGTTTTTAGTCTTATAGCTCCTACGGGGAAGGTTCAGACTCTGGGGATTTTTGCCATTCCAATTGGGGTCGTTTTGACTTTGCCTGGGCTCCAAAACTTCATGAAATCAAGGAAAACGTCTAGTCCACAATAGCGCTTCAAGTCAAAATCATTCAACAAATGAAGCATAGGAATCACTTAGAAATGGACATGCCTTTGACCTTTGAAGCGCGGGTTTCGTGCCTAAAAGTTTAAGAGCTACATTTATGATAAATCTCGTCAGGTGCATAGAACATGCCAACACACGGCTCACTATCCAAAGCAGGGAAAGTCAGGTCGCAAACTCCGAAAATCGAGGCGAAAGAAAGAATCAAACCTAACCCGAAAGCCAGAAGCAGACGAAACTACAAAAAACGCATCGTTCTGCAGAGAAAAACAGGCCAGAACTGGCTTTAGCTGCTTGATCACTTCGTTTAAACAACAAAATTTTATCCTGCGCCAGCGTAGTTTATTTATCACCCAGCTAAAACCTTAAACGGTATCCTAACCTTGAACACGGACAACGCGGCACGCGACGTAATAAAAGCCCTACTTCTTCAGCCCCATCCCACTCGCAACGACGTAAACCGCGTCAAAACCCAAGTCGCAGCTAAATATCAACTGGCAAGAATCCTGTCAAACGCCGAAATAATAGCCGCGTTGACACTAAACGAAAAACCCAAGCTTCTGCCCGTTCTGCTGAGAAAAACCACCCGAACCATCTCCGGCGTCACCGTAATAGCCGCCATGACACAACCGCTGCCCTGCCCGCAACCCGAACCCTGTGCCTACTGCCCAGGAGGACCCCGACAAGGCGTACCGCAAAGCTACACAGGTCACGAGCCAGCTGCCATGCGGGGAAGCCAAAACAATTACGACCCGTACTTGCAGGTGCGAAGCCGCATCAGCCAGCTCACAGCCATCGGACACCGCGTGGATAAAGTTGAGCTTATTGTCATGGGCGGAACCTTCCCAGCCACGCCCGCTGAATACCAAGCACGTTTCATCCAACGCTGCTTAGAAGCCCTAACAGGCAAAGAATCCGCAGATTTTGAAGAGGCAAAACGGCAGGCGGAAACAAGCAGAATCCGCAACGTGGGCATAACCGTTGAAACCCGCCCCGACTGGTGCAAACAACCGCACGTTGACGCCATGCTGGACATGGGTGTGACCCGCGTGGAAATCGGCGTCCAAAACCCCGACGACCAGCTTTACCGCGTGGCGGGCAGAACTCACACCGTCGCAGACGTCATAGAAGCCACGCGCGTTGTTAAGGACGCTGGCTTAAAAATCGTTTATCACCTTATGCCGGGTATGCCAGGTTCAAACCCAGCTAGGGATTTGGCGGCTTTCAAGCGTGTTTTCACAGATCCAGCTTTTAAGCCTGATATGATAAAAATTTACCCTTGCCTAGTCATAGCCGGCACGAAAGCGTATGACTGGTACCAAGAAGGCACCTACGAGCCCTACACAACCGAGGAAGCCGTTGAGCTGATTGCGGAAGTCAAGAAAACGCTTCCGCCATGGGTACGAGTGATGCGCGTGCAACGGGACATTCCAGCAGGATTGATTGTTGCAGGCGTGAACAAAAGCAACCTGCGCCAGCTTGTCCATCGGAAACTAGCTGAACACGGTGACAGATGCGCTTGCATCCGCTGCAGGGAAGTCGGTCACCGTTTGGCTGTGGACAACGTAACGCCTGATTTAGACCAAATCCAAATCTTAACAAGCAGCTACCAAGCGTCTGAAGGAACCGAAGTTTTCATTTCAGCCGAAGACCCCAAGAACAACGTGTTAATCGGCTACTTGCGCCTACGCGTTCCCTCAGCGAAAGCCCACAGGCCCGAAGTGAAAGCGGTGCCTTCCGCCATCGTGCGGGAACTCCACGTTTACGGTCCTTTGGTGCCTGTGGGCAAACACTCTGCACGAGCGTGGCAACACAAAGGCTACGGAGCAATCCTGCTGAGCGAAGCGGAGCGCGTGGCACGTGAGGATTACGATTTAAAGAAGCTTTTAGTTATAAGCGCATTAGGCACGAAGCAGTATTACATGCGCTTCGGCTACACCCGTGACGGCGTGTACGTTTCAAAAATGTTGCATTGAGTTTACGTAGGGACGTTGAAAAAATAAATTGATACTTTTTTGTGCTTTGCGGGAACTCTAAGTTATTAGTAGAGTGGCGTTCGTGATAGTGCTCAGAAGCGCTACCCCCTCCCTTTTAAATAAGTATTTTCTGCTTTTTAAGCGGCTGAAAAAAATTCTTGTGCGATAAAGTTAAAGCCGTAAACTGTCTTCTTTCCAATGAAGCGTTGGAGAACTGGAAATGAGTGAAGAGGCTGAAAGTTCAGGTTACAAGGGCAAAGCGTTAAGCGCCCTCCAAAAAGCAGAATGCCAAATCGGCGACATCATACGCGTCACCAGCAAAGAAAAAACCTATGAGGGCATTCTTATTCCCCGCTCAGAAACAGGCGACAGCGAACACGTCGTGGTCAAGTTAAAAAGCGGCTACAACGTCGGCGTGCACATAACGCCAACCGTTAAAATCGAGAAAGTAGGCAAAGGCACAAAACCCTCGTTCGCTTCACCGCCTCTTCCAAAGCAGAAACCTGACCTGCCAAAAGCTGTCATCCTCAGCACCGGCGGAACAATCGCCAGCCGCGTGGACTACCGCACAGGAGCCGTGCGCTCCGCGCTTTCGGCAAGCGACCTTTTCGGCGTGGTTCCAGAACTCTCAGACATTGCCCGCGTGAAAACGGAAATCGTGTTCAGCATTTACAGCGAAAACCTCACACAACAGCACTGGAGCCAGCTGGCTCAAAAGGTCGCCGAACACATGAAGCAAGGCGCAGACGGCGTGGTGATAGCTCACGGCACAGACACAATGGCTTACACGGCTGCCGCATTGAGCTTCGCGCTGCAAAACCTCCCCGTCCCAGTGATTCTTGTTGGTGCGCAGCGCTCTTCTGACCGCCCAAGCTCTGACGCCGCCACGAACCTTATCGCAGCGGTTCAAGCAGCCACGCGTGGACCGTTTGCGGAAGTCGGCTTAGCCATGCACGAAACGCTTTCCGACACCGCAATTGTAGTTAACAGGGGCACCAAAGTTAGGAAGTGCCACACCAGCCGTAGAAACACGTTCAAGCCAGTGAATGCCACGCCCATCGCCCGAGTAGAAAACAACGAAGTAACCATGCTGACCGATAACTATCAGAAGCGTGATGCCGCAAAAAAGCTTGTTTTGAAACCTGCGTTCAGCGAAGCTGTTGCGCTGGTGAAGTTTCATCCCGGGCTCGACCCTGCGGTCATTGATTGGCATGTGCAAAGAGGCTTCAAGGGTATACTTCTGGAAGGCAGCGGCTTAGGACACGTAAGCAAGTACTGCTTTGACCCAATTCGCAAAGCCGTTAAACAGGGCGTGGTGGTTGCCTTGGCGTCCCAGTGCATTTGGGGACGCGTGAACATGAACGTGTACGATACCGGACGTGACCTGCTGAATTTAGGCGTGACTCCTTTAGATGACATGTTTCCCGAAACTGGCTTGGTTAAGCTCATGTGGGTTCTTGGCCAAACAAGCGACCCCCAAGAAGCAAAGAAACTGTTGAAGACTAACCTTGCAGGCGAGTTTTCGCCGCGAACTCTACTTCAAGAAATCGGCGTTGAGGGAGGAGAAGCCGCTGGAAATTGACTACACCAAGGTCGGCTTAAAAGTCGGCTTGGAAATCCACCAGCAGCTCAAAACCAAAACGAAGCTGTTCTGTGGTTGTCCACCTCAACTGTTTAAGGATGAACCTGAAATTACTTTTCTTCGCAGGCTCAGACCCACCCAAAGCGAACTAGGCCAAGTTGACCCTGCGGCTTTTTTTGAGTTCCAGAAAGGAATAAAGATTCGGTACGAAGCGAATATGGCTACCTCTTGTCTTGTGGAGATGGATGAGGAGCCTCCACACCCTTTGAACATGGAAGCCGTGAAAATCGTTTTGACCGCGGCGTTAATGATGAATATGCAGCCTATTGATGAAGTGCATGTCATGCGCAAAACCGTTATCGACGGCTCAAACACCACGGGTTTCCAGCGAACCTGCATCATCGCCTCCGACGGGTGGATTAAGGTCGGAGAAAAAGTCATTCCCATGCAGGCAGCCAGCCTAGAGGAAGATGCGGCACGCAAAACAGGAACCCAAGACAACGGCAAAACAATCTGCTACCGCATCGACCGCTTAGGAATACCACTCATCGAAGTTGCGACTGCACCAGTGATTTATTCGCCGATGGAAGCGCAGGAAGTCGCCTTCGCTATTGGCAGAATCCTACGTGACACAGGCAACGTTATGCGAGGTTTAGGCACGATACGGCAGGACTTGAATGTGTCTTTGCCAAACGGCGCTTTAATTGAGATTAAAGGTGTTCAGGAGCTTTATTTGATTTCCAAGGTTGTTGAGTATGAAGTTCAGCGCCAGCTTGGGCTTATCCAAGTTAAGGAGGAACTGCGGAACCGAGAAGTCAAAGCTGAAGCGCTTAAAGAGGAGTTCATTGATGTTTCAGAGGTTTTCAGGCAGACCAAATGCAAAGTCATCCGCAAAACACTCGACAAAAAACAGAAAGTCATGGCCGTTAAACTTGCGGGATTTGCTGGTCTTTTAAAGCGTGAACTTATGCCTGATTTCCGTGTTGGAACAGAACTTTCTGACCGCGCGAAGTTCTGGGGCAGAGTCGGCGGAATATTCCACACCGACGAAATGCCAGCTTACGGCATAACCTCTGAAGAAATTGAAGCGCTACGAAAAGCTGCTGGCGCCGACGAAAATGACGCGGTTGTTTTCGTGGCTGACACGGCAGAGAATGTTTTGGATGCGCTAAGAGCGGTTGTGGAACGTGCTCGAGAAGCCTTGGCGGGTGTTCCAGCCGAGACTCGAACCGCCAAAGGCGATGGGACAACGCGTTACATGCGGCCTAGACCTGGCGCCGCGCGAATGTATCCTGAAACGGACATTCCGCCCTCATTGATAACAAGTACTTTCGTGGAAAAGATTCGCTCAAACCTGCCTGAACCTGCAGAGAAGAAGCTTGAGCGCTTGAAGAAGGCGTATCATCTGAACGACAAGTTAGCTAAACAAGTTATTGATTCGGAATACGGCGAGTTGTTTGAGTCTGTTGTGAAGAAAAGCAGTGTTGCAGCCACAACAGTTGCGGTGTTTCTGACTGAGACTTTGACATCGTTGCGACGTGATGGTGTCTCAGTAGAGAATGTTTCAGATGATCAAATTATGGATGTTTTTAGGGGTATAGGCTCTGGAGAGATTACGAAGGAGGCTGTATCCGACGTTTTTGTTTGGCTTTCCGAAAATGAAGGAAAAAGCTTTCAAGATGCAATTAGCGCTCTCGAGCTGAAGATGTTTTCAAAAGCAGAGTTGACAGCGATTGTTGACAGGGTGATTTCAGCGAAGAGGCAAGTGGCTAATGAGGGTGGGAAGAAGGCTTTCGGAATGCTCATGGGACTTGTGATGAAAGAAGTTAGAGGAAAGGCTGACCCAAAAGTTGTTAGCGAGCTTTTGAGAAAGCGGATGAAGTAGCGGCTCTGGGCTTCTTGTAGTCTTGAACCACCATCATTTTTTCTTGAAGCGCTATGCTTTCACCGCAGTAAGGACAAAGTTTGAAGTCTGGGCGCAACAGTTTCCCGCAGGAGGGGCAAACGATTGTGAAGAGCATTTTTTCCTCGAATATCCGCATTTGCTTTTTCAGGCTACCTACTTCGATTCTTGTTTTCTCGATTGTTTCCCTTATTGGCTGTATGTCTTTGACTTCGGCACGCATGTTGCGCATTAGGTCTTTGACCTGGGCAAGGATTTCGCTGTCTGACTCGATTGTTTCGTACATCAAGTCTAGGACTTCGCTTTTGCTTTCCAGGATTTGGGCTTCTGTTGAGGTTTGAGTTTTTGCGTCTGAAAGGATTTTATTCAGGAATTCTTCCACGGGGTTATCGACTGCTATAAGGCAAGTTACTGCCCATAGTGCGATGGTTATGGCGGCTGATGCGTAGAGGTAGATGTTTAGTGGTATTTGTTGGAGTTGTTGGTTTATGATGGGGTAGAGTTGAAGAATATGTGTTGGGCTGTTAAGAAGTATGGCTGCTGCCGCGTCGATTAGGTGTATGAGGGAGATGAAGGTGAGGGTGGTGAAGAGCCAGATTGCTATTCCTTTTTTTCTCAAGCTGTGGTCTCCTGTTTTGCAGCGGATTAACTTGAGTATTGCGTCTTACTATATAATAGTATATTCCGATTAAGAAATATTTCAAAAGACACAAATCCTAAAAAGCACAACATACGTGTATATCGTGGGATAACATTGCCAAACACAACAGCCAAAAAGAAAGAGGTTGAAGAAAAACCTGAAAACTTTGCGTTCCGAGTCAAAATCGGCGAATACGAAGTCGAAATACACGGAACCCATGAAGAAGTAACAAAAACCCTCAAAGACCTACCCGACATAGTCACCAACGTACACAAAGCCTTCGAAAACGTAAAACCCAAAACCGTCGCGACGCTAACCGTGAAAACGGAACCACCCATCAAAGTGAAAGCAACATCTAAAACGCCTGCACAAACATACCCAAAAATAAAGTCAGCAGCCAATTGCGAAGACGCCGTCCTCAGACTGTTAGAAACCGACTGGGGCAAATGGCGACCGAGAACCATGGAAGAACTGAAGGATGCCATGAACGCAAACAAGATGAAGTACACTAAGCGCACTTTAACGGGAACGCTCAACGCGCTTGCCAACAAGGGACTGGTCAGGCGCTGGAACACCACCACAGGATTCGTTTACATACTTGCTGATGAAAAGCCCGCAGGCTCGGGAGATGAATAATCTTGAAGCGAATCGAAGCACGAATAAAGACTCCCTTCGGCGAAGTCGTCATTGAAGGAGAAACGCCCAAAGAAATTCTTGCCATGCTAGAAACCATGCCTGAGAATTTTGTTGAGAAACTTTCAGACTTCGTTTCTAACAAGCTGATGCCTTCAGGCGCACAGTTAAAAGGTATCATCGAGTTAACAACCGAAGGCCCTGTAGTCGTAACGCGTGAGAAACTCACCCATTATGAGGCAGTGGGTTTAGTCCTGTACGCCTCCGAGGAAAGAACTAACACGGCTGCACAAATAACCAGGCTTTTGGAGTCCAGCGGAATAAAAAGCATGGTTCCAGCCCGATTGAACGAGATGACAAAACGAGGGCAAGTGTTTAAGCCTGACCCGAACAAGCCAGATTTTAAGCTGACGATTCAAGGCGAAAAATGGATTGAAGAAGAGGTCATATCGAAGCTCAGAGGCAAAATGAGTTGACCGAAAAACCGGCAAAAATCGAAGTCCACATAAAATACAAAGAGTTAGACGAAACTTTTTCTGCACCCCCCGAAGAAACCTGGATTTTGCTGAGCAAATTCTTCAATGAGTTTCTGCCTTCTTTTGCAATCGTGAATAAGCTTCGGCTCAGCGTTGACACGCAAAAGCTCGCCAAAGACTGCGAAGGCTTAATAGCATTCTCGGAGGAAGGACCAAACTTGGTTGTATCTAAGAGCAAGTTAACGGATAACGAGACTTTGTCGCTTTGGCTTCTGGCAAGTTATCTAGGGTACAAGCTGGGCATAATGGACGGTGATGCGCTCTCAAAGGAGGAGCTGCAGGCTAAACTGGGGAAAAGCGGAAAAATAACCAGCACGCGTTTAGGTGAACTCATAAAAAAGGATTTGGTGATGAAGACGGCTGACGAGAAGTTCAGGATCACAACGTATGGCGTTGTTCAGATGCAAAAGGAAGTTTTGCCGAAAATAAAAGCGAAAACAAGCGTCTGAACCGCCGCTTGCGGTTTTCTCTGGAAAAGCATATTACCTTGTTGTGGTACTGTTTATTTTGAGGAGATTATTGTGGACGCAACTTTGGCAGTTATTTTTACGGTTCTAGGCATTTTTGAGTCCATACCCCAATTTGACATAATTGCGCTTGTAGTCCTCGTCATAATTGGAATAGTAATCATATTGCTTATTCGTTTGCTAATAATGCTCATCCCCGCGGTGCTTCTCGCAATCGTGGTGTGGTTCTTCACGGGCAGCCTGTTCTGGGCTGGAATAACATTCCTTGTCGTTGCTGCCTTGTCATTGCTGAAGAAACTATGATAAGCAAATATACGCTAAACGCACGGGTTTACTCTGCATTTCAGATTTAACACTGGAAAGCAGAGCGTGCATGCGGTAAATTCGCATTTTAGCGTTATGTTGAAGAAGCAAAAAACTATTTAGCTTGAAACAATCTAACCTACTTTTGATTAGATTGGTGAAATTGTATGGGCGATCTTGGTGATTGTCCAAAGTGTGGAAATCATGAAAAAAGAGATGTGCTGAGTATTTTCCGAGAGATGTGGCGGAAAGCGGATTCGCCTTTGCATCGGATATATTCTTCTTGGGAAGAGCTGGAGCAGCACGTTGAAATCGCGGCTGAAGACAGTGGTGAGGAAGAAAAATTCGCGGTTCATCCCTGCCCTAACTGTGGAGTGAAGCAGAAGATAACTGAGCCGTTGGAAGGGTTCTTCCCGTACCAGAACTGCAAGGCGTGTGAGCAGGCTTACTATGTTAACAAGGACTTAACGGTGAGAGAGCTAACTGAAGACGAAAAGCGGGAGATTCCTAAATCGTGGATTCAAATTGTTGACGGTTTGAGTAAGAAGAAGTGTGCAGTAGTTTTCAGGTTGGAGTAGGCTTTCTTGAGCTGAAGCTGCTGGAGCTAAGTGCTGGCGTTTAAGTCGGGAGCGAGTTTAAGGTTGGAGTTTAATGGCTGTTTTTTCCTGTTTCGGTACAAAAACTTTTATCCTAAAACCTGCCATCAACAGCAGAAGGTGTTCAAGTTTGAGTTGTGAATACTGCGGCAAACCGATAAAGGATCATGAGGAGTTTGTTTTGGTTGGTGAGTATCCCACGCGTGGGCAAATGTGGAAATGGTCTGAGGGCAGTTATTACGTTAAGCCTGAAAACTTTGGGAAGGTATATCATAAAGACTGTTTCATTTTATCGTTGAATAAAGATAAAGCTGAGCCATAAGCAAACTGTTTCGCTGCGTTGAATTCTCTTTTTGTGATGTAGAACTAAGTTTGTTACGCGTTATTCTGAAGCGCCATAAACTTGGGCGTTTTTGGAAGTTTTTGGTCATAGCCAACCTGCGCGCGTCGTAGTTATTGCAGGTAGCGCAATAGTCATGTTCAGGAGAAAGAAAAATTGAAAAACAGCATAAAGCAAACTTAGCTTCAGTTTTAAAGCTCCACAGAAACAATTTTAGAAAACATCTGATTCAGTTCGCTCTTAAGTTTGAGGTAAGTTTCAAGCAGTTCTTTGCCTGTCTGCGTTAACTCGGCTCCTCCGCCACCGATCTTTCCGCCTCTATGGCTAACCACGATTGGTTTTCCCAACTTCTCTTCTATTTCCTTGATTATACCCCACGCATGCCGATATGACATGTTCAAGTTCTCTGAGATTGCCTTCAAGGTGCCTTTCTCCTGAATGCCGTGTAACAACTCAAAGGAGCCCTGTCCAAACACGTAGCCATCCTCTGTTTCCAGCCAGAGCTTGAAATAAGGTTTAACCTTAACCAAAACGCAAAACCTCTGCAACTCTTTATTCACTATTCCGCTTATAACCATATATTACCTTCCATAGTGTGCCCTCTGGGTTTCGACTCTGTTTTTGTTTAGTCCATGCTCCGTGCAACTAAAGCAAAGGTGTTTTTATGTGAATATCTGCGATTCTGACACAAAAACGCGAATCATAAAAATCTGAAGACATGAGAAGGACGCTAAAAGATGAAATATGGCTTGTTTTCAAGATTGAAGGGAGAACAGGGTTGGTGCAGAGGGTGGGATTTGAACTCACGAACCTCTACGGGATAGGTGCCTATGGAGAATAAGCTTCAGGAAGGTGTTTTATCCTGTTTTGTATCTCAAAATAGCCGCAAACCCGCTCAGCGTTTTCAGTTGATTCTTTTCTTTTGAAGGCGTCGAAATCACTTCAACCGCTGAATTAGTTTTAGACGCCATGTCTTCTAAAACATCCACAATATCTTTCTGGTGTATTTCATATGTGACTGCACCGCATTTTTCACAGGGTGTCCTCGCCATTTCGTTTATAACCTGAGACCCCAATTTGGCAATGTGCTTTACTGCGTGCCCACATTTTTTGCACACCGCAATAGACTCGACTACATCTGTGTTGTCGGCTACTAATGCAACCTGCACCTCCCCTTTACTTAAAGCCCCAAGCACAGCATCTAAACCATACGTTGCCAAACCATTCGGTTTAGCCAATTCAGCGGATAGGCGTTGGATTATTTTTCTTTCTTCAGGTCCGCACATGTTATTGAGCAGTTCGGAGGATTTGTCAAAAATCTCTTTTAATGCCTCCTTACCTGCTGATTGGGTATCTACGATGTTTAGAAGCATATTGTCCAGTTCGTAATGGAGGTATTCGCCCTTTAAGAAATCGTTTTTAGTTTGCCCTGGTCCGCCCGCTATCAAGACGTTAACATGATTTGTGAGAAATACTTCGGCTGCGTGCTCTGCGATTCGATGAAAGAAATTTGTAAGTTCCATATCGCGCTCTCTTTCATATCGTCTCTGGCTTTGTCCGCCTTTTCCCGTTTTTCCAGGAACCCCAGAGGATATGCTTTTGATTAAGTCTATGCGTTCACCTTTGAGAAGACCAAACCATGCCTCTTTAGCGTCTAAGGCGATGATGCCAACGATTTTTTGGTCTCTTAGCATTTCCCGCAGCGGCTCTAACTGGAAATGGTCATCTATGGCAAAAAGATAAGCAGTGATTGGTTCGGGCGGGATTAACTCTTTAACACTTAAAACTTCCCGTTCAGCGCCATCGTCAACGTAGTTTCCCGCAAAAAGCGCCAGCCCATTCTCCGAAATTTCCCTATGCTCCCTTAGCCGTTGCGTTATGCTTTTTACTGTTTCTTGAAGACGTTCTTTTGCCCGCTCAGATTCAAAGACTTCACAGTCAGGCTGCTTTTTTAGCGCGGCGATTATTTGCTCCACATTCGGCTGCGCTGGTATATAAAGCGAGACAAAATCTTTTGCTTTGCTTTCTTTTTCGGAGAGGTACGCTATCTGTTTTCGGAGTTTGTGCATCTTTACCGAGTTAGTGGATGCTACTTGACATGAGTAGAAATGAGTGTTTTCAGCTACCATATACATCACCAAATTTTTGTTGATTGGTGCAGGGGGTGGGATTCGAACCCACGAACCTCTGCAGGATAGGCTCCTGAAGCATCCGCGTCCCTTTTTAAGGGGGACTCTACGCCTTTGACCTGGCTCGGCGACCCCTGCACTGAAACACCTGTTGTATTCATTGAAAATAGCTTTTACTGAATAAATAGGTTGTCGCTGGCTGGGTGAAAGGGCTTTTCAGATTTTTGTTTTCCTTGACAAGAGGATCACGGAATTGAAGCACAGGCGGGAATTATCATATTTGCCGCCTATTTGGATCCTAATAGAGATTCTATGCAGAAACCTATAGGGGGTCTATCAGCAGCGCGTTCTTGCAAAAAAACGAGGGGGTAGGTCCGTATTGACGCGGAAACCAACCAATAGCACGCAGAAAACGTTCGTTGGTTTTCCATGTAGTTCAGTATATATAGAGGGGGTATAGACTGTTCCACGCATAACAGTAGCGCCGCATTCGCTGTTTTCTACCGAGGATGCGTGTTTTTTTTGGGAACAGATATAAGGTTGACAATGCTCGTATCTAGTTGATAGCATGGACAAATCAAAGCGTTTTAAGAACATATTTATCGCGGCAGCCGTGTTGCTGCTCATCGCACTCATTTTCGCTGGCATTTACTGGCAATCCACGCCACGAATGCTGTATCCAGCGGAAATCCGCGAATACCAAGGCGAAAACCTTTCCTCGATAAGCGACTTCGAAGAGAACTCCATCAAAGGACCGCAGCACATCAACGAAAGCACGTACAGCCTGACAATAACTGTACTGGTGAATAAAACAGTGGAGTTTTCTTACAACGATGTAATTAACGGGTTCCAGAAATACCAGAAAGTCATAACGCTCCACTGCGTAGAAGGATGGTCTGTGAAAATTCTCTGGGAAGGATTTTTGCTGAAGGACCTGTTAAACGAAGCGGGAATCACCCCTGAAGCCGTAAACGTGATTTTTTACGCTTACGACGGTTACTCAACGTCCCTTCCGCTGAACTACATCCTGGAAAAAAACATACTCGTAGCATACAAGATGAACGGGTTAACGCTTCCGCCTGAAAGAGGATTCCCATTTGAGCTTGTGGCTGAGAGCAAATACGGCTACAAATGGATAAAATGGATAACAGCGATTGAACTTTCCGACAACACGAACTATACAGGCTACTGGGAAAGCAGAGGCTTCTCAAACGACGCTAACGTACCATAAAAACCGCGAAAACTAAGACAAATGCCGACGGCAAGTTCAGAAAACTTAAAAGCAAGAGTGTCACACTTTACTAAAGCAGTATAAAATAATCAACATGTAATCACATGCATCGCGAAAACATACTCGCGTCATGCGGTTAACCCTAACTAAATAACTTGCAACCTTGGAGGTGCATACTTACGGGACCATCCCAAACATTCACCATAAAGTATGTTATAGAAGCAAAGTTTGAAATAGGAGGCGTAGTAGAAAAACCAGATGTCATAGGAGCAGTTTTCGGGCAAACAGAAGGTCTTTTTGGCCCAGAACTT
>CAZPND010000030.1:0-18971 GCA_964587975.1 uncultured Candidatus Bathyarchaeia archaeon
AACAGGGCGTTATGCAACAGAAACCCAATCGGCAGAACAGAATGTTAAAAGTGAGAATCGCGGAGCAAGCCTTCTCGAAACGCTTAAACATATCCAGCAGAATAATAATTGCAAATTTAATGCGTCAAATGAGTAATATAATAATGAAAAAGTTGGTTCAAGAAAAAAATGCAGGCATCAGAAGAAAAAGAAACACTTGAACTCTACAGGGACCGCAACGTACAGATGTTACTAAGCAAGTTTCTAAGCGGCGAAATAAAAACGATTGAACCAGTTTACGATTCAAAAGTGGGTTACCGTTACCCCGTGGTCGAAGCCCTATTGAGCGAGGCATCACAGGTTGAGCCCTTCCTAAACAAGCTTTACAAGGCAGGAGTCTTAGAAAAGAAACTCTACGATAAAATCCTTTTTTGCCCCGAATGCAGTTCAGCAGACATCTCCACCCGTTACTGCTGCCCGTTCTGCAAATCCTTTGACATCCAAAAAAGCTCGCTAGTCGAACACGTGAAATGCGGATACATGGATGTAGAGGCAAACTTCAAAGTCGGCGACAAGTACGTCTGTCCAAAATGCCACGAAGAACTCAGCAAAATCGATGTAGACTACAGAAAAGCCGGAATCTGGTGCACATGCAACAACTGCGGCAAAAGCTTTGATGTTGCTCTGCCCGCGCACTTCTGCAGAAGCTGCAAAGTAAATTCTACTTTCGAAGAAATCGTCATAAAAGACGTTTATTCTTACACTTTAAAGGAGGATGTTACAGCCGAATCCTCGTTAAACTGGTTTTTGGTCGCTGCCATACGAGAATTTCTAATGAAGGAAGGGCTAAATGTTGAAAGCCCGGGTCTGCTCAAAGGCAAATCGGGTGCTAATCACTCTTTCGACATCGTGGCGTATAATGGGGATAAATCACAGGTGATAGTTGTAGATTTGGCAATGTCGGCGGGAAACGTGGTGTCCGAACAGCCAGTCATCGCTTTGTTCGCAAAGATTTTTGACGTTTCGCCTGAAAGAGCCTTCTTGATTGCGATGCCAAAACTAAGCGAGAACGGAAAGAAAATGGCGGAATTATACAAAATCCGCGCTATAGAGGCTGAAAACCAGGAAGAAGCGCTGGAATCGCTAAAAGAAAGCCTGATAAATGGTTAATCTTCTGAAAAAACAGCTATGTTGCCCCTTTCCGTAACAACCTTCGCCAAGAAAGCACCCTGAGGCAAAGCTATGTCCGTGCGATTATACGTTACCGATTCGCCAGCATTCAGAAACACATCCGCGTCGTAACGCTGATGCTCCGTTGAATCCGAGACCCAGACAGCAACTAAGTGTAAGCTAACCGCGCCTGTGTTTTTTACTTCAATGCTGAGGCCCGCGGGTTCCATTCTTGTCACGTTTGCTATGGTTAAGGTTTCTTGTGTTCTTTCAAGGTCCACCTGGTTCATCTGGTAGCTCCGCAGCACCACGTTGCCAACTATGATGACCACTAGAACTAGGCTCAGCATCACCACTATGACGGTGCTTATGCCGCGTTTTTCGCGTTTAAGGAGCCTTGTAATAGTCCGCAATATGCGTCCCCCTGTTTGTGACTATGTCTATGTAGTACGCTTTTCCAGCCTCCCAGCTGCAAGCGATGCTAAGCCAACCTTGCTTGTTCACCTGCAATCTGGACGCATTTTCGTTGAAAGACTGCCCCACATGATTCACGTAAACGCCAGAAATTTGGATATCAGCTTTTCCCACATTACGCAGGTAAACATTCACAGTGCCCGTCGCACCGTTAAACCAGACATCTTCGACAACAACACGCTCACCCATGGTCTCCTTCATGTTGGTGGTTATCACGAACGTGGCTGAAGTGGCAAGCGACATAATCGCCACCGCCACAACGGTTAGCAAAAGATGACTAAACACGGGCGTGATAGCCCGCTTATCCCGCAAAAACCGTTTAAAAATTTTCTTTTTCACTTTTCCAGCACCTCACAGAAAGAATTTCAGCACCACATAACCAAGCAGCATCATCACTAAACTGTGCTTTAAGCCAGCGCTTACAGAACCTTCACCCATTTTACCAGCAACAAGCCCGCTGAAGAAGCCTTGAACTAGAGTCAAATGCAAAAAGATACGCTTCAGATCCGCCGGTGACGATGTCCGCATCGAAAACAAAGCCATGCCTTCCACGCCTGTGAAGAACGTTTGGAAAAGTATTACTATCGTGAACAGGAACACGAAAAGAGCCACATATATTATGGCGGTGTACGGTCTAGTCTGCGTTTTACGTTCCTTTTCAAGCAGGATGGTTGTTTGAATGAACTTACCCATAGGATTAAAGACCTTTTCCACACGCCCACCTGAACGGCTAGCCTCAATTATCATAGGCACAGTTCTCTGCGTCAACACCGTGCCGACGCGTCTTCCAAACGCCAGAAGCGCCTCTTCAAAGCTTGCTCCCCACGAAATCTGCACCGTCATTTTCTTCAGTTCAGGAGTCAACGGACCATAATCTCTTTCCGCCGCCTCTTCCAAAGCTTTAGGAAGCGTCATACCCGTCTCTTGAGCCTGCACTATGCTCCTGAAAAGATCCGGCAAATGCTCGTCAACCGCTTTCCGCCACCTGTAATCAACGTAATTCACGAGCGCTATCGGCGAAACCACCGCTAGAAAACCGAAGAACACAAAATCATCTAACGCCGCGCTGACGCCTACCGTGAAATAGCCGAACAACACTATAGCCGCAGCTACCAAAACGGAAACAGCAATTACGACTTTTTTTGTTCTGCTTTCTATTTTCGGCATTTTCTTTACCATTTCGGCGAGGTCGAATCCAAGATTATGAGGAATATGACGGCGCAGACAGGAATCAACAGGTAAGTTAGAAGACTTAACAGCAAATCAGGGCTAAGAAGACCAAGCCCGCCACCCCCCAGCACCGACATAACCGACACCATAATGACCAGAAGCAGCGGGCCCGTCAAAAGCAACGCTACATAAACTTCAGACAGCACTGACAAATTGTCGGAGTATTTTTTAAGATTCAGCTTTTTCAGTTTCATAGCTGTTCTGAATTTTTCACGCAGAAATCCGCCTAGGTTGCCGCCTGTGTGAATTGTGGATATTATGCCCTCTAGGGTGTCCCGGAATTTTTTGGAAGGGGTGCGGCTTGAAGTTTTTTCTAAGGCTGAGATGATGTCTAACCCGAACAGGTTGATGTTTTTGATGACCTCTTTGGCTTCGGTGGAAGCAGCCAACGGCACATCCAAGTTGGAAAGGGAGTAGAAAATTTTTTCAGGAGAAACTCCCGCGCTCGCCAGAATCGCCATGTAACCCGACGTGAAGGGCAATTCGTCATCTAACTCTCGCTTATGCTTATCCGCACAGTAAACAGGGTACAGGTAAAAACCGATAATCGTAAAAGCCCACGTGAACAGGGCGCCGCCGAAGCCGAACAGAAGCGCAGATGCTAAAGCCATGTTGGAAACAACAACCAGCATCACAGGCAACACAATTGCAACTGAGGCGGTGATCAAAAGCGAAGACAACACCGTTAAGCTCACATACGCTTTGAAATTAATTCTTAAACCCGATTGCTGCAGAGTCCTTTCTAAATCCTTGAACAGCGGCATAAAACGGTCTGATTTGTCGCCCATCACCTGATACGCCACGGCCAACGGTTTTTCAAGTTCCGTTTTTGGTTCTCCAGCAGCCTTTTCAGGCTCTTCAGCAGGATGCTTCTGAAGCTTGTTTGCCAAACGTTTCTTGGAGGCTTTGAGCTTTTCCCTGAGCTGATTTGTCATTTCAACCCCACTCTGGCCTTTTGGAAAACCCTGTTCGGGTTAGCGTAGTATTCCCTGACGACTTTAGCTACTTCGTTGTGGCGGCGGATACCCTGTTTAACCATCCACTCCAGAACTATCTTCCTAGCCTTCAATTCATGCTTTATGTCCTCATCTGTTAGACCTGTTTTTTTCATGTGTTTTTCCAAGAGAGAGCTGTTGCCCGAAGAAGCAAACTTGGGGAATTTTGGGTTCCAGTGAAACACCTCTTCAGTCAAAATCGCGTTGTTTCGGGCTTCAAATCCTTTAACTTCGGTAGCGGCACTCACGCGCCTTGCAGGTTTCCCGTCAACCTCGGTTCGCTCCATAACCAAAATCACGTTCGTCATGGCGATTAGCGGCTTCGGGATGTTCATGGGTTCAGATTCCAGCCGGTTTATAACTGCTTCAGCAGATTCCGCGTGAATGGTGCACATGCCCAAATGCCCTGTGGCCATGGCTTGGAAAAGCGTGTAGGCTTCTTGACCTCGGACTTCACCCACAATGATGTAGTCGGGTCGCTGTCTTACCGCGGCTTTAAGCAGGTCAAACAGGGTTATGGTGCTGCTTTGTTTATCCTCGCCTTTGAAGCTTGCCCGCACAACCGAAGGTATCCAGTTTTCGTGCGGAAGATTAATTTCCTGCGTGTCTTCAACGCTTACAATCTTCATCTCAGGTTTAATGAACATCGATAGGCAGTTCAGCATGGTTGTTTTTCCGCTGGCTACGCCTCCTGCCACCAGCACTGAAGCGCGGTGCTCTATGAGATACCACAGGTAAGCAGCCATCTCTGAAGAAAGCGTGTTGAAAGCAATCATGTCGGAAATCGTTAAGGGGTCAGCTCTGAAACGGCGGATGGTGAAGGTGGAGCCTCTTCGAGTGACCTCGCGACCATAGGTTAGTTGAATGCGGCTTCCCTCTGGGAGCGAAGCGTCGAGGATTGGCGCGGCTATGGAGATGTTTTTGCCGGCGAGATATGCTAGACGGACCACGAAAGAGTCCAATTCAGCCGCGTCTATGAACAGTATGTTTGTGGGTAAGGACTCGTACAACCGGTGCCACACGTAGATGGGGATGTTTACGCCGTCTGTGGATATGTCTTCAATTAATGGGTCTCTCATTAGCGGGTCTATTTTCCCGTAGCCTATGAAATCCCTTATTATGTAATACGTGAGTTTGTCAACGGCTTCTTTGGGGATTTTTATTCGGTACTTTTTTATCAGGTCTTTGATTTTTTGTCTCAGGTAGGTCTCCGCTTTTTCTTTGTTCTCTATGTCTTTCAGGTTTACGTCTACTTCATCCATTAAAAAATTCTTTATTTCATGAAGGTATTTTTCCTCGTCTTTCTGGAGGGTGGGTTCTATGATTTCGTAGCGTATTTTTTGGGTTTCTTTGTCTTTGACTATGGCTGCGTACACGTATGGTTCTTGGAGGGGGTAGACTTCTTGGAAAGCCGCTGGTTTTTTGGTGGCGCTGCTGATTATTGCTGGCGTTTGTGGCTGTTTCAGTGTCTCCAGTGTTTTTATGTTTTGCTTTTTTCTCGTTTGTGGCCCTCCTTGTGTGGACTAGGTTTTTCGCTAGCTTTTCAGAAATTATAGTGTGTCGCAAGTCTTAATAAGTTATATGTACACCTAATCTTAACTAAAATTCACACAGAAACATCACAACCACCCCAACACTTGCAGCACTACAACCAGAAAATCTACAAAAACTGACTTATCGTCGGCACAGCCACATAAACACGAACAAAAATCGCCACCGCCAAAACCCCAATGGTTATAGCCAACAGCACAAAATCGCCCCGATGAAGCTTCAACGCATACAAATTCGTACGTTTTTTAGTGGCACCCCAAGCACGAGACTCCATAGCCTCAGCAAGCTCAAGGCTTCGGCGAATAGCACTTACTATCAACGGGATAAGAACAGGCACGTAATTCCTGATCCGCTTAAGAAAACCACCCTTCTCCAACTCCAACCCCCTAGCCTTCTGAGCATCCATTATCGTCTGCGCTTCCTCTGCCAAAACAGGGACAAAACGCACCGCAGTCGTAAAGGCAAAAGCGAACTCGTAAGGCACACGCGTCTGCTCCAACGCCAAGCCCAAGTGGTCCGGAGACGTAGTTAAAAAGAACACCGAGAAAGACTCAACAAGCACGACAAAACGCAGGGTCATTGCAGCCGAAGTTTCCACAGCCACCGCTGTCAACACGTAACCTGAAGTGAAAAAGTTTGTAAGTACATTAATGCCAAAAATGAAGCCAGCTAGAAAAGCGGCACCACGAAGCGAACGCAACCATTCTCTTTGAACGCCCGCCAACAAAACAAAAGGAATAGGCAACAAGAAAAGCGCGGTCAACGGAATGATCTCGCCGAAGAGAATGGCCGCGACAAACACGGCGCAGACGTATATGAATTTCATTCTCGGGTCTAAATTGTGAATTGGCGAGTAGACTCTGCGAAATTTTAAGCCGTCAAAAACGCTCATTTTCGCCTTTCCTCCAGAGCTTTAAGAATTATTTCTTTCGCGTCGTAAACGTCGATGACGTTTTTCGGAAGCCCCAGCGGTGCCAGTTTCATGAATATTTGAGCGATTTGTGGCAGAACAATGGATGATTGAGCCAAAACTTCGGGGGTGGTGAGGATTTCTCTTCCTTCCCCATCAGCGACAATTGTTCCTTCCTTCATCAGCACGACTCGAGGGTTGGATTCAGCCACAAACTCCACATCGTGAGTTACGATGACAACCGTTTTTCCTTGAGTCTGCATTTGGACAACGAATTGGCGAAGCGTTTCTTTTTGCTGATGGTCTTGACCTATTGTGGGCTCATCTAATATCAGCGTGTTAGGGTTCCATGCCAGGACAGAGGCTAAAGCAACACGTTTTCGCTCGCCTCCGCTGAGCAAGAAAGGTGAAGTTTTGCGGTACTGAGTTAAGCTCAGCAGGTTTAAGGCCCAAGTGATTCGCTGCTCTATGACTTCGGCTTCAAACCCGAAATTTTTCAGTGCAAACGCCACTTCATCTTCAACTGTTTCGCTGAAAAGTTGATGGTCTGGGTTTTGGAAAACGAAGCCCGCGTTTCTCGCCAAGGTTGCAACACTGGTTTTTGTGGTTTCCACGCCGTCCACGCGCACTTTTCCTTCAGAAGGCTTCAGCAGTCCATTAAAGTGTTTGACAAGGGTTGTTTTTCCTGCGCCGTTTTGCCCCATTATCGCCACGAATTCACCGTTCCTGATGGTTAATGAGACGCCTTTCAGGGCTTCGACGCCGTTGGGATAGCTGAAGTGGACGTTTTCGACTTCAATCATGCGTTTCAAAAGCCTCCAGCAGCATTTTTGCAAGTTCTTCCGAAGACAGCGGAGTAAGGTTGTTGAGGTTAATTCCTTCTTTTTTGAGAATTTGGTAAAGAAGTGTGGCTTTTGGGATTCCAACGCCGATTAGGCGGGTTTCCTCGGTGCTTAGGATTCTGCGTGGGTCTCCGTCAAAACAGACTTTTCCTTCGTCCATTATTATTATGTGGTCAGCGTATTTCGCGGTTAAATCCAGCCTATGCTCAACCAGCACGACTGTTATTCCAAGTTTCTTGTTAAGCTCATGAATTACTTCGAAAATTTTCTCCGCGCTTAACGGGTCAAGAAAAGACGTTGGCTCGTCTAGAACTATTATTTGTGGACGCATGGCAAGCACAGCAGCTATTGCTACACGTTGCTGCTGACCACCAGAAACTTCATGGGGGGACCTTTCTCGCAGGTCGTAAATGCCAGTTAACTTCAGCGCCCATTCCACTCTTTCCCACATTTCTTCTCTGGGCACGCCAAGGTTTTCCAGTCCGAACGCCACATCCTTCTCTATGGACAGGGCAAACAGCTGGTTTTCGGGATTTTGAAAAACCAAGCCCACGCTTTTTGCCATCTCATGTGTTTGATGTTTAGTTGTGTCCATATCGGCTACGGTGATTTCGCCTTTTAATTCGCCTTGGTAAAAATGGGGAATCAGCCCGTTGAAGCATCGGCATAGGGTTGTCTTTCCGCATCCGCTTGGACCTGTGATTAGAACGAATTCGCCCTTCTCCACTTTTATAGAGACATCGCTCATTGACGGCTTTGATACGCCTGGATAAGTGTACGTGAGGTTTTTCGTTTCTATTAGGACCATGTTTGCTGTGCCTGCCTATGTTACCCTCTGTTTCCCATTTAAGAGTAGCTACTCATTTCTGATTAGATAATTGTTCCTTCACCAACCGCAGACAACGTTTAAGCCCTTTTTCTATATATCCCGTGCCGTTAACTCCTGCGGCTGTGGCGTGCCCACCACCCATCCCTTGAAGGTACTCGCCTAAGGGTTGGGCGATGTCTCTTCCTAAGTGGATGCCGGTTGCTTGGTTGAAATCGCGGGTGCAGCGTAGGCTGATTTCTATTTTCTCGTTTTTTTGTCCTGCCACCGCTGCCATGTGTGCGCCTAGGTCAACTAGTGCTCTTGCTGCTGAGGCTTGGTATGCGCTGACGTGTGAGAGGGCAATTATCCAGTTCTCGATCTTGATTAGTTTGGCTCTTCGGCATGCTTTCATTCTTGCGACGCGTTCAGAAAAGTCCATGGGCAACGCGAGTGAAAATAGTTCTTCTTGGGGGTTCACGCCTATATCGCTGAGTTCAGATATGGTTTTGAAGGTGGAGGAGTTGGCTAAGACGAAGTGGCGTGTATCGAAGGTTATGCCTAGAAACAGGGCTTTAGACTCGTTTAGGCCTGGTTTTATGTTTAGCTGCTTGTAGAAGCTATAGACCATTTCGCAGGTGGATGAGGCTTCCTCGTTGGTTATGCAAAGTTTAACTATCTGCTCGGTTTGCGGGTGGGCTGCGTGGTGGTCAATAACTATTATTGGCGCAGCGGTTTTTGTAACGTGTTCAGCCAACTGCCCCAGTTGCTGGATAGTGTTCGTGTCAAGCAGCACTATGACATCGGCTTTTGCCACGTCAGGCTGCAGCTTCACAGTTATGGGGATCCGTTTCAAAATGTGCTTAGAAAGCCTGCTGATTCCTTGGCCGGTTCCGATTTCCACGGTCATATTTGGTCTGCATTTTGTTAGCAGGCTTTGGAAAGCGTAGGCTGAACATATGGCGTCTGGGTCTGCGTTGTGGTGGCATAACAAAAGAACGAAGCTGGCGCGGGTTTCATCTAGAATGTCGGTTACGTCGGTGAATGTCATTTTAGTTTTCTCAGGTAATTTTCACTTGCTTTGAAGGCTTCTTTAACTGCCTCGTTTACCAGCATGTCAGCATCAAAGTTTTTCATTTTTGGTGACAGCTCCAGGTCTATTTCAACCGTCATGTCCACAGGTTTTGTTCCTTCGGCTTCCACGCTTATGTTCAGTTTCTCCACCATTTTGGAGGATAGTTTTGACAGAACATGCTTTCTGGCGGCGTTTTCCGCGGTTTGGCATAAGGTTTCAATTTGTTCGGTGGTTAAGTCGGGTATCCCCAGCTTTTCCACGCGTTTCACCTTGAAAGTGTTAAGAGGAGGGTGAAACTGGTCTGAGGTCTTCTTGAAGTTTTGTTTGAACTTCTTTAGCTTGGTTGCGTAACCTATCTTCTTGTTTGGCTAAAACTGTGCTTCGCGTGTTCAGCAATTCTTTACGTTCAACAAGTTCTTCAGTTACCTTAGCTTTTTCCGCTTTCACCAAAAGCGAACCAGCTGACTTATAAATTACTGCGTCATCAGCCGCCTTTTGCAGCTCAGTTAAAGTCTGTTCAACCTCGGTTTTCTCCATATCCACCTGCTGCTTCTGCGCCATAACAGATTGTAGAGTCTGCTGCAACTGCTGAAGCCTCAGGAAACGCTCTTGAACTTGAGGCGGTAACTTTGAAAGTTCATCACTCATGTTTATCCTTCCGTCTGCACAGCAATAAGCACAGCTCTTAATTAAGCATTTCCAAACAAAAACGAGAAGCCTGCTTCACGGAAGCAGTTCAACTTATGTGTGGTTATGGAAAGGTTTTGCGGTAGCAGCCAGAAAAAGGTGAGAGAGCGGTTCAAGGTTTCGTGCTAAAGTAGGTTTAGCAGAAGCCTTGAATGGGTGAATCCTGCTCGAACGACATTTCTTCTATGGTTGTCTTCGTTAAGGCTTTGATGTCGTTGAAGTATGACAGTTCGCCGTAACCCACAAGTGTTATGGCGGTTCCTTCTTGTCCCATTCGGGCGGTTCTGCCGATTCTGTGGAAGTAAACTGGAGCTTCCAGCGGCACGTCGTAGTTTATTATGTGGGTTATTCCTTGAATGTCTAAGCCTCTTGCTGCGACGTCTGTTGCGACTAGCAACTTCAGTTTTCCGTCTCGGAAGGCGTTGATCACACGGTCTCTTTGGGGTTGAGTGAAGCCTGCGTGCAATGCTTGAGCGTTGTATCCTTTTCGGCTTAGTTTTTCTGATAGGGCACTTGTGCCTCGGCGTGTTTTGCAGAATATTATGGCTCTGTCCACATGGTTTTCCCTCAGAATGTCGCATAAAGCGCCGTATTTGCGGGCGTGGTTAACGACCATGTAGTATTGTTTCATTTGGGTGAGTGCGATTTCGTCTTTGCTTACCAGTATTTTTTCGGGTTTTTTCATGTACCTGTTGCAGATGTTCATCACTGTTTTGTCTATGGTTGCTGAGAAGAGGCTTGTCTGCCTGTTAGCTGGTGTTTTTGCGATGATGTAGTCTATGTCTTCGATGAATCCCATGTCCAGCATTCGGTCTGCTTCGTCGAGAACCAGCGTTTTTACTGAGGATAGGTTGAGTATGCGTCTTTTAAGCAGGTCTATTATGCGTCCTGGTGTTCCCACGACTATGTGGATTCCGTGTGCTAAAGCGTGTATTTGTCTTTGGATTGGTTCTCCGCCGTAAACTGGTAAGACTTTCAGTTTTTTGTGTTTTGCGAATAGTTTGATGTTGTCTGCTACTTGCACCGCTAGTTCTCGGGTTGGCACTAAAACCAAGCCTTGTACTTGCCTGATTTCAGGGTTTAGCTGTTCTACCATGGGAACTCCGAAGGCTGCGGTTTTGCCTGTTCCCGTTCGCGCTTGCCCGATGACATCTTTGCCTTCGAGCAAGGGTATTATCGCTTGAGCTTGAATCGGAAAAAGACTTTCAAATCCAAGGTCTTCAATGCTTTTTAAGACTTCCATACTTAGCGGTAAGTCTTTGAATGATTGCATTTCCAATGTTTTCTATTTTCTCCTGCCACAAAATTTTTTCATGATTCTTTCTTAAGCTTTCAAAAGCTTTTTGTGATAACATGATTAATGTGACATACCTACACGCATTGACTCTTATATAAAAGGGTTTAGTATGTTTCCAGACAAAAGAATCCACGCTCCAAGCCGATTTCGCAGAAACAACAACAAAACGGCGATGTTAGCTGCGGTTCGAATTCTGCAGGATCAAGGTTTCGGAAGTGCCGGACTGACATGCGAATTTTTGTCTATACCCCCTCTATATATAGAAAATTTATATAGTTCTGAGAGGCGGGTGCGTGTGTGGCTGTGTGTTTGCAGTCACAAACGCATTTATCTTGTCGTCTGTAAGTGTTAGCAGAATTTTCTTGTTGGAGTTGTGAGGCGAGTTGGTTGGGACGGTTACGATAGAGGATGGCAACCTCGTGTTTGAGCTGCATGGGGTTGACGAGTTCCTCAGCATAAAACGGAGTATAAGCGTTCCTTTGCAGCATATTGTTTCGGTGTCCACTGAGCGGGTGCCTTGGCAGCCGTTTAAGCAGATGAGAGTTGCGGGTGCTTCGCTTCCAGGTGTGGTCAAAGACGGTCGGTTCTTGTCTTCTGATGGGATGATGTTTTTTGAGATGCATGACCCCGACAAGTGCGTTACGGTCAATCTGGATCATGAACGCTACAGGAAGATTGTTTTTGAGGTTGAGGATAAAGAAGCCACGGCGAAACAGATCAATGACGCATTAAAGTCGAAGCAGTAGGATACTCTATCGGCAAAGCTGAAATAGCCGTCAGAAACTTCTATGGTAATGACGAGTGTGCAAGCATGGACGCTGAAAAGCTGTTTAAGTTGGCGAAGCCGTACTTGGAGAAAAACGATTTTGGCATGGCTCACACGCAGAGGGTCTTTGACATAGCCCGAGAAAACTTTACGGTTCCATCAGAATTACGGGAGTTGACTTTCGCTTCGATAATCTTGCATGACATCGGCGGAAGCAGCATTAAAGACCAGTACGAGAAAGGTCCCCGAAATTGCCACGTCCATTCTTAAGCACCTCGGATGCGACAAAAGCTTCATTCAAGAAGTGCGCCGGATCATAGGCTCTCACCATGACCACCCCGACAACCCTTCCTTGCCTTTTCGGGTTTTGTACGATTCAGATAAGCTTGTTATGTTTTCTCCTGAAGAGTTTCCCTACTACAATTCTAGGGTAGGTTTTGATTGGGAAAAATTGTGGACTTTATGTATTCCGAGGGCGCTAGGCGTTTGGCAGAGGATTTGTTGAAGCAGAGAAGAAGCGAAGCTTAGCCAAAGCATTTTTTCCTCCTTTTCGGGGGAATTTGCGGGATATGGAAAATTTTATAAGGCTGTGTAAAAAACTACACAGCAGTGAACAAAAGTTCCGAAGGCGACTCAAATGAGCGGAAACATCCATTTAAGTTCCCGAACAAAAACAATCGCTTTAATCGCCATATTTGCAGCACTCTTCGCAGTTCTTAGGCGAATAGACGCTATACCCATGATCGGTGTTCCCGGAGCAAGATTTTCGTTATCGGACATCCTTCCGCCAATTTATGGTATAGCTTTAGGTCCTTTTACTGGCGGCATAAGCGTCATTATAGGCACGTTTCTTGGGATTGCTCTGGGAAAACCAGTGATTTTCTTGTTCTTGGATTTTCTTCCAGCTTTAGTAAATACGGTTGCTGTAGGATTACTCTTTAGGCGGAAATGGTGGCCAGTTGTTATACTCTATGTTGCTTTGCTCGTAGTTTTTCTTGTGAACCCACTAACTAGTATTTTCATCAACGTAGGTGGTACAGCGATTCCTTTTGTGTGGCTCCACATAATAGCGTTTATCGTTCTTCTTTCGCCTCTAGGTCGCAAAGCAGGTCAATGGGTAGAATCACTCAAACCAGCTTCGTTGGCTGCTGGTATTGCCATTATGGCTTTCATCGGAACTATGATGCAGCACCTCATGGGAAACATACTGTACGAAGTCGTGCTCAACCAGTTTTACATCGTGCTAGGTCAAGATCCGATTGTACAAACTGCGGCATATCCAGGGATTTGGTCCGTTACTTTCTTCCTTTACCCATGGGAACGACTAATTTTAATTATTTTAACCGTGGTTGTTGGTGTGCCTCTAGTAAGGGTTCTTAAGCAAAGTTTTTTCCGCTCAGAAAACCAGCTCACAGCCGAAACTAAGAAACTTTGATTAATCCTAACGAAACAAAACGCTATCCTGAATGTACTCTTTTCCCGTTTTTAAAGCAACCTCAGCCTTCGCCAGTTCGCTACCCAAATAAGCCGCATGATCAAGCCTCGTAACCAACCCCATCTCCACAATCTTGGCGTAAACCGACTCAGCAGTTTTTCCCTTAACGATGTTGCTTGGCTTATCCGCCTCAGCCGTGGCAAAGTGAAGCGCCACAATGCTCTCCGCGTTACGGTCAACGGTAATTCTAAACACGCCTTGCGGATCCACAGTCGCCTGCTCAACTGCTTCATCAGCCACCGTAACCTGCGCGTTCGCTTCCAGCTGTGGGTCATATGGCTCTTCGTGTTTCCTTTTATCCTTCAACACCAGCAGGTCAATGCCCAAATCCTTCGGAACCGAACCGCGTCTCTTAGCCAGAAACATCATCGTAGCCGCCACGGCTTCTTCCCTAACGGTTCCCTGCGCCTTGCTGCTCTTCTCTGTGGCTAACAGCATACTCGCGTTCACTTCGGATGATAGCCGCGCAAGCAAAGCGTTAACGCCCACAGAATCAGCATCCATAAGCTCGGTTACGTTGGAGACTCCCACGAAAAGCGGCACATCAGGGTGCCTAGCCCCGAAGTCGCGAAAAGCCACCATAGACTCCAGAACATTGGACGGCTCCAGAATCAGGTCTGCCATAAGCCGCTTCATTCCCAGCCGCTTGGCTTTCTCCATGATTTCTTCCAGAAAACAGATGCGGTCTTCCGCCTTCGCATGGAATACGCCTTCACGCTGGTTAGTTGGAATCGCCACCGCAGCCACATCAGAGGCGAAGGGCGCTACTTGCTCAACGTTTCCCGCGTCCACGCTCAATATCAGGTCTGCGCCAGCCGCAACCGCCTCCCCTATTTCATCAGGGTCCAGCGTGTCGATGCTGACGGGCACGGATACCACGCTCTTAACGGCTTCAACCGCGCGCTTAGCGTCTGAAGGTCTGGATTCGCCCGCAACCATGCCCACGTCGATTAAGTCAGCGCCCATATCCACGAAGTGCTTCACCAACCTCTGGATTTCGCCAGTGGGTATGAGCGCGGCGTCCACGATTTCCGCCAAAACGCGCATAGGAAAATCCCTGCCCACCGCCAACCCGCCGACCAGCATGTTGCCCGGCTTCTTCAACAGTGCGTCTCGGTTCTTCTCAACCGCGTCCAGTTCCCGCAGCGCTTTTTGCCTTAGTTCCTCCCTGAGCAGGTCGCACGCAGGCGTCACCGTCGAAAGCTCAACCCGACCAAGCGCTTCCAACACCGTGGGCAAATCAGCCGCATACCTTGAACCCTTAAACGTTGGGGTACCCACGGCTTCCGCGATGACCGACGCGTCGCCCCTCATAAGTCCCGGCACCAAAATCAAGTCAAAGTCTCTGGTGCCTGCTGTTTTGATGGTTCGGGCGATTTGCTCAGGACTCAACAACGCCGCAACAGGAACCTTTAACGCTAGAACTTCGGTTTCAACGCTGCTTTCTCGGGCGTAGAGTTCCACAGCTTTTTCCGCAAGCAAACCCGTTATCAGAAGCACTTTCAAATTGCACACCGCGCTACTTGGCGACTTTTATGTAGGCGCCTCGATTGTTCGCCTTGGCTACAAAAACTTTTCCGCCCACGCCCTCGTTAAGGAACGCCTGCACTTTCGAATTGATTTTTTCTGCCTGCTCTTTCAGGGTTAACCCGTAAAACGCTGGTCCCCACGAGCTTTGTCCTGCGCCGTACGCGCCGAGTTTCTGCAGGAGCGCTACGCCTTCAGCCGCCGCCGTGCTGGAGTAGGTTCCTCCCTGCACCTTGGCGAAGTAGCCTCCGATGACCGTTTGAATCTCGGTTAACGCTTCCCCGAAACTTTTGATGTCACGTTCAACCAGCGAGGGCAGAAGCTTCATCATCGTTAAACGGCACATCCTGCCCGCCTCCTCAGCCGTCATAGGCGCCAAAGACTTGAACGCGGCGCTTTCCTCTTTTTTCGCCAACCCCTTCTTTACGTTCGGAACCGCCACCACAAAAACCCAGTCCCGCGGAAACGGCTGACGCAGAATCGTGGCGGGAAAGGCTTTTCTGCTGGTGCATTTTCCTCCGTCAACCACGAAGCCGCCCTGCTCAAAAATCGTGGTGCCCACACTTGTTCTCTGTCCCCGTCCCATGGCTTCGGCGAGAGCTTGGGTTGACGCATCCACGTTGAACAGTTTTGAGAGTGCTGTGGCTACGGCTAAAGCCAGCTGCGTTCCAGAACCTAACCCCGAATGTTCAGGAATTGCTTGTTTGACGTTGATGCTGGCGCCTGCTTTTAAGCCGTAAGTTTCAAAGAACCGTTTCGCAAGGGTTTTCACCTGCTCGGCTTTCTCACCTGTCACCAAGAGCTTTTCCGCGGGCTGTGCTTCAAGAACAACGTTTGGCTGGCCTATGCCTACGCCTAGTCCTCCGAAGAGGCGTCCTAAATCGCCGTTTAAGTCTATGAGCCCGAAATGAAGCCTTGCGGGAGTTTTAACGTAAACCTTCACTTTCCAGCCCTCCACGATTCGATGCGCCGGGTTAAATCCGCCATGATTTCCGAGTACCGCGAAGTTAGAGCTACACGGTTCACCACGTCACGGCAGTCTTCAATTTTTCCCAACAAGTTTAAAGTTTGCTCCTGCCTCCCCCCCTCACCGTGCATCAGGAAGTGCTTGACGCGTGTGGCGTGTATAATGGCTTCAATGACGGCGAACGAAGCACGGCAGTAAGCTTGGGGCAAAACGTTTGAGGCGTGGACAAGCTTAACTTCGCATGTAACCTCCGCTTTTTCCGCGTCAAGATTCGCAGCGTCCACAACGGTAACTTCAATGTGCGCGTCTGCAGCCCGCAATCTTGGCGCTTCAACGGTTTCTGCGTTTTCAAACCATCCCGCGGGTATTTTGCCTTCAGGGTTAACTTCTTTAAACGCTGTCCCGTAAAACACTTCAGGGTCAGCGGTTAAATTCACCACGGCGCACCTCTTAGCTTGAAGATTCTTGTAAGTCAATGATGAAGTGTAAATCCTGAAAACCACCCGCTGAGCCTGCTCCATTATTGCGCCCATGGGCGCGGCGTTGGGCTGCCCACCTGAGCCGTAGGTTGAGACCACCGTCTCTACGATTACCCCCTTTGAGAAGCCCAAGTCAGCGATCTGAGTCATAAAACCCGCTCCTGGTCAAGGTGCATTTGTTGAAGTGTGCATGGAAATGTGGAAGCCAGCAGCGTATTTGCGGTTAGCAAGTGTTTCATGCTTCATTCGAATGTAACTTTTTACACTCAGCTAATAAACTTTGCCGCCTGCCTTCTTTTTTACCATTTTGCTGCTAAAGTTGCTTCAAAAAAAGGCTGCGTTACTCCGAGAACGGGTCTGCTCTGAAAAGACTCCCCTCCCCTTTTTAAATGGAACAAACGTAAATTGAAAAACGTAAGACCAAAAGAGTAATAGTTACCAGTAACCATTGACCTAAATGAACTGAGCGGTGTGAAACGGCAACGGTGGGGCGGGTAGCTCAGCACGGATAGAGCATCACCCTCCTAAAGAGCCAAAAGAATATTGACCTTAGTGACCTCAACATAGACTTAAGGGAATATAGAGAGTTGTTACTTTCTAAGTTTTCTAGAAGCTACGCATTGCAGATATTCCATAACGGCATAAAATATTTTGACTGCTTTGAGAATCCTCAAGGCATCTCTGCGATTCCAGCCAGCGTTAGAGGCAATGTCCTTAAGGCAATGGTAAACTTGGCTAAATACCTAGGAAAATATGAAGAATACAAAACTAAGCTAAGTAATTGTGGAATAAAATGGATAAATAATGATGACGCATTCAACAGCTTTCTAAGGATAATTAACAACAATCACAGCAATCTAGGCGAATGGTATAAGACTGTACAAAATTCTCTACGCAGCAATGAGAAACTTTGGTTAAGATTTAATCTTTTGACAGGCTTACGCAAGCAAGAATCTATCAACGCTTTTAATTTAATCATTAATCTATCGCATCAGAATAAGCTTTCAGAGTATTACAATGCTGAGCTAGGAATCTTGGAGCATTTCAGGTATGGAGATTTATTCTTAAGGCAAACAAAGAAGGTTTACATCTCAATAGTGACTAAAGACTTAATCAATGAAATATGCAACAGCCAGCCAGTGACTTATTCAGCTGTTAGAAAAAGACTAACTAGAAATAAACAGAATCTGCGCTTTAAAGAGCAAAGGAGCTATTTTGCCACTTATTTACGCAAACATGGAATCTTGGCAGAATACATTGATTTGCTTCAAGGGCGCATTCCTAAATCAGTGTTTGCCAGGCATTACCTTAAGATTGAATCCATTAAAGAGCTAGTGAAACAAGTGTTAGCTGTCACTGCCACAGTAGAGAGTGGCTTACTCTCATAATCTTTTTTCTTTCTTATTTTTCAAGTTTTTAAAATCTTTAAAGATGTTTGCAGCCAATAATGGGATAGATGGTAATATGAGGAAGTTAACTAATCTTAAGGAAGGAGCTAAAATTTGCCTATCTAACTCGCAAAGATTGCTTGATGATTCAAAAGCACTTTTTTATGGAAACAGCTACCTAACCTGCTTCTATCTCGCACAAATATGCTTGGAAGAACTAGCTAAGGGGTTTAAGCTAATAGAAAAAGAGAAGAAAAGAGAATCATTCACGGAAGAAGAATGGGATAAAATCACTAGAGGAAAAGCGCATAAAAGAAAATTAGAATACCTGCAAGAAATAGAAGATAAATGGGAAGAAGAATGTATGGGTTCAGAAGTATTATGGGATACAAATACTCCCCAAGAAGATAAAGAGAAACAAGCTAAATCACTATACAATTGGAGAATGGATAGTCTTTACGTTAATTATGATTTTGACAGATGCAAATGGATTAATCCTTTGGTAAATCCAGTTTTTCGTGGCACACCTGTTTATCATACAGAATGTGTTACTCTTATTTCTAGAGCCACAACTCTATTACAAGTATTCGCAGCCAAAATAAATGAGATACCATAACGAATTATTAGGTAATATTCTTTTATTGACCAACCATAGTTTGCTGTCCTAGTAGCTTTAAATAGAAACTTCACAAACATTCCCGCATAAGAGCAAATGTAAAATTAAAAGTTCTTTTCTAAAATCCTTCATGAGGTTTTTCTTTCAAATCTTAATTTGCTCTTTTTTAACCGTGAGGATCATGCTTTGCCTTTCTTTAAGAAGTTCTCTTACTTCACTACGAATTTCCTCGTCAGTAATTGGAGCTACAATAATTCTTTCGGGACCTATGGTTTCTCCTATTTCTCTCTTAACTTTCAGAACATAGCCTTTTTCAGTAAGTTGGAACTCAAATTGTAATCTGAGAATAATGGGTGCAAGACCAGGCTTAACTATGGGCAGTACCAGTGCACAGCCATTTTTGTATTCGTGGATATGTGGTTGCTGTGTTTTTGTTTTCCCTTCTTCTCTGAAGACTTCTACAACTGGCATAAGCTGGAACTTCACTAGTTTCATAAGTTTACTTAATTCTCTTTTATATAAATCGCCTGTACGCTGTTCCTTTTCCTGCATCTTTATTAATTCTTCAATAGGTTGCTGTTTTAGTTTTCTCAGTTCTGCTTTCCAATCAGCTGACATGGGTTAAAACCTCTATTATTATTTGACTTTAGTGAGTATTTAGATGTTTTCGAACATCCAAAACTTTGTCACTTTCTTCACTTCACAACCATTCCAAGAA
>CAZPND010000031.1:0-18287 GCA_964587975.1 uncultured Candidatus Bathyarchaeia archaeon
CCAAAGTTTCTACTGGAAATATAGAATACTTTTCAAAAAATTATTTAATTTCCTTTATTAGGAAATATACTCTGATAGGTAAACAAAGTTAAAGTATAATAATAATTATTGTTAAAGATTTTAGATAGCTAATTTGATTTTTTTTATAACCCTTGTGATTTCACTTTTTTCCCAGCATTTTTCGAGAGGAAATCAAGGGGTGTCTGTGTACAATTTTTTTTCCAAGCTTTTTATGAAACAATTCGGCAAAGTATATGCTTTTTATTTTCAAACCTATTCCAGTTAATATGGTCCTTCGATTTTATGTACACCCACACCTTTGCTTTTCCAAATTATCTTCACATATTGTGAAGACCATGTGAAATTGTACTGTAATTGTCGCTTTAATGCTTCTATTTCCAAAAGATTACCCTTTTCTTGTCCCTTTTCTGTGAAAGAGACACCCCTACACTTCTACTGGAAGCAGGAAGATAAACTGTAACGATAGCTCTTTTATTATTTCGTATTCTTGTGAAGCCTGTAATAGTAAATAATCTGCATTTTACATCCTATTTCCAATTTTATGGCTTCTAATATTTTTTTACAGTCCCTATTTTCACCATAACAGCTATAAGCTGTGAAGTGTAAAGCTTGTGAACATCGTTTAGGTGTACACCAGAATGCCAGCTCGTAAAATGCGCGTAGAGCTGTTTGATAACGAAGGTAATCGTTACACTATAGCCTTTGAAGGGCAAGTTACCAGGGACAAAGCTCTCCGCCTTCTAGACCTCGTGGAATTGTTAGGGGGTATGCCGGGCGAAGGCACAAATTCTAGCGCTGGCAATGTTTTAACAGGTAATAATTTATCCCGCTTTGAAAAGGTTCGTTTGATCATTAAAAAGAATTTTCCTCTAGTGTGGTTCTCTTCAAAGGATGTTCAGGTCATGTATGAACAAGAGCTTAAGGAACCCATCAGTTTGAGTACCGTGTCAACCTACCTCGCGCGAATGACAAACAGGGGATTGCTTTTAAGGGCTGGCGAGAGCAGCAACTTGAAATATAAAACGGCGCCTAGAATTCCACACGCCACAGTTAAACAACAAATTAAATAAGTTAACACCGACTATCCACGCGATCTACTTCATGCTATAATTATTAAACGTGAAAGCATTTAAAACACACAAACTATAAACGCTTTCTATGCAACTTTAAAGTAAAGCCTTTATAGAACTAAGAAAGGAAAGAATCTGCATGGATCAGAGAATTGAAATTGACTTAACCGATATGGAAAAGAAACTCCAATGTTACGTTGATAAAGGTAGGGTTGCTGGAAGTGCTGAAGTGAGAAAAGAGCCCATGATATCTGTTAAACCAAATGTTTCCCTAATAAAGCCATTGAAAAAAAATACTACGTACATTGGCAGTTTCGCCGCCGTTGACTGTTCAACGCCTACTTTGAAACGGGCCAACAACTGGGGCGTGTACTTAATGCGTGCCTCATGCGCTACGGTCAGAAACCGCTAAGTTGATTGGAGCTATTCTGAGAGAGTGTGCACTGTTGTTGGAGACTCACATGTACGTAGGAGTTACTTACAGGACTTTAGAATTGAACTAGAAAGCCAGGTTGCGTTAAGCGTACTCAACCAAGCGGTTTCTGACTCGTACCACGTACATGGTGATGTACGTAGTATGTACCTCCTTTTGGACGGCGGCGGATATTTTGGTGGCGAAAGAAAATTTCGAGTTTCACTTTATGATGAATGCGAAAAACGCGGAATTAAACTTTTGGCAATCAGTAAAAACTCGCCTTCTATGCATGATGACAAGGGAAGGTATTTAGTTGCTACTACGTACATGATGGCTCCCTATGACGTTTGGGTTTATTACCCCGTGCGAAAAGCCGACAAAGATAGAAGTTTATACGGTGATATTGCAATTGTGAAGTTATGCGCTGACAGCTCTCACATTTTTCGCTGCGACGTAATGGATTACCTAACCCAAAAGGACATGATCGAACTGCTTTCACCTCTAACCACTGTATCTGAAGACCCACGCTGCCTCGGATACCCAATAAGCCTCTATTTGGCACATGAATTCTCTGGGCTTCCGATTCTATGTTGCTTTCCTATCATGACCAAATTGAAGAAAAGTTGAACGCCGCAGGGTTACTTGAGACTTTGCACAGAGAGGAGGGTTCATGTAGTTTTGCCGACGAAATTCATGGCGTAAAGCACGCATTTGAATGGGAGTGGTGGAATGACCAGTTCTAACTCAATAGGCTTCGTGTGCGGGACTAAAGGCGACTCGGTCTCTTTCTTGGTAAACAAGGATGTTAACTTGTCCTTTGGGCAAATAGTACGCATCGACTCGGGCGAAAGAAGTTTCTACGCAAGAGTCGTTAACTCCGAAAGTAGCTCTACTCTGGAAACCATAGAACAGTTACGCGAGGCTGAAGGCAAAGAGGCTTTTGGGCCATATTCCGCCTACCGAAGTGTGGCAGCGATACTCTTTTTAGAAAAAAGAAAGGGCAAATTGCGTTCTCCCACTTTTAATCCGAATTACAGGGATAAGGTCTACGCCGCCAGTGAAGAAGACTGTTCAATCCTGAAACTCTCTGGAGAACTTGAAGTCGGTCGTTTACGGTCAGAATCTCAGCTTTTAAGTTCCGTAGGCATAAACGTTGAAACTATACCTCGGATGATGGGTATGTTCGGAATGACCGGTTCGGGAAAAACAAATACGGAGCTGATTTTGAACGCTCAAATAATCGACAATAGCCCCCGAACGGTAGCTCTCATTTATGATTTTGCAGGTCAGCTTTTGGAAGGAAAAGAAATTAAATCGCAACGAGGTTTGAAGGACCACCCATTATTTCATAGCAAGGTCCAATATTACTCGGCGAGAGACGAAAAGATGACTGTTGGCTTACGAACAGTGACTCCTGCTAAACTATGTATGCTTTTTCCCGACATCCAACCTCCCCAAAGAAGGCTCGCTTGGGCGTTGTACAAACATTTTGGGGCTGACTGGATCGAAAAAGCCAGAGATACTTACGGGGACGAAGGCAACACGGGAGTACGCGCACAGAAAGTCGTTGTTGGAGCACTCATGCAGAAACTTAATTCTTTACCGCCTGAGCTTTTTCCTGCCTCCAATTACACTTTTGTTGAAAGTGCCTTGCAAAACATATGCAAAGGTGTAAGCTGCTTGATTGATATTTCTGGTCTTCGCGCCGAAGATCAAAACCGCGTTGTTTGCCTGTCTGCCTCGACCATCGCAGAACATTACAAGCGTATGTGGGAAAAAAACTACGAGGAATGGCGAAAACTTCCTACATTGCTTATAACTCTTGAAGAAGCGCACGAGTTTCTCGACCCGAACAAGCAGCGAACCATTTTCTCCGATATCGCCCTTACATATCGGAAGTACCGTGTGGGTCTTAACGCCGTGACACCCCGGCCCTCAAGGATTAATTTTGATGTTTTCGCCGAGTTATGGACTAAAGTTATCATGAAAACGGAACTGAAGAAAGACCGGACGTACTTAACTGAGAATACTCCGTACATGGAATACAGTGAGACGGAGATCAAAATGCTTGATGTATGCGAAGCCTTGCTTATTTCTGAGCCGAAAATCAAATTTGCGGTTCCAATAAAAGTTACTCACTACCCTGACTATTTGGAGAAACGAGGCAAAGCGGACTATGAGCTTCCTGCTTCCAAGTCGCTTTCCCAAATAGATTCACGACTCAAACAGTTGAACGGGCAAGAAAAAGTGTCCTTGGGATAATTGTTACACTGGCTCACTTTCAGCTTTTTTCAGGAATTTTTTCATTTCCTTTTTGACGCTATATCTGAACGGGATTTTGCCCGTTTCTCTTTCAAGATAGCCTTTTTCGTAGAGTTTCTTCATAAGCCTTGCTGTATGTTCTCTGCTAAGCTGGACTCTATCCTTGATTTCAGGTGCAGTCTTAGAGCCTTCCGCTGAGAGCATTTCTAGGACTGTTATTTCCGTGTCCGTCAATGCAGCCATTGCTTTGTCCCTTCTTATTGGTATAACTGGCTCACTTTTGATTTCAGGTATAGCGGATAATTTTTGTACTTGCTCCTCTACTTCTGTGATTTTCGTTTTCAGTGTTTGGTTTGCTGCTTCAATGCTCTGAGTTTTGCCGTTCACCTCTGTTATCTTTGATAGAATATTCGCGTTATTTTCAGAAATTGCCTTGAGTTTACTTTCAAAAGGAACAATCTTTTTTTCGATGATGTCTACCATCTTAAGGCTTGTATTTGCCTTGGCGGTGTTTCCCTCTACTTTATACGCCATTAACTCCAATCTATTGGCTTCCCGTTTTAGTTCCCGATTAAAACTTAGTACAATATCTTCCACGGCTCGTCTAGCTTTCTCATACTCTTTTTGAGCTCTTCGAATCTGCCTGTAGTATTCAATTGAGGCGCCTATGGTTGCGGCAAGTAGAATCCCTGCAAGTGTTAGCAGAATCTCAATCACACTTTTTCACTTCTGTGATTTGCACGTGATTTTAACTGTTGCATCACATATCACAGTTTCCCATGGAAAATTTAAAGTTTACGGTGATTTCGTTCAATGTTTCTTATGATGTCACAGATCACAGTTTGTGGCACCCTTTTCTTCTTGTATACGTTGCAAAAAACATGCCTTATTTATGTCTGTTTTCCCATTTAACCCCTTTTATTACGTGTTTCCACCAGGTTGTGTTTTCAAGTTTCTTGTTATGTTGAGGTTATGTGATTTGTGACGTCACACTGCGTCTCCTGATGGTGTAGCGAGCTGTTTCAGGCTTGTTTCAAGCTCTTCGCGGATGATTTCTATGACTTTTAGATGGTCTTTTAGTTCCTTACTATCGTCTGGTATGTCATTATGTGCTTCAACATACTCCTTTAGTTTGTTGGCTATTTCGAGATAGGGGTCAAGAGTTGTGCTTTCGAAGATGCCCAAGTATCCTAAAAGCAATACAGTGTATATCGATTTTATCACGTTTTCTTTTGACTGTTTTAACGTCCTATTAAAGGATCCGCGACTTATTTTGGCCTTTGTTAGCCTTAAACTGGCTTTTTCATCGTATTTTAGCTGTTTACCCGATAAATTTTCGGCTAAAACGTCTATAAGCAGTGTTTCAAGCTGTGTTTTTGTTAATTGGCTGTTTTTGGAGAGGATTTTTACAATAGGGTCATTTAAAGCCCCATTTAGCCATGCTTGTACGCTTTCTTTTAACTTCGAAGTAGCTTCCTCCATGATCTCTCAAATGGATACGTTTTTGTATACTGGCTTCACTTTTAAAATTATTGGATGCAGCTCTAATACGTACACTTTGATCGAGGGTCGGAATAAACTTCAAAATAAAGCTTTTTCTGCAGTTAGAATTTAATTTTAGACGTTAAAAAGGTATATTGTAGATTTTAAACCTGAAAATTAGCGTTAAATCGTAAAACAATCATAAAACGGTTTCCATACCTGTTGACTTTTTTTTGGGATTAATCTTTATCAGACTCCTTATTTTCGCCATTTAGCGAGATTCTGCATTCCTTTTGCATACACGCTAAAGATAGTTAAGTTTGCAACTTGACTGAGTCGTTTGGCTCTTTACTTTTTTTTTAACAACACTGATTCAATCTTAGTTTCTTCTTGACAAAGCTTAACTTCCAACTATTAACAGGGTTTTGCGTGACGTCACTTATCACAAGAAAATCACGTGTGATTATTTTTTCATCATTTGATATCACAAGAGATTGTGATGTGTCCGTGATTTGTGATTTAAGATGTTTACGTGTTACGTTATAGAGTTTCTGAATGCTTTTTTAATTGATCAAAGAGTTCTGGACGCAGGTCCCTAAGTGTGGGAATAAACGTTTCAGCAGGTCTCATGTCGTTGTAGTCAACTTCGCAGATGACTAGGTCTTCCTCATCATACTTTGCTTTTGCCAGCAGGTCTCCAGTCGGACTTACCAGTCTGCTTCCGCCCCAAAACTGCAGTCCATCCTCCACGCCTGCAAGGTTGACATAAGCGAGGAAGGCCGTGTTTTCCAAAGCTCTCGCAGCCGTAAGGATCTCGAAGTAACTTCTGCGGACGGCTGGCGAGGCTGAGATGCAAACCATCAATTTTGCTCCTTTCAGTCGCGTAAGGCGACATACTTCTGGAAAGAAAATGTCATAGCATATGAATAAACCTACATTTCCCACTGGCGTGTTGAAGGCGACTGGTTGATAACCTGGACGGAAGTATCTTTTTTCTTCAAAGACACTATGTGTGGGAAGGTACATTTTGCGGAATTTTCCAATAAACCCGTTTGGTCCCACAAAAACCGCGGTGTTGAATATGGTGGCTTTTGTTTTTTCGCTGAGCTCAGGCATGCCGAAAATGATATGAGTCTCTGTTTTCTTTGCAAGATCTTCTATTGTTTTGGTTGATGGTCCCGGTATAACTTCAGCCAATTCGTAAACTTGATCATGTAGAACGTACCCTGTCAATGAGAGTTCTGGAAAAATCACGAGGTCCGCTCCTTGCTCTTTCGCTTTTACCGTGAACTCTTCGATTTTTTGCAGGTTTGCTTTTTTGTCTTCTCGTTTGCTGCTTATTTGCGCGAGGGCTAACTTGACTTTCTTTTTCATTCCTACTCCTTCTTGATTTTAATATGTGTGCCGCGGAAGTCTGAAATCAGTTCCAACGGTTCTATATTCTAGTTTCGGCGTCAGCGGTAATCGTCTTTTGTGTTCCACGGCGAGCCATCGGCTTTTCACTTTTTCTATAAGCGTTTTTCTAACGCTTAGCTGTTGTGCTATCTCTTCTGTTGTCATGAATCTTTCAAGTCCGTAGAGGATGAGGTCAAGGGTTTCATATTTGATGCCAAGTTCTGTTTCCGCGAGCTGGTTGGGCCAAAGGGCGGGGGTAGCTGGTTTTGCTGCAAGTTCAGGAGGTATTCCCATGTGCTCGGCGAGCTTGCGAACTTGCGTTTTATACAGGTCCATTAACGGTGAAATGTCTGCGGCTACGTCTCCCCATTTAGTGAAGTATCCCATCATGGTTTCTGACTTGTCTGAGCTTCCGCAAACTATCTTTTTGAGTTTGTTCGCGTAATAGTAGAGGTAAATCATTCTGGTTCTTGCTTTAATGTTACCCTTACACAGCTTGTCTGCTTGGTCAAATATGGGTATGGTCTTGTAAAATCCTTCTAAAACTGGTGTGATGTCACAAACTTGTGATTTTAAACCGAATTTTTTCGCTACAAACTTTGCGTCATTGATATCTTTGGAGTTGTATGTTTCTTTTTCTGGGAGCATGAGTCCCGTCACTCTGTCTCCTCCGATTGAGAGGCTGGAAATCGCTGCTGTTGTGCTACTGTCTATTCCGCCGGACAAGCCGAGGACTATGCCTTCTGCTCCAGCGTTTTCAACGTACTCTTTGATGAAGCGTCTGATTCTCTTTTCAACCTCGGTCAAGTTCAATTCTAATGCAGAAGAGGTCAATTTCAACTTGTGCACCTTGCTTTTTTATGGTCGTAGGCAAGTATTTAAGGGCAAGCATAGAATATTAGAGATAATCTGCAATGGAGACAGGATGTTCAATGGGGCGAAGAAGGAAGAAAGTAGTTCGTATCCCTAAGAAGCGTTTGCCTAAGTTTTTCTCTTGCCCTAGGTGTGGAAAAGAAACGGTTAGAGTTGAAATTTTCAGAGAGGAAGGTCGTGCAGTGGCAGGTTGCAGCAGTTGCGGTCTTCAAGAAGAATTTCAAGTGAAGCCTGCCCAAGGCGAAGTTGATGTTTATTGTATGCTTACCGACAGTGTTTACGGTTCTTCAAGAAAGCCCTCTGTAAAAAGCACTGAAAATGCCTGATGAGGAGAAGTTTAAGCATGGTTGGGCATGTTGAGAATTACCTGCTTGAAAGAATCAAAGCCGAAGGCTCGGTTCACATAACACTCGTTGACCCAGAAAGAATAACGCCATCGCAGGCTTCACAAGTTGCGGAAAACTCAAAAATAAGTGGGACATCAGCCATGATGATTGGCGGCTCAACTTTTGTGTCACAGGCTCACCTTGATAGTATAGTTAAAGCCATTAAACGAGCAGTCAAGATTCCCACAATTCTTTTTCCGAACAATATAACTGGAATAAGCCGTTATGCAGATGCCATATGGTTCATGTCACTTCTGAACTCTGTAGACCCTTATTTCCTTATAGGCGCTCAAATTTTGGGGGCGCCTTTAGTGAAAAAGTACGGTTTAGAGGCGATTTCTATGGGTTACATAATTGTAGGTGAAGGCGGTACCGCTGGCATTGTTGGTAAAGCCATTCCTGTGCCGTATAATAAACCCGCGCTCGCGGCTGCACATGCTCTTGCAGGGCAATACCTTGGCATGCACTTTATCTATCTTGAAGGAGGCTCTGGAGCGAAAACTCCGGTGCCTTCAGAGATGATTCGAACCGTTAAACATGTGATTGATATCCCGCTAATAGTGGGAGGCGGCATAAGAACTAAAGAGCAAGCGTTAGCTGCAGCCTCAGCGGGCGCAGATATTATTGTGACGGGCAATATTATTGAAAGCATCGACGCCAAACAGAAAGTATCAGAAATCATTGATGGCGTTAAAAGGAAATAGCGTCCGACAAACCGTTTTGAGTTGAATCCGCCGAAGCCGCTATCTTGTCGCGGCTTATTTTCGATTTTTATGTTAGAAAGCCAAAATAAACACGCTGTTAACACTGTTTGGAGGGAATAACTATTTGAAGAGCAAAATGAGCGTGACCTATCAAAATTACATAGACACTATGGACCACCAGCTCCAACAGTTGTACGCCTTAAGCGAAGTTGCACGGTCAAAAGGACTTGACCCTTCTCTAAAGACCGAGTGTGTCATAGCACATGACATAGCTGACTTGGTTGAGGGTCTCGTTGGTCCAACGGGTGTGGGAGTCAGCATTCGCGAATTAAGCGCGAAAATGCAAAGGGAAGAAATCGCCTTTAAAATCGCCGAAGAAATTGTTTATGGTAAATTTGGTAAATTGGAACCTGAAGCCGCGGCGGAACGGGCCATACGCACTGCTCTTGCTATATTCACTGAAGGCCTAACTGCTGCTCCGATACAAGGAGTGGCTCAGGTTAAGATAAAGGCTAACTCTGATAATAGCAGATACCTTGCCATTTACTTTGCTGGGCCCATTCGATCGGCTGGAGGCACTGATCAAGCCTTGACTCTTGTTGTTGGCGACTTTGTGCGTAAACTCTTGGGTCTTGACCGATACAAGCCTACTGAGGATGAGGTCTCTCGTTTCCTTGAGGAATTAAGGTTGTATGAACGTTCCGTGGGACGGTTTCAATATCACGTTTCAGATGAAGAATTGAAAAAAGCTCTCGACAGGCTACCTGTTGAGGTTACTGGCACCGAATCTAATCCTATCGAGGTTTCTTCTTTTAGAAATCTTCAAAGAGTGGAAACTAACCGTGTGAGGGGTGGCGCCTTAAGGGTTGTCAACGACGGCATTGTAGGAAGAGCCCTGAAAGTGCTAACAATCATTGAAAAACTTGGCTTTCAAGGTTGGGATTGGCTCAGAGAATTCCGAAAAAAATCAGAGAAGAAGTCAGCCGGGTTTATGGATGACGTTATCGCTGGGCGCCCAATTTTTTCTTTTCCTTCCAGACGCGGAGGCTTTAGGCTAAGATATGGTCGGTCACGGAACACAGGGCTTTCGGCTGTAGGGATTCATCCAGCAACCATGCTTGTGGTGGAACGTTTTCTGGCTGCAGGTACCCAAATGCGCTTGGAGCTTCCTGGGAAAGGTTGTGTTACGGTTCCCGTGGATAGCATTGAATCCCCTGTTGTCTTGTTGAAGGATGGGTCAGTCGTTCGTGTTTCTCTGGAAAACTTTGAAGGCGTAAGGACCCAAATTAAGAAGATTCTTTTTTTGGGTGACATCCTGATCAGTTTCGGCGATTTCCTTTACACCAGTAAAACGCTTTCTCCTTCAGGATATGTTGAAGAATGGTGGGTCAAAGACTTAAAGACCGCTCTTACAGAACGCTTTGGCGGAGAAACCGCGAAAGCCGCCGAAGCCTCCAACGTATCGGAGGAAACACTGAACGCTTTTCTGGAAGAACCTTTTGACAAGAAGCCGACTGCCAAAGAGGCAATAATGCTGTCCCTGCAGCTTAATGTGCCTTTGCATCCGGCTGCAACGTTTTTTTGGTCGAACTTATCTTCAATTCAAGATGTTGAAACGCTGAGGAAATGGTTGTTAACTGCTGAAGTGGGACAGGAAGATGGTTTTGCTAACAAAATCGTTGGGCCTATGGAACCGAATGTGACTCAAGTGTTGAGAAAAATTTTTGCTCCATACGGGGTTCTAGACGATAAGATTTCGCTTGAAGGGGACGATGCTTGCGCCTTTGCTTTTTGTCTTGGGTTTGGTACTAATCGCGCCATTCAGGATGACTCTGAGGGTTCTGTGTTGAAGGCGCTTAGTTCGCTTGCTGGCGTTGAGGTTAAGGATAAAGCGGCTACGTTTGTGGGTGCACGCATGGGGCGACCTGAAAAGGCGAAGAGGCGGGAGATGAAGCCTTTGGTTCACGTTCTTTTTCCGGTGAGCTTAGCTGGTGGTTCGCATAGAGATCTTATGGAAGCGGCGAAAAAAGGACCTGTGTTTTTGGAGGTTTCCAGACGAAAGTGTCCTAGCTGTAAGACGTTTACTTTCAAGGTGAAGTGCGCTGATTGTGGATGTGAAACAATCGCTGAAAGAAGTTGTCCACGTTGTGGCAGGGCTTTGAAAGGTGATAGTTGCCCAACGTGTAAAGCTGATGCGGTTCAGTATCAGCGGCAGGCGTTTAATTTCAAGGAACTTCTTGCAGATGCTTGTGGCTCGCTTGGCGTTTCTTTTCCAAAAATCTTGAAGGGTGTTAAAGGGTTAACGAATGAAGATAAGACCCCTGAAATCGTCGAGAAGGGTGTTTTGAGGGCTAAAAATGACTTATCGGTTTACAAGGATGGCACTATTCGTTTTGATGCTACTAATGCTCCGTTAACGCATTTTAAGCCTGCTGAAGTTGGAGTGCCTGTTGAGAAGCTGAGGCAGCTCGGTTATTCTCATGATGTACATGGTTTGTCTTTGGCTGATCCTGATCAGGTTTGTGAGCTTAAGATTCAAGATGTTGTCATTCCGCGGAAGGCAGGCGAGTATTTCCTGCAGATTGCAGACTTCATAGACGAGCTGTTAGTCAGAGTTTACAAACTTCCAAGTTACTACAACATTAAGAGTTTTGATGATCTTGTTGGTCGTTTGATTATGGGTTTAGCTCCTCATACCTGCGTCAGCATTCTTGGTCGCATCGTCGGCTTCACTGATCTTAACGTTTGTTATGCGCATCCAATTTGGCATTCTGCTAAGCGTCGAGACTGCGATGGTGATGAAGATACTATTATGTTGGCGTTGGATGTGCTTCTGAACTTTTCCCGCAGGTACTTGCCTGCGCAGATAGGTGGAATTATGGATGCTCCGTTGTTGATGATTCCTTTTGTGAACACGACGGAGGTGCAGCGGCAGGCGCATGACGTTGACGTTGATGGCGCTTATTCTCTTGAGTTTTACGGGAAAACTTTGGAGAGGGTCGAGGCTAAACAGGTCAGTTCGTTGGTTGATCTTGTTAGTCATAGGCTTGGAACCGAGGCGCAGTTTGAAGGGTTCAAATTCACTACGCCTGTTTCTGACATAAACATTGGCAATTCAGCCAGTGCGTATAAGCAGTTTAAGTCAATGATTGAAAAGATGAACATGCAGCTGGAGTTAGGCGAGAAAATTGATGCGGTGGATGTTAGACATGTCGCCTTAAAAGTGTTGACAACGCATTTCATTCGCGATATTGCAGGAAACTTGCGTGCTTTTTCCACTCAGGCTTTTAGATGCAAGTCATGCAACAAGCGTTTTCGTCGTTTGCCCCTTCGCGGTAAATGTCGTTTCTGCGGTGGGTCCTTAACGTTGACGGTTTATCGGGGTGGAATCGAAAAGTATCTGGAGGCAGCTCAAGGGTTAATTGATAAGTATGATCTACCTGATTATTACGCTCAGCGGATTGCCCTGATAAAAAGCGAAATTATATCCATGTTCGATAACAACAAACCAAAACAAGTTAGCCTTTTAGAATTCGCCTAACTTGTTGCGTGTGGGCGACTATCCCCCCCTTATATATACTAAACTGCATGGGTTCTGAGTTTTCAGTCTGAGCCATGCTTCACTACCATTGAGTTATAGAAATTTGAAGACTAAAGCTTTTCAACGTAAACAACACATTGTTTCTCGGTGAGTCGATATTAAGGAAGCTTTTCACCCAAACGCTTACTTGCAGCGCATTAAAAACGTTAAAAATGGGCTTAAAGCCAGAACCAAGATACTGAACACTCTGGAAAAGCGGATGTCTGACGCGTCATCCATAGCTGTGGAAATTCACTTGTCGTATGGGGCTGTGATGCATCATCTGCGGCTTCTCGAAAATGAAGGAACAGTGAATCGGAAAGGAAGGCGACCGTATCTTTGGTTGCTTACGGGCTTAGGGCAGAAACGTCTCGTCAGCTAGAACTTGCATTGGCATGGTGACTGTTGGCATTTTGGGCACTTGCTGTTGTACTTGTTGATTGCTGCTTTTTCTAAATCGATTCCTGTTATGTTTGCTAGCGACGCAAGCCAGGCAATGACGTCTGCAAACTCTTTTTCTGCTGCTTCTTTGTCATTCTCTTCAAGGGCTTCTCCTAACTCTTCAAGTTCGTCCTTGAGCCAATCGTATGTTCCTTTTACTCCGCGTTTTGAGTCTCTGTGAAAGTATAGGCGTCTCATCATTTCCTGAAACTCTTTGATGTGCATGCTGCTCACCAGTTTTAGACACAGTGTTTATGCTTTCCAGAGTTTAAAGCTTGGCGGCATCTATTGTGGCTACAGATATCAGCGTGATAAATCAAAGAATGCGCAAGCTTAATAACACAGGAAAATTATACGAACTTGTCACTTCAATTAACAAATAGGTAAAGTGTCATGAGTAGAAGTAGGAAAAAGAAGGAAAGCGCTCCAATGCCTGCGGCGAGCGCAGGATTGCTCAGGTTCTTCGAGGAAGAAACCGAAGGAATTAAGATTAGGCCTGAGCTTCTTGTGGTGTTTGCCGTAGCCCTAATCGTGATATCTGTTTTAGCTAAAGCGTTTTTCCCCGCATAGCATAGGCATCTTAGCTTCTTCAGCGTCTTGGAGGATGCAAGACCTCTATTCTTTGAACCGAATTAAGATGGAGAAATAGCTCGCTTCTTTCCTCTCGGCTTGCAACTTGAGGTATAGGCTGAGCAATTGTTGATCTTAAAACAACTGCTTCGGCGTCTGAAAGCCAGATTCCAGAGGGATCATGAGTCACAGCGGCTAGGGTGCCTTCAAAACCGTAGGCTGGATCTAGAATGACTCTGATTTTTTTGCCCAAGTTTCTTTCGAGCATGAGGAATATGGAGGGCGGAACTTCTTGCTCTGGCATATACTTGACTTCGCAGAATCTCTATAAGTGCTGCTTTAAAGATAAAACAGTTGCTCCTTTAAAATATTGTTACCTTCATGGTGCATACGTTGGCGCGAATCAATTATTGCTTTTCTTTTCATTGTTTTATGTTAAAATAATCATTGATTTTATTCAGAATATAGAAGTACATGTTCTAATGGTTCTGAAGAACGCCTCCTTAACTTAGGTAGACTTTAATAGGAATAGCCGTTCCATTAGGAACCCAAACTTGAGATGGTAGACATGGAGACTTCGGATTCCCTTAATCACTCGATGAACAGCGCACTGAAGCATTATTCGTCCATGTTTTTTCTGCCATCATTTCAAAAGGCAATCGCCGCAGTGGCTTTAATTTGCATTGGCGGCGTGGGAATATCCACTTTTTTCATTACTCTCCCGCTTCCAGGCACCTCTTTGGTTGATGGGTTGGCCAAAGCTCTTCTTCTTGGAGTTTCCCTTTTTGTCGCGGTTCTCCTGGCTGACTATTTAATAAGTAAAACAGCTCTTAGACGTGACCCGATTTATGTTTTGAGAAGAGCCATGGCACTTTCCCTGTTCTGCTGGATTCTATGGTTGTTTTTCGTCATTCTAGGCGTTATATTCGGAACGATTTTCGGTTTGGGGTTGTGGGTTGACTTTTGTCTTCTGGGTTTTGCAGCCGTGGTTACTTTTCGCGCTGTTGTGTTCATATCAACATCCTCAGCCGGAGTCATACAGGGCATATTATCTGCCTTGTTTTCTCCTTTCCTTTGCATAGCAGCGTTCATGGTTTTCTGGCAGGTGTTTACTGTTGATGCTCCTCTTAGATTTTTGCCTTTTCTGATTATTTCCCCCGTTGCGGGTTACGTTTTCGCTTATTTGTTTACTTTAATCTTGGACCAGATGGGGAGACGCATCTATGGAATGCCTGCTATGCCTCTTTTCAAGGCGTTTATGCTGAACTGGGTCGCGGGTTTAAACGCGCCTTTTGAAGCGTTACTGGAAAAGCTAGGGGAAGATGAAGATGTTGAGGTTACCCTTCTGAAGTTTGATTCGTATAAGCCAAAGGCTGCAATTATTGTTCCTCTTGTTCACCCTGGTCCATTTAAGAACATAGGCAGCAGTCTCCTGCCATCCATGTTGAAACATGATTTTGAAAAAAAGTTTGGCTGTGACACGTGTGTTCCATTGGGCATCCTCGGTCATGAGCTTGACTTAGCTTCGCAGGCCCAGAACCATAAGATTATTGAGCAGGTGATAAACTCTGCCAAGTTCGCTGCTTCTGTTGAGAAGGCAACGCCCTTCGTGAAAGTCACCGAGGGGTTTGTCACTGCTTCATGCCAGGTTTTCGGGAAGACTGCTTTCCTTTCGTTTACTCTCGCTCCAAAAACAACTGAAGACTTGCCGCAGCAGTTGGGGCGAATTGTTAATGAGGAAGCGGAAAAACTCGGGCTTAAGTGTAACGTAGTGGTCAACGCCCACAACAGCATCAACGACACGGTTGAAATAGAAGCCTCCCTAGACACATTGCGTGACGTAGCTTCTAAATGCCTCAAAAAGGCTGTTTCCCTGCCTTCTTACGCGTTTGAAGTTGGCGCTTCCACCGTTTTTCCTCAGGAGTTTACCCTGAAAGACGGTATGGGACAAGGCGGCATCACCGCGGTCGTGGTTAAGGTGGCTGAGCAGCAAACCGCTTATGTAGTCATTGACGGAAATAACATGATTTCTGGGTTACGGGAAGAAATATTATCCGCTCTTAAGGCGGTAGGGTTTCATGAATGCGAAGTTTTCACAACAGATACGCACGCGGTTAGCGCCTTAGTTTTAGGGCGCCGTGGTTATCACCCTGTGGGCGAGGTCATGGATCATAAGACGTTGATCGGTCACATCCAGGAAGCCACAAAAGCGGCTGCGGCAAACTTGGAAACCTGCAACGCTGGATGCATGCGCTTAACGGTGCCTAAAGTCAGGGTAATTGGAAAAGCGCGACTAGAATCTCTGTCAACGCTTGTTGATAAGGCTCTTCGAAGGGCGAAGCAGACGGTTGCCCCGCTTTTCGTTTCCGAAGGTTTGCTCTTAATCCTTCTTCTGGCCCTTTTGTAAACCAAGCCAAACACGTTTCAAACGGCTTCTTCCATTGTAACGGAAGGCTTATTTAGAAATCTGCCGGCTTCACTATCCCTTCTCTCTCGGCGCTACTCAGGGCGTGGGTTGCGTTTATTTGTTCGTCGCGGCTTCCTTTTCAGCGCCGTGCCACAGACTATGCATTCGGTGGAATTGTAGTCAGCAGGGTATTCTTTGTGGCAAGCGGGGCAGTATCTGATCCATTCAAGAAGACGGCGAATGCCGAAAGTAGCTAGGGAAATAAAATCTATCCCCATCTGTGTGGCAACATTCTGTATTGAATAGTCATCTGTGACAATTTGAGGTGTGCAGCCTTTTGTCTTAAACTCTAAAGCTAAAGCTAAGACTTGAAGGTCGGTTTCTGACAGGAAAAACGCGTCGCCCACCTTGTTTGCGGACGCTTTCACCTTGTTCCACGCGTCTTCAGAGGGCGCCTTCACCTTTACTTTTCCGTTTTCCACCGCGGTTTTGAACCGCACCAATATTATTGAATTACTTTTTATCTCCTCTTCTACCTTGGGCACCGTGGCTTGGTCTTCACTTACGGAAAAGGGGTCATATCCCGCTAAAAAAGCAGAGGTATCAAGAACCATGACGCGGTCGCACAGGTGTATTCTTTGAATTTTTCATCCCATTCCCTTAAACAACAGCCTGCTTCGTAATCGATTGTAGAAATCGTCTTTAAACCTGATGAAAGAAGTTACGTTCTTAGAACGTGTGATAGTCAGCTTATGATTTTTTGATTTTACAAGTTGGCGGTAGTTTCCGTCAATTAGCACAAGCATTTCCTTTGGTCTGATAGCTTCAATGGTGACTGTGGAATCCGCTGAAAAAATAAGTGAGCGGAATACTGTCAAAGAGCAGATCGGGGTTAAAACGAACGCGTCAACTTCAGGGTCCAAAACTGGGCCTCCTGCCGAAAGCGAATAGCCTGTGGATCCAGTTTGCGTCGAAGCTATCAACCCGTCCGCCTGGCATTTCAGAATTGGTTCATCATCCTTGAATATTTGCGTGTAGAGAATCTTCGAAGGTTCTCCGGCAGAAATAACAACGTCATTTAAGGCGTCAGGCAAAACCTGTTCATCCGTTGATACCGCAAGCTTGGCGCATTTTTCAATCTTGAACTCTCCCTTTAGGATTTTTTCCACGGCGTCGCAAGCTCCTTTTGGCTCAACCTCCGTTAAGAAACCTCGAACCCCCATGTTGACAGCTAATATTGGCGGTTCAGGCTCAGGTAATCCAAGGCATGTTCTTAAGATGGTTCCGTCTCCACCAATGGTTATTATGAAATCCGTCTTCATGTTTTTCAGAGGGATCATTTTGCCGCCTGAAAAGTTCAGCTTTCCCGAGAGGCTATCTTCAAAAAAAACGTGTAAACCTTTTTCGCTGAGGTACTCTGCTAATTCCTTGGCGAGTTTAAGTGCTTGTTTCTTGTCGTAGCGGGCGACTAATCCGACATTTTTAAACACTTTTTTCACCGTTCAAGCTAATAGCGATACCTTAATCTATAAAGGGGGCATAAATTGATACCTTTTATGGATAGGTTTATATGCTCAAACAGCCTTCCTACATTTAGCGGAGTGTAGCCTATTGAAAGGTAATCTGGTTGAAGACTGGTTAAATTCGGTAGCATATTCCCACAGCCAATCAAAAGCTACTGAAGATCAATATAAAAGAGTTTGGGAGCGATTTTCAACAGATATCGGAATGACCGCAACCGAGATAGTTGCTGATTACGAGAGCTCAAATGATAGAAATGTCATGCGAAAACATGCCCGACTTATCCGCTCTTGGATTGGAAAACTCATGAAAGAAGGCTTGACAAACCAAAGCATCAAAGTAATGGTTGGAGCTGTAAAAAGCTTCTACAAATACAACGACTTGCCTTTAGGTCATATACCCCAAGCTATGAACGGAATCGTTTATCACAACCGAGACATCACGAAAGAAGAAATTGTTCAAATAATGGCACAGGTAAAACCTAGGGAAAAAGCGTTTTTTGCAGTTATGGCCCAAAGCGGACTTAGACCGCACACGATCAAACAGCTTAGACTCAAGCATTTAGAAGACCTTGAAAAAACACCCTGCAAAATTGAGGTTCCTCAAGAATTAGCCAAAGGAAAATATGGCAGTTATGTAACCTTCATAGGCGCAGACGCCTTAAAATATCTAAAACAATATTTTGCAACAAGAAAAGACCTTTATCCAGAAAGTCTTCTATTCTGCGCACATGACGATTCGAAGAAACCTGTCAATGTAAAAGACATGAGCCGAGCTTTTAGATTAGCTGCGCGGAAACTTGAAAAAAGTGGAGCCATAGATTTTGAAATCCGTGAAGGAAAGCCAAGCGAGCTTAGACTTTACAACTTAAGGAAGTTTTTCAGAAAATACGCTATTCAAATGGGTTTTGAAGTGGTAGAATACATGATGGGCCATAAGGTCAAAGGGGTTGACGGAAATTATAGACCTCGAGATCCAGAGTTTTATCGAGAGCTCTATGCAGAGAAGGCAATGCCCTTTTTGAGATTGGAAGCGCCGACACCAACGGAAACAACTGCAATAGTAAATACGCTGAAAAAACGGCATGAAGCGGAAATGGGCTCTTTAAAGAAAGAGATTCAAAAACGAGATGAGCAAATACACGCTTTGAACGAACGCTT
>CAZPND010000032.1:0-17642 GCA_964587975.1 uncultured Candidatus Bathyarchaeia archaeon
TGTGTTTATGCACAATTTACATTTATTAGATAATGCACAAAAATATATAAGTATTACGGCACAACTTAATCAGCTGATCACAATGTCACGCAGACGCTGCAGAAGAGGAAGAAGAGGAAGATTCCCCAAACCAGTCACCATACCAACCCCTCCACAAGTAGAACAATTCATCCCACAACCAAGAACACTCGCCAACCCCATCACAATCGAACCAGCAGAAATAGAAGCCTTGAGATTAGTGGACCTCGAAGGCTTATCTCAGGAACAGGCAGGGGCAAAAATGGGCGTCTCAAGAGGCACAGTGTGGAGACTTCTTCAAAGTGCAAGAAAAAAAGTTGCTCAAGCCTTAACCGAAGGACGAGCCCTCGCAATCACCAACGAAGCAAATTACCAGCAAAATGACAGCGACAACCACACTCACTAAAAGTTAACATCAAGCGTTAGGTAATGCAAGAGACCCGCAGAGCATCAGAACCGAAAAAAAAAGTAATTCTTAATAATTTAAGGTGGACACCTAGCTTATAGTGATGTTTCATGGCGCACCACACTGCCTTAACCGTGGCGTTAGAACAGTTGAAAATCGCCGCTGAAAAATTGAACTTGGATCATGGAATACATGAGATATTGAAAAAACCTAAGCGGTCGCTGATAGTTTCGGTTACTATTAAAATGGATGACAACAGCATAGGCGTCTTCAACGGCATCCGCGTGCAACACTGGGACGTAAAAGGACCGTTCAAAGGCGGCATCAGATACCATCCAGCCGTAACCATAGATGACGTAACCGCGCTTGCGATGTGGATGACGTGGAAATGCGCGGTCGCTGACATTCCTTACGGCGGGGCAAAAGGCGGAGTATGCTGCAACCCCAAAGAACTGTCGCAGGGCGAGTTGGAACGGCTCACCCGAAGATATGTAAGCCTCATTTTCGATTACCTCGGACCACACAGGGATATTCCAGCGCCAGATGTTTACACAGACGAGCAGACAATGGCGTGGATAATGGACACGTACAGCCAGCTTAAAGGCTACAGCGTTCCCGAAAGCGTCACGGGAAAACCTGTGGAGATAGGCGGTTCCGAAGGCAGAACGTGTGCAACATCGCTGGGGGTGGCGCTCTGCGCGAAAGCAGCAGCCAAAATCTTAAAGCTAAACATGAAAAACGCCTCGGTAGCAGTGCAAGGCTACGGTCACGTTGGATACAACGCCGCCAGCATAATGCACAGCTTGGGCTGCAAAGTCGTCGCGGTAAGCGATTCGTCAGGCGGCATTTACTGCCCGGATGGATTAGTGCCCTCTATGGTGTATGCTCACAAGGAAAAAACTGGTTCGGTTGTAAACTACAAAAACTGCGCCAACATAACCAACGAGGAACTGCTGCAGACTAAATGTGACATACTGATTCCAGCCGCGTTACAGAACCAGATAACAAAGGTTAACATGGACAAGATTAAAGCGAAGATAGTAGCGGAGGGCGCAAACGGACCCACAACGCCAGAAGCGGACAGGGCACTTCACGAAAAAGGCGTGTTCCTAATCCCAGACATACTAGCTAACTCTGGAGGCGTGACAGTTAGCTATTTCGAGTGGGTTCAAAACTTAACAAGAGAACACTGGACATTGAAAGAAGTTAATCAGAAGCTGGAAAACAAGATAACCAAAACGTTCAATGATGTGTACAAGCTGTCAAGAAAAGAAGAAAGCGACATGCGCACAGCCGCGTTGATGCTTGGAGTAGGAAGAGTTGCCCACGCAATAGGGACACGGGGTCTATGGCCGTAAGGCTTACACTTCAAACTCACTAAATTCTCAAATTAGTTTGTCTAAACCTTTAAACTGTTCTCCTTATATCCTGTGCTGATACATATTTAGAGCGAGAGCGGAAGTGAACAGAAGGGGGAAATGGCCGTGCAGATTGAGAGGTTAGATTTTTGCTTTGAGAATTCACCTGTAAGAGTCATAGCTGATAGAAACCACCCTGAGATCAGTCTTGCAGGGTTATCCGCGGGTCCTTTCGAAGAGGGAAACGAGTATGAAGTCCAGTATTGGGTGGCGCAGGAGCTTGCCGCGTCGGGTATTGCGCATTTCCGTGAAGACGACAACTTGGATTCGACCAAACTTTACAAGATTCAATGGAAAGAGCGGGTGCAAATAGCGGGGCAGATATCAGAGCTTCCAGAAGACTTCTATCCTAAGCTCCGCCGTTACCTCGAAAACATGAAGGAGGAAATAGCGAAACATCCTGAGCTTTTGGAGAAGGTGCAGGAGTACGAGAAAGCCAAGCATTTAGCGCGGGACATCGTGAATTCCAGATTAAAGAAAATTGTTGCTTTGTCTTCAGGTCCAGTTCAAACTGGGCAGATACAGAAAAAACTTACATGTGAGGAGAGGTTCATTTACGAGCAACTCGGTAAGATAATTAGCGAGTGGAAAACGCAGATATTAGACTTTGAAGGAGAACGATAAACAGAATGGCTAGAGAGCTGGCGACGGTAGACCCTCAAGAACGCTTCCTTGAATTCTTCAAAAAAGGAAAGTACCGCCAGAAAATCTCGCAGATAGGCATAACTGGAAGAGAGTCAATTACCGTTGATTTTGAGGAGCTTTTCGGGTTTGACCAGAGACTCGCGGAGAGGCTTTTGGAAAAGCCGGATGACTTTCTGCAGCACGCAGGCAATGCGGCTTATGCTCAACTGGGAATTGAAGATGCCGAATACGCCAGCAAACTTGAGAAGTTAACAGTTAGAATTGTAAACCTTTTGGGTAAAGAACAGCTGCGAAAACTCGGTTCAAAGCAGATGGGAAAACTGGTTATGGTCGAAGGCATTGTTGTCCGAGCCACTCCAGTTCGCCCCATGGTGATGAACGCCGCGTTCAGATGCAAACGATGTGGAACAATAAACCAAGTGGAGCAATCAGGACAATTCTTGAAGGCGCCTCCAGTATGCGCTAGCCCCGACTGCGGAAGAGACGGACCATTCGAATTCGTTCAAGACGAATCCACGTTTATAGATTCACAGGACCTGCGACTTCAAGAAAAACCTGAAGATTTACCGCCAGGTCAGCTTCCACGCACGTTAAACGTGAAGCTCGTTGGAACCGAAATAGTTGATCTCGCCAGACCAGGCGACCACGTTTCAATAGTTGGCGTGGTCCGCGCGTTCGCGCCCTCGCGTCCCGGCATAGGGAAACTGCGCACATTCATTTTACATTTAGATGCTAATTCACTAGAAGTCTTGGGTAAAGAGCCGGAGACAAGGCCGCCATCGCCGGAAGAGGAGGAGAAAATCCTTGCACTTTCAAAAGACCCAGAAGTTCATAAGAAGATAATGAATTCGATAGCGCCCTCAATCTACGGCTATGAGCACATCAAGGAAGCCATAATGTATCTTCTTTTTGGCGGCGTGTCAAAAAGCCTGCCAGACATAACGATAAGGGGAGAAATGAACGCTCTTTTAATCGGTGACCCGGGTACGGCGAAATCGCAGCTCCTGCAGTATGTGGCGAAAATAGCCCCGCGTGGCTTGTACACTTCAGGACGCGGAACAACCGCGGCGGGTTTAACCGCAGCCGTGATACGGGAGAAAGGCGGCAGCATGAGCCTTGAAGCTGGTGCGTTAGTATTAGCTGACAAGGGAGTAGCGTGTATAGATGAAATGGATAAAATGCGTCCTGAAGACAGAGTTGCCATACACGAAGCCATGGAGCAGCATACGGTTTCGGTGGCAAAAGGCGGCATCGTCGCCACGTTAAATGCCCGAACGGCTATGCTCGCGGCAGCCAACCCAGCCTTAGGCCGGTATGAGCCACATCGAACCGTGGCTGAAAACATCTCTCTTCCAGTAACAATTCTGTCTCGATTCGACTTGATTTTCGTGTTAAGAGATGTACCTGACCGAGAGGCGGATGCAAAAATGTCCGAGCACATCCTGGAGATTCACAGAAGAGGAGAAAGCCCAGTAGAAGCACAGATAGATGCAGAACTGATGCGGAAGTACATAAGCTACTCAAAAACAATTAAGCCAAGGCTGAGCAAGGCAGCGTTGAAACATCTCGGGGAATTTTATTTGGCAATGCGTTCGGCGAGCGAGACAGAAGGGTCACCTGTGGCGATAACCGCACGTCAACTGGAGTCGCTTGTTCGTATATCTGAAGCGAGAGCGCGGGTGGCCTTGAGAAAAGAGGTTTCAGGTGAAGACGCGGAAGCGGCGATAGTGATTATGAAGAGGTCTTTGGAGGAGGTTGGAATAGACTTGTCTTCGTACAAGGTGGACATTGACCTAATAATGACGGGGAGACCCAAAAGCGTCAGAGACAAGTTACAGGTGATTCTTTCGGTGCTAATGGAGATGGAAAAGGAAACAGGCATGGTTGAAAAGACGGCTCTGGTGAGCGAGTTGGAGTTGAAGCATAAGATTCCAAGAGCTGAAACCGAACGCATGCTTTGGCAGCTACTGCGCGAAGGCACGATTTACGAACACAGAGAAGGCTACCTGAAGAAAACGTAAGAAACAAAAACGGAACCTTGTAAAAGAAAAAGCCTTCCAGACGCTACCTTTCTTCCTTAAGTACAGGTACCAGTGACCTCCTGACGTAATCCACGTTTTTTCGTTAAGGTTTCTTGGCAAGCCAACATATTTGGATCCTAATAGAAATTCTATGCAGAAACTATAGAGGGGTAGGTCCGTATTGGCGTTTTTCACAACCAATAATATGTTGAAAAAAGCACCCAACGCCCTGCAGGATTCTATGCAGTTCACTGTATTTAAGAGGGCTATAGTCTTTCCCGAGCACCAGAGGACGCTATGTTCAGCTGTACTCTCTGAACGTATAGTTGCATTTTGTGCAGCGCAGAAACTGGGTCGAAGATTCATCAGCGCTCCGCGTTTGCACCTGCCAAACGTATGCAGTATTATTGCCGCATTTGGGGCACTCGATTCGAACGGTTGGAAGGGTTCTGAGTTTTTGCTCTTCTTTGCCTATCACCGCTACAAGCTGCTGTGGATTATGCTGGATTTCCTTGCCGATTTTAGGTTCCACTTTCTTGGCTGATTCCTGCTTTTGGTACCCGCATTTAGGGCAGACAAGCATTAAAGCTGCTCCTTTGCCTGTTTTAGGTTTTTTAAATTCGAGGCGAGAACCACATTTCGGACAGAATTCCATGATTCGGTACTCCGTTATCCGTTTTGGATTCACTTTACGTGGTGTCTTTTAAACTTTTTCTAATTTCAAGGCTACAGATGACTTATTCCCGACGCCATAAGATGGGCAACACGAAGAGCTTCTGGAATGTTGCTTCGCGTCGAAGTCAACCGCAAGATTTTCTGCGCGGTCTCTTTTGAAACCCCAACAGTCTGCACATAAACCTTCGCTTCCGCGTTTCTAGTCGAAACTTCGACAGGTTCACCCGCCTTAAGAATCGCTTCCCAACGCTTCTCGCTGCCGGGAAGGTATTGGAGCGCCTTATGGACCTCTGCGAGGTCAGGTTTTTCCCGCGTAACAGTTATGACAGGAAGCTTTGTTGCCACATGAAGCGCCTTAACATCAACTATGTTGAAGCCAGCGAATGTTATGCCATTCAGCATTATCACCCTCAGCTGCCTGTAGTGAGGTGAACTAGTTATCATGGCAGACATCTTTTCGGTAGCATCAAAACCATCTACGGCTATTTCAGTATGCATTACGCCTTCGAGCCAGTAACCGCCTCGAAAAACAACGCCGATGACTGGAACCTTCGCTTTCACATGCGGGATGAACGCGCCATCGTCGATGCCTAAGACTCGGATTTCAGGTTTTATCACGCGAAAACTTATGCGGTTCAAAACGGTTTTTTCCCTACGCAGTTTTTGATGGTAAATATTTTGTGGTCGCGTTATAAGTTTAGTGTGCTATTAATTAACATTCAAATACAAGGGCGCTTCCGCTCGACAGATAGAGAAGCAACGGGCTGGAAAATAAGCTTAGGCTTTAAGAGCTTTCGTCAGTTCCTTATTGAACGCGTCGTTTTCTTCCCGGGCTTTTTCAGCCGCTTTAATCAGCGCAGTTTCGGGTTTCGCATTGCCTTTCATCCTAACGTAGATCACAGGATTCGACGCTAAAGGGTGCGGCACATCATAACCAGCCAAATCTACTTTCGCGTCTTCCAGAAGCTTTTTCTGCAGCAGGTTACAAAAACCGTGACCTGAACCTTCAATTTCTATCTTTAGCTCATTTCCTTCCTTCTTTAACACTTTAATCTTCAAGTTCAAATCTCCCCTTGTCCATAATCCAAAGCGGTTTTCCGTTTCTCAATGTTTCCGCAGTTCGGACACTGCATTTCATACCGCTTCAGTTCAAGCAAGTTTGCGCAGCGCGTACAAAAAGCGTAAACTACACCTAAATTTTTATCGTTAGTGGAAAGATGATAAACCTGATTCTTGTCGCTGATAACTTTAGCCCGTATGATGTCACCTGTTTTGCAAACTTCCGTCATCGACTTAACGTAACGTTCCCGCACGTCGGAAACGTGAAGTACGCCTGTGAAAACGCCTGAGAGACTTCTATCGCCCAGCTTGAAAATTCTAACCAGAACGTTGTCAGATTGAGCGTGACCGACTTGACCGATGACGGTGGATGAGATTTTCGGAACGGTTTCAGCGTTAATTAATGGATAAACAGAGACGCGTTTGCTCAATAAATCCATTAAGGCACGGCCAACAATCTTTGAGTAGATTACACCGTCTCTCACATATGTTCCGGAGTCTGGAATGAACTCTTCGATAACACCTAAGCGCTCTCCGGGTAACACTAAATGACCACTTTTATGTTCGGATGCTTTCAGATTCATGCTATTTTCCCTTATTGTGAAATATAAGCGATACAGAGGCTTTTTCTGAACGGGTATATCCTAAGGTTCTATGCTTCTCAATAAACCTTTTGATTGCGCGCCCAAAAAGGCCTCAGTCGCTTTTCTTTATAAGGTACAGATCAACTATAAAATCGTGTTTAGTTTTGGTGTGGAAGTCAAACATGCGCGGAATAGTCATGGGCATCGCGTAAACAGCCTTGACCACGCCGTGGTGGCTCTTAACAAACTTTTCGACAAACGGGGAAGGCGCAACCTGCAGCAGATTTCCAGGGTTTGATTTGAGTCTTTTCACCAGCTGCTTGTCTGTGCGCGGGTGATTATGAAGCGAATAAACTACTTTGCCAACTTCCAAAGCCTTTTCCAAGAATTTTCGGTCGGCAGCCCTTTTTTGCACGCCGAACGGGGGATTCTGAAGCACCGTGTCAAAGCTGCCCGTTACAGCGGCGACATCACCAACAACCCATTGAACATTGTTTGTGACTCCTGTTTTCGCCGAGTTTTCTAACGCGATTTTTATCGCTGTTTTGTCAATGTCAATGCCTACAACGCATTTTGCTCCCAGATAAGCGGCCGCTAGAGCGAGACGACCTGTACCGCAGCCTAAATCCAAAATTTTCTTGCCAATCACATCGTCGTTTGCGTATGCAGCCAAGTAAAGCAATGTTGCCGCAATGGCTTCTGAAGTGGTGTATTGCTCAAGGCTTGCTTGAGGAGAAGGGTGAGGCTTTATTTGAGACAGGAAAAGCTCTAAGTTTAATCTTCGAATAATCCTTTTTGAAGCAGGTTTTCCCATGAAGATTCGCCGATGGCTACCATGAACTCGTTAACGGTTAAAACAGGCTTTAAGAATTTCGATGGAGCCTCAAGAGAAATGCGGGGGCAAGCGGTGTTCACGTATGCGTCCACGGACGGAAACTCCATCAACGCTTCGGGCAAGACTTCTCGGATAGCAAAGAGGAACGCGTTTTTCCCGTTTTTCTCCGCTATCTCCTTTATTTTCAAGGCTTCATCTAACCGCTTTTGGCCCAGTTTCAAGCCTACTAATACGCCGAAGGTTTTAGCGTGTTCCGCTTCTTCCACGCACGCCCAACGTTGCTTAAGGGTTCTCTTCGCCTCCTCGTTTATTGGGTAAGCAGTGTTTTCGTAGGGATCTGCGATTACTGTGGGTTTGGACGTGCTGAGGGCGATGCCTAACGCGTGGAATCTTCCGCCGCCGATGAAGAGGAAGGCATCAACGTCGTTGGCTACTGACCTGACGTTGCTGTAGTCGCAGCCGATAACCTGCCCCGAGTAATTCACGCGTCCGGCGTCACCCACTACCACTGTCTTTCCAGCGCGGACAAGAATTTCTCGAGCCTCGTCCAGCGTCTGTACATGCTGCACCGTGGTTGCCAAGCCTATTTTTCCGTATTTGCTTAGCAGCGGAAGGGATTTCTCCACGGCCTCAGCAACCGTCACCGTTGCCCGGGCTTCCACGTAAACGGTTGGGACCTGTTCATGTTTCACAAGTTTTGCATGCCCGAAGTGTATTATCAGGTCGATTCCCAAGCGTGTTGCTTCAGCCGTGGCAAGGTCGCAGGCTCCGTAGCAGGGGTCTGCCGAAATAATTGGGACCATGCCCATCCTTTCGATAACCTTGGCTAACCGTGGGCCTTCAGGTTTTAGGCCTTCAGGCAGTTGCAGCAGAACGCGTTTTGCTCCGAGCTTGGCGATTTCTTGTTTTATGCGTTCTTCTTCAAAATCGAATCCTTTCATACGTCAGCGCCTGCTTTGTGTGAAGTGTTAACAGAAAGAGGAAAAGGCAGGTTTTGTGCTTTGTCGCGTTGCTAAGTCGTCCATTCCCAGTCCTGGGTTGGCTTCTTAAGCGGGCATCCTTTTGCGATGGCAGCCTGCTCTGCGAGTCGTTCAAGAATTATCTTTTGTTCTACGCTGGCAACGTGTTTTTTCGTGGCTACGATGGCGTCGTTGTTTACGGATATGCTGTCGATTCCGGCGCGGACAAGGAATTCTGCGAAGTCAGGTAGGTTTGAGGGTCCTTCGCCGCATATTGAGACTGTGCAACCGTTCTCATGTGCCACTTTGATTAGGTGAGCGATTATCCTTTTCACCGCAGGGTCTCTCTCATCGAAGTAGCCCATCTGCCCCAGCCGCTCGGAGTCTCTGTCAATCATGAGAATGCCTTGGGTCATGTCGTTTGAGCCTATGGAGTAGCCGTCAACCATCTTGGAAAACTTGTCTGCCATTATAGCTATGGCAGGGGTTTCCGCCATGAACCACACCTTGAAGTCACGAGACCGTTCTAGGCCTTCTTCCTTCATGATGGCGAGAACTTTCTCGGCTTCCCAGAGTGTGCGAACCATCGGAAGCATGACCCAGACGTTTTTGAGTCCCCATTCGGTGCGGCATTTTTTGATGGCTTGGCATTCAAGCCTGAACGCTTCCTTGTACCATTTGCTTATGTAGCGGCTGCAGCCTCTCCAACCCAGCATAGGGTTTTCTTCCACAATTTCGTATTTGTCGCCGCCTTTGAGGTCTCGGTACTCGTTGGTTTTGAAGTCGCTCAAGCGCACCACGACAGGGCGGGGTTGGATGGCTCTTGCTACAGTGGCTATGCCTTCTGATAGTTTGTCCACGAATTTTTGGCCTTCGCCTGTTTCGACAAAGTGCAGGGGGTGTTCGCCTATGGCGCTGGCTAGGATGAATTCGGTGCGCATTAATCCGATGCCTTCGAAAGGCAAATTCTTGTAATCTTGTATTTTTTCTGGAACGCCTAGGTTCATGTAAATTTTGGTCGCGGTTACAGGCACTGAGTCTGCAACAGCTACGATTGAGCCTGAAGCTTCTGAAGTTGCTTCTGTGGCTTCGCGTAAAATGCCTTCGTAGATTATGCCGTTTCTCGAGTCCACGGTGTATTCTTTGCCTGTTTTCATGACTTGTGTAGCGGTTTCGGTTCCCACAACACAAGGTATGGCAAGTTCTCGGCTTACGATGGCGGCGTGAGAGGTTATTCCGCCTTTGTCGGTTACTATTGCGCTGGCTATTTTCATGAACGGGACAAAATCGGGGTTGGTCATGTCTGTTACGAGTATGTCGCCTTTCTGCATAGTTTCGGCTGCTTCGTCTGGTGAAAGAACGACTTTTGCGACGCCCACGCCGTAACCTCGCTTACCCGCCGCGGATCCTTTCGCAACAACCTTAAGTTTTTCTTCAGGCTTTTTTCCTTCAACCGAAGTGCTTGATTCCATGGGTTTGCCGCTCCAAACTGTTTCTGGACGAGATTGAACAATGAATACGTTCTCTGGAAAAGATAAGTCTTTGTCAATTGCCCATTCGATATCTTGAGCGTTTCCATAGTGCTGCTCAATCCGCTTGGCTAACTCTCCAAGCTTCAAGATTTCCTCTTCGTTCACGCATTGCTGTTTTTGCTTATCTTCTGGGACATCCAGGTGAACTGTTTCGCCGGTTTTTGGGTCTCGGATGTACTGAACCGTTTTTTTTGCGATCCGTCTTTCCTTTATTTTTAAGGTTTGTTTGTCGACCACGAAGTCGTCAGGGTTGACTGCGCCTGACACCACGGTTTCGCCTAAGCCGTAGTTGCCTTCAATTACGATTTCGTCTGTTTCTCCTGTTACTGGGTTTAGTGTGAACATGACTCCTGCGGCTCGGGAGTTAACCATTTTTTGAACTCCAACGCTTATGAAGACTTTGTCGTGTGCAAAGCCTTGTTCGTTGCGGTAGAAGATTGCGCGTGGGGTGAAAAGGCTGGACCAGCACTTTACGACTTTGTCAATAAGGTCATCTGGACCTTTGACGTTCAAGTAGGTTTCTTGCTGTCCTGCGAAAGATGCGCCGGGCAAGTCTTCAGCTGTGGCGCTTGACCTTACGGCAACAAAAGTGTTTTTTAAATTGAGTTTTTTGTTCAGTTCTCTGTAGGCGGATTTCACGGCTTTTTCAATTTTCTCAGGCATCACAGACTTCTCGATAAGTTTGCGTATTTTCTTTGACGCCGCGTCATACTGTTTGGGGTCGTTTTTGTCGGTGACTGTTTCGTTGATTATCTCATAAATTTTTTCCGCTATGTGCGTTTCTTTTATGAATTTCTCGTAGCTGTAGGCGGTCACTGCAAATCCGGGAGGAACGGGTAATCCGGAGCTTATCATTTCGCCGAGATTGGCGTTCTTGCCGCCTACCACAGGAACATCAGTTTTTCTCAGATCGCCAAACCATATAACTAGTTCTTTTTCTCGAGCGGTCAAGCCTTTCCCATCTCCGATTTGTCAGGTGCATCTGGAGATTGTATTTTTTCAACTGTTATTTTGCATGGGATCGGCAGTTTTGCGCTTCCTCTCTTCAGAGATTCTTTAGCTGTCTCTACGCCGTTGGCTTTAACTTTAACCGTTATAAGTGTCTGGTTGGGTTCTACACGTGCTGCCGTGCCGATGGCTTTCCCGAAGGATCTGCGCATTCCCTGCTGAAGCCTGTCTGCGTGAGCTCCGAATATCATTTTGTTCTCTCTTAGGATGATATGCGGGTATGGATGAATCTGCAGAAGGTAATCGTTGACCAGCTTATCCATAAGTATGCGGTTTGTCGCCACGCGTGCTGCTTCCAAGGCCATGTGGCGAATCTGGGCTCTTTTTAAAGCTATAAGCTTTACTTCGACCTCAAAGGTTCCCTTTGTGTCCCCCATGGTGAACTTGTTGATTTTTGGGGGTGGAAAACCTTTTGCGAACTTTTTTCGTGTGTAAGCCTGACCTCTTACAGGCCGATAATTTCTTGCATGCATGCGGTATCCCTTTTTTAGCATACAGCCTAAGCGGTATTTAAACGATTTGTAACTAGATCCTTGTGCTTTGTGAACGTTTTTCCAAAGTTTTCGATTGAGTGCGAAGCGAGATTTGAGTCAAGAGCGGTCTCGCGTTTATATATTTAGTAATTGCTTTAACAGATGTGAGAATGTCTGCTCAGTTGTTTATCCCCGGAAAGAATTGGAAATTATCTTTAGCGGAGCTTGCTTCACTTCTAGAAGCAAGAAAAGCCAAACTTGAAGTAAATTCATTATCGAAAGAGTTTTTTGTGGTCAGAATCGACGAAGGCAACGCCTTTTGGACTATTGCGGATTTAGGCGGGTTCATAAAAATCGGTGAAGTAAATGCAACGCTTTCAACGGAAAACGTGAAAGAAGCGTTCTTTGAAAAAAGTAAAGAGGCAAAAAGGCGAATCAGCACGGATGTTGCCTCCAGCGGATTATTAGACGGCATGGTTGAGGCAGCGTCTGGGAAAACTGTTTTTGGGGTTAGCGTGTACTGCGCAGAAAAATCGTTGCGCCCAGTTTCCAGAAGTATCCAGCGATTTGTAGGAAGCACTGTGAAACGTGGATTGGCGGAGCGTGGCATGAAATCGAAGTTTATGGGTTTCCCTAAAGACAGGAAGCTTCCTCAGCTGAGCCACGTTGAGGTTCTGAAGAAAGAATTAGTTGAAAACAAAGCAGAGATACTGTTCTGCGTGGGCCAAGAACAGACGTTTGTTGCCACCACAACGGAGGTTCATAACCCGTTTGAGTTCCAGAAACGTGATGTTGGTAAGCCTGTCCAGCGCAAGATTTTCGCCATTCCCCCAAGGCTTGCGAGGATTATGGTAAATTTGAGTGGTTGCACCGAAGGCAAAGTGTTGTTGGATCCGTTTTGCGGAGTTGGCACCATTCTTCAAGAGGCGCTGTTAGCAAAGGCGAAGGTGGTCGGCGTTGACATTAACGGGTGGTGTGTTGAGGCAGCTAAACGGAACATGGATTGGCTAAAAAGCGAGTATTCACTGGAAAACGCGGCGTACCGGGTTCTTCAGGGAGATGTGCACAGGCTATCACGTAAAATAGGGTTGGAACAGGTTGACTGCGTTGCGACGGAACCGGATTTAGGTCCTGCAATGCGACAAGTCCCTACCACACCATACGCCGTGAGAATTGTTGAAAAGTTGGAACCTTTGTATTATGGTTTGTTAGAGGAAGCGTACAAGGTGCTGAAGAAGGATGGGCGTTTGGTGTTGGTGTCGCCTTTCATTAAGACGCGTTCAGGGAAGCCTGTTACCATGGGAGTTGAGGAAAAAGCTGTGGAGACAGGCTTTGAAAGAGTTTTTCCTTTCAAGAGGGAACTTTTCGCTGAAGCTGTTGTGGTGACCGAGAAGTTGATGGCGACGGCTTTGTTTGTTGACGTTGCAGAGAGGCATAAAGTCGGCAGGGAAATTCACGTTTTTCGTAAGTGACGGAGACGCGTGGCGTTTGTTTAGGTTTATTAATTTGTTTTGTAAACTATGTTAAAGCTGTGTAGGAGAGGAGACTTATTGACTGAAGAATCAAGACCTGACTGGGACAGGTACTTCTTGGACCTCTGCGAAGCAGTTGCTAGGCGCGCTACATGCGACCGAGGAAAATGCGGCTGCGTCATCGTTAAAGACAAACGAATCATGACCACAGGTTACGTTGGAGCACCAGCAGGTTTACCTCACTGCGACGAAGCAGGTCACGACATGCGCAAGGTAATTGACTACAATGGCAATATAACCCAGCACTGCGTGCGAACGCTTCACGCCGAGCAAAACGCGATTATCCAAGCTGCCCGATTCGGCATTCCCCTCGAAGGGGCAACACTCTTCTGCAAGATGACACCGTGCAGAACCTGCGCAATGATGATAATAAATGCCGGCATAAAACGCGTAGTTTGTGAAAAACGCTATCATGCTGATGCAGACACCATAGAACTGTTTAAGCAAGCTGGCGTAGAGCTAACTATAATAAACAACGAAGTCGAAGAATACGACCAACAGTAAATGCATCATAGCAACAGATTTCCTCTGCCTCAAATCAAAATCGAACTAACCAGCAGTTCACTACAAGTGTTAATCTATATAAAGAGGGGCTATAGTCTTTTCCGAGCAATAGAGACAAGACGTTTTCGACTTGAGCGACCACTAACCATAATAGGCGGTAAAACCCAATCTTCCACGAGGTTAAGACAAAAGAAAATGAGAGACCCAGTTTGCGGCATGGTTCTAGACGAAAACACGGCCAAGTACAAAATCACCTATCAGGGCGAAACCTACCATTTTTGCAGTGTGGCGTGCAAGAAAAAATTCAAGAGACGCAAAACCAAATTCGTAAAGTAAGCGCCACCCAAAGTGTAATGGTACGTTAAGGATTTGCTGGCTTGTGGTTACTGAAAGAAGGTTCCAACCAGCCGCAGCTAGACTCACATTATTTAACGGCAGATAAAATATTATGCGTTAGAGTTTTTCTTCAGGTGAAATATCCATCATCATCAAGCCAGAAACCGGTTTCGGGTAAAAATCGGTGGATTTTTCCGGCAATCTCCAATTTTTCTGCGCGATTTGCCAAACCGTTTCGGGATTTATCGGATTAACCAAGAAAGCCAGTTTAGCTTGACCGGCGTCAACTTTTTCCAACGCGCTCTTTGTTGATTCAGCGTAAAGTATGTGCTCATCCATTTTCAGGTTGCCGACTTTGAGTATCTGCTTGAAAACGACATCCCGCAAAAGAACCACATCTAGAAAGCACGCTTCTTTTGGGCAACTGGCGTTAACAAGCGCATACGCGGTTTTGTAATCATGCAAGAGCAAACTGTAAGCTTTTGAGCCGTCATAAACGCAGAAAGCGTGCTCTGTTCTGTGGCTTTCCAAAAAACTTTCCAACGCTTCAACTGTAGGCGTGATTTCTGAAATCGTAAATAAACGTTTAAGCGCATTCCAAGTGTCATGGGTCAGTTTGGAATCTTTAAGCAGTCGATGCGTGGGCAAAACAACAAGCCCTTCGTCTTGAACAGGAACCATGTAGCACATGTGAAAATTGAACGCTGAATCCGCTGTCCACTTTCCCTTCTCGCGCATTTCATCTCTGTAGGCTACAGCGCTTTCATATCTGTGGTGTCCATCGGTGATCACTAGTTTCTTGCCTTTCATAGCTTTCCGGACAAGTTCCAGTTTTTGCGGATCAGTTACTCTCCAAAAAGCATGCTTCACACCAAAGAAGTCTTCAACCTCAATCGCAGGCTTTATCTCGGTGACTTGAGCAAAAAAGTCAACCGTGATGTTCTCAGGGTCTGAATAAATCAGAAAAACAGGTTCCAAGTCTTTCTGAACCGCACGCAACATGTTCAAACGGTCAGCTTTCGGCTCTGTATAGGTGACTTCGTGCGGGAAAACCGTGTTTTCATCGTAAGAGTAAAGGCGCAAAGCAGCAATTAACCCGGTGCGACTGCATTTTTTTCCTGACAACTTGAATTCCTGTCTGGAAACAAAAACCGCAGGTTCCTCGTCCTTGGAAAGTACGCCTTCGCTTAGCCACTCTTGGATTCGCTGTTTCGCCATTTCGTACTTGCTGTTTTCCAAGGGCAAAATCAAGCGGCAATAGTTGTAGGCTGACTTCTCATAATATTTTTTCTGCAGTGCATGGTCGATTTTGTCGTATGGCTGAGTAATCAAATCCGCTGGATCACCTGCTTTCTCAGTGTACCGTATGGCTTTGAAGGGTCTGATGTCAACCAAACAGTTTCAGCTCGCAGATTTCTCTAGTACTTCACTTACCCTGTTAGCTATTTGGATGCTTGCCTTACGTTGCGCTTCTTCAGTTTGAGCGCCAATGTGCGGCGTGGCAATCACATTTCTAAGCGTAAGCAACTTGCTGTTTTTCGGCGGTTCCTCCTCAAAAACGTCAACCGCAGCTGCTTTCACCTTGCCCGAAACCAACGCGTTGTACAGTACTTCTTGGTCAACCACTCCACCACGGGAACAGTCAATAATCATTACGCCGTTTTTCATCATAGTGAACTCTTTTGTCGAAAGCATGTGCTGCGTGTGCGGTGTAAGCGGTACATGGATGGTTATGAAATCGGCTTTAGGCAACATCTCGTCAATCGGCACAAAACGGTCGAACGCGCATTCCTCAACAACCAGCACTTTCATCCCTAAAGAAATGGCTAAGCGTTCAACGGTTTTTCCAATGTAGCCGCAACCTATGATGCCTAAGGTTTTTCCGTTAACTTCTACGCCCATAAGCGCTTCCTTTTCCCATTTTCCTTCACGCAGCGATAGAGTTCCTTCAACTATGCCTCTTGCAAGCGCCAGCAAGTAGCCTATGGTTAATTCGGCAACGCTCATGTAAGACACGTGTGGCGTGTTCACCACCGCAATGCCCAGCTGCTTTGCCTTTTTTAAGTCGATGTTGTCCAATCCTTCGCCTGCTCTGCCGATTACGCGGAGTTTCTGGGCGTTGGCAAGCAGGTCTGCGTTGACTTTGGTTGCGGATCGAACGATTAGGGCGTTGTATTCGCCTATTATGTTGGGCAGTTCTGTTTTCGGCGTGTTCCAGGCTTTTGTGAGTTGGTAGCCTTTTTCTTTCAGTAGGTTTATGCCTTCATCCGCGATTTTGTCGCATATTAGAATTTTGAATGTCAGTTTTCCAGCTCCCATATGTCATCTATTATTGCGAGGACTTTTTTGATTTCCGTTGGAGTCCATTCGCCCATGTGCCCGATGCGGAAGGTTTTTTCTTTGAGTTTGCCGTAGCCGTTTGAAATCATGTAGCCTTTCTCAGCGAGTTTCTGGTTAAGCTCTTGCACGCTTTTTCCTTGGGTGTTTTGAACGCATGACACCGTTACAGATTCGTATCCTGGTTCAGGGAACAGGGCGAAGTGCTTCTTTGCCCACTGCCGCGTGTACTCTGCCATGTCCATGTGTCTCCTGTAAACGTGGTCGTAGGTTTCTTCAAGCAGCAGGTCCATGCGTTTGTCCAGTGCGTAAAGAAGCGAGATGTTTGGGGTGAAGGGTGTTTGGTGTTTCTTATCGAACTCGAAGATTTCAACCAAGTCGGTGTAGCTGCCGCGGTTGGATACTTCTTTTGCTCTTTCGATTGCTCGGTTGGTGACGAGGCTGACTGCGAGTCCTGGTGGTAGGGCGAAGCATTTTTGGGTTGAGGCGAAGATGATGTCGCAGCCGATTTCTTTGGGGAGTGTTTTGTCGCCTGCCATTGCTGAGACGCTGTCGATGGCGAGGATTGTTTCGGGGTAGTTTTTGCGTACGAGTTTTCCGATTTCGTGGATTGGGTTGCGTACTCCTGTGGAGGATTCGTTGTGGCATACGGTTAGCGTGTCGTATTCGCCTGTGTCGAGTTTTTCCGCGATCATGTTTGGCTTGACTGCTTTGCCCCATTCTACTTCTATGAAGTCGGCTTTTTTGCCGCAGGCGCGGATTGTTTTGCCGAATCGCTCGGAGAATGCGCCGTTGACGCACATGAGAGCTTTTTCCTTCACGATGCTTCTCCCAACTATGTCGAACCATAACGTGCCTGAAGACGTGGTTACTGTGGGTTTGCATTCTTCGGTTAGTTCGAAGAACTTGGCGAGTTTAGCGGTGATTCCGCCGTAAAGCTCAGCGAACGCTTTTTCTCTGTGCCCTATGAGCGGGTGAGTTTGCTCGCGGAGAATTTTTTGGCTGACTTCCGTTGGGCCTGGAATCAATAGTTTCTTGTGCATTTGGCTAATTCCCTTCGTGATTTGGATTTAAAGTTTTCGAGGTGACCAGTGGGGAACTGTTGAAATTTTTCATGTTGCTTACCTTCTGTGGCTTCTGCGTTTAACATAAGCCGCAATCAAGAAAACTTTACGATGCAAGCAATTAAAGGTTAACTGTCATTGATTCCTGTTCTCTGACGCGTGAAAATTTGTCTATACCCCCTCTATATATAGAATAGGCTGTAGGTTGAACCTTGCTGAGGTGTAGGTTTCACTCA
>CAZPND010000033.1:0-17227 GCA_964587975.1 uncultured Candidatus Bathyarchaeia archaeon
TGATATGATGTACTGTATGGTTCCATATTTTTTCGCCCGTAGACGCTTTAAGCGCGTAAACGTTATGGTCTTGTGAGCCATAATAAACTACGCCGCCAATCACAGCGGGCGAAGACTGAATAGGTATTCCATTTCCTACGTCTTTGGTGGTGTAGTTCCATATTTTTGAGCCCGTGGAAGCGTTAAGCGCATACAAGCATCCTTCAGTAGAGCCAACGTAAACTACGCCGTCAACCACAGCAGGAGACGAAATCACTAGACTCTCCGTTGGGTAGCTCCACAACTCCGTCCCTGAAGAAGCGTCAAGGGCTAATATATCACCGTAAGCGCCTATGAACAGAACGCCCTCGGACACGGCGGGAGAGGAATACATTTGACGATACGGCATAGGATAACTCCATAACTCGGCTCCGGTGTAGCGTTAAGAGCGTAGATGTTGCCGTTTCCTTAAACATAGACTACGCCGTTCACGACGGCGGCGGAAGTAACAACGCCGTCGCCCACAGGAAAACGCCACAACTCAACAGGCTCCGATGGGCCAGCGCTTGCCGTTTGGCCTGTGTGCGCTGGGTCGTGGAGAAACATCGGCCAGTCATCACTGGAATCAGCACTGACAATCGTGTTTGTCGCTCCGCAGAGCTGGATTAGGAGCCGGATAACAAGGAATATCAGTAGCCAATTACGCTTTCTCGAGACTAATCCCCTGTAAAACATGTGTACTTTGAGAATATTAAACTGTCGGTGAACTCAACTCACCCAACACCATGCTTACTTGGAGGCTTTTTCCCAAAAAGATTCAGCGGTTGTTCACCGCGTTTAAGACTCCCGTGCTCAGCGGACAGACCTTCTCAAGTCTAGGAAAGTTTAATGTGTACAAGTGCGGTATTGGTTTTTGATGGTTATGATAGTTGTTGGAATATGCGGGAGTCCACGGCAGCAAGCCACTGAGCATGTTCTGAAGGACGCGCTGATGCTGCTGCAAGGGCAAGGCTTCGAAACACGGTTTTTCACGGTCAGGGGAAAAAACATCAACTTTTGCACCCACTGTGACTACTGCTTGGAACACAAAGAATGCGTCTTCAAAGACCACATGCAGGAAGTTTACGCCCTGCTGAAAGAGGCAAACGGCATAATTTTCGCCACGCCCGTGTACAACGGCGGAGTCAGCGCCCAAACCAAAGCCGTCATGGACAGATGCCGCGCCGCAGTGGCTGGCGACCGCAACTTCTTCAAGTACAAAGTCGGAATGGGCATCGCTCTGGGCGGAGACCGCGTCGGCGGGCAAGAAGCCGCCTTACAGCAGATTCACACGTTCTACATCCTCAACGGCATGGTGCCCATCAGCGGCGGATTCTTCGGCGCAAACCTCGGCGCCACCTTCTGGACAAAAGACACCGTGGAAGGCGCAAAACAGGACGAGGAGGGGTTCCGAAGCCTGAAGAAAACGGTGAAAAAGTTCGCCGCGTTCCTAAACAAGTACAAGCAATAAGCAAAGGAGAAAACGAGCATGACGGAAGCCAAGAAAAAGAAAGTAGCGTGGGGAATCACAGGCGCCGGCGACAAAATCGCCGAGTACATAGCGGTGATGAAAAGCGTCCAGAAGGAATACGCGGACACGGTGGAGATACAGGTTTTCCTCTCCAAAGCCGCAGACCTCGTCCTCAAGTACTACCGCCTTGAAGACGACGTGAAACAAAGTTTCAGCAAAGTCCGAGTTGAACTTAACTCAAACGCGCCTTTCCTCGCCGCGTGAATGCAAATGCGCAAATACGAGTTCCTGCTAATCGCTCCCGCCACGTCAAACACAGTGGCGAAAATCGCCAACGGCATAGGCGACACCATGCTTACGAACGCTACGATAATGAGCCTGAAAGCCTTCGCGCCCGTTTACGTTGCGCCAACCGACTACAAGGAAGGCACGGTGTACACTAAGTTGCCCAACGGCAAAGAAATGAAGCTGAGAGTCAGGAAAGAAGAGGTTGACCAAGTCAAAAAGATAGCAGCTATGGACGGCTTGTCTGTAGTGGAAGGTCCACAGAAAATTAGCGACGTTTTCAAGAAGTGGTTTGGAAAGGCTAAGGCTGAATAGCCGCGGCGCGTTTATATCAGTGACACGAGAAAGCCGCCCACAAGCCCCAAAAGAATCGGAAAAGGCAAACCCGGAAACATCCCCCGCTTCTCCAGCAAAAGAAACGTTATGAAAGAGCCAGCAAGGATGCCAACTAAAGAAACTATGTACGAAAGCAAGCCGAAGTTGAAAAGCATGGTTCCAACAAGCATGGAATAGAAAACCAAGTCGCCCAGACCCATCTGCACATCCTTAAAGGAATAGCTTAAACCCTGAAGCTGATCAAGCCCCGAATCCGCTATCTTACCCACAGGCCCATAATAAACCGCGAACACGTCGTAAACCGCCAAGAAAACCAAAATCAACACCGCACTGTAGAACGGAATAGATGCGCTGAAAAACACGCCGAGTCCACCGCCTAAAAGCACCACCACAAGGTTGCGGGCTTTGCTGCCTAAACGGAAAATGGCAAGGTCGAAGATAACGGTGATCAGTACTGAGAGGGGTAAGACCAGAAAATCCAAGCTTGGCGCATAAGCAAACAGGGCAGACAAGTAAACCAGCGACAACAGCAGAGAAGCAGCGGTCAACGCCAACGCGATAAGACCAGTTATCAGCCTACGACTTTTCCGTTTAAGAAGAATATAAAACACCGTGGCGCTTAAGGCGACGATGATAACGAAGTAGAACGCATTGCCAAAAGGCGCTGAAGCATTATTCTCTGAAAAAGGCGCAACCTGAACAAGACTCACAGGCTGCGACAAAAGAAGATAAGCGCAGGCAAGCCCGAACAGCAAACTGGCAAGCACCGGAACCAAATACACCACTTGAACAGAAAATTTTTCAGCCAACCCTTCACCCTAACCTTCCAATGCCTGCTTTAACGTGTAAGTAACACTTGTCACAGAATAACCTTTGTTTCACGTCAGTGTCAGAAACCCCATTAGAAAAATGCATAACACACGAGAGCCGCGAGCAATGACGCAACCCCAAAGTGTGCCCCAACTCATGCACCGCCTCCTTCACAGCCCTCACATAAAAAAGCTCCCTGCCAGGCGCCTCACCGTAAAATTCAGGTCTAAGCCGCCACAGACTTATCAAAGCGGCTCTCCCAGGGCAAACAGCCTCCCCAAACACGAAATTCAATTCCGGAACAAAAACTTCCGCGTCCACCACACCTAAAACACGGTCAAAACCTGGATTTTTAACTGCGTAGCCTTGAACTTCGCTCAAAATCGCGTGCGAACGAAACTGCTTCCGCTTTTTATCGAACGCTGTTTCTCTAAGAGGCATTTTTCCGTCAACCACCCTGCACGTTGTATCTGGGAAAACCTGCGTTACGCCTTCCTGTATTCGCTGCAACACGGCTTCTTCTACCTGCCCGATGGGTAAAACGCCAATTTTCATAAGTGCATTCTAGACCTCAAAGGTGTCCCCAGTCTTCGGCGCAACAGCATCCAACCCCAGCTCAGAGTTAACCCACTTCGCGAAAAGCTCGCAATTCGCTTCCTCACCATGAACCACAAAAACCTTCGGTTTTCCACCCAGCTTCCGCATAGCCTCCTTCAACTGGCTTGCCCCGCAGTGCGAAGAGAAATCGAAATGCTCATAACGCGCTTTAATCTTGCGCACTTTACCGTCAATCGTGCAGACACCTTTCTCCAGAAGCTCTTTCCCAGGCGTCCCAGGAATCTGGTAGCTCACCAAGAAAATCGCGTTACTAGCTTTTTTACCCAGCTTCGACACGTAAAAAGCAGCTGGACCACCCTTAAGCATCCCCGCCGTCGAGATAATCACGCCAGGACCCTTGATGGCTTTTCTTCGGTCTCTCCAGCCTTCAACCCACTCAATCGAGTGCATAGCGTTCATGAACAACTTCGGGTCTCTCAGAAACTCCTTATGGTTCATGATTATCCTGCTCGCTTCACGAGCCATACCGTCCAAAACAACAGGGTACTCAAAATGATGCGCCGCAAGAATGCAAGCCATCTCCTGCGACCTGCCAACCCCAAAAGCAGGCACCAAAACGGTTCCACCCCTCTCCACCACTTCCGTAACAGAATCCACAAAACGTTTTTCAAGTTCCAAACGATCCGTGTGATCCGCGTTTGCATAAGTGCTTTCGGTGATTACAACGTCCAAGTTGCCGTAGTCCATGGCTGCTCCAGCGAGAAGTTGGCTGTCGGTGGTGTTGAAGTCACCCGTGTAAAGCAGCTTTTTGCCGTCAACTTCAAGCAGCACTGATGCGCTTCCCGGCGTGTGCCCAGCGTTTACCAGCTGCAAGCACATGTCACCCACTTTTTCTTTAACACCGAAATCCAAATGCTTGTTGCTCTGCATCAGAGTTTTCAGTTCAAGATATTCAAAAGGCAAATAATACCCTGAAAGGTGAATGAAATCTTTGATCAAAAGCTGCGTCAAATCCAAATTCAGCTTGTTTGTGTAAAGCGGCATTTTGCCCTGAATGTAAAAGATTGGGAGGGCACCTGAATGGTCAAGGTGGCTGTGGCTTAAAATTAAGGCGTCAACGTCTTTCGGAGGCACATGCATGGGAAACCCAGGTTCACGACCAATCATCACTCCGTAGTCTAACAAAACCTGAGTTTTCTTAGACTTAACCGATATTCCTATCCTGCCGACTTCACGGGCTCCTCCGAGAAATCCAATCTGCAATCAGTACCAATCCTTTTTCTTTGACATCTAAAGAGTAACCATCAAACTGACGTGCTCTTTTAAAAATGTATTGACCTTGCCGCCGAATGCGCAGAAACCAATCCGTTCTTTAACGCCTTAAGAATCTCGTCAACGTCCAAGCCCGCTTGAACCTCAGTGTAAACACTGCAAACCTTTGACGGCTGATGTGCGTCACTGCCAGCCACGCCCGGCAAACCCATAGACTTAGCAAGGTCGTGAGCCTGCTTGTTTGCCTGCTGCGAGCTTTCCCCATTGAGAACCTCGATGGCGTCAACCTTGTAGTTCATAGCCAAATCGCCCATGCCGTACTCGCGGTAAGGATGTGCAACCACGGAAACGTAATCGTTGTCCCGGGCGAAGTCAACAACAGCTTCCACCGTCCACGGTTGCGGCGGCGTTTCCTTGGCGCCCAAAACAAGCAAATCGCCTTCCACGGTGCTGATTTCCACGCCGGGGATTATCAGGATGTCTGGGTAAGCAGCGGCGAGCTTTCGGATTTCGCTGAGTCCTTTCACCGAGTCGTGGTCGGTTACGGCTGCGACTTTGACAGAAGTGTGCGCTACAAGTTTTTCCACAAGAGCCTTAGGCGTTACCGTTGAATCATCTGAATACGTAGTGTGGACGTGAAGGTCAGCTCTAATCAAGGTTATTCGCTCAGGTGTTTTCGCAGAATCATCTCTAAACGAGTTAAAATGTTTTTGCTTCCTTTTGATCTGACATCTACAGCTTCAAAGGCAGTGCCGTTCTTTTGGCAAGCCTGGTCACATTGCATTTTGACGCTTTCGCCCCAATGCTGAGGGTCGTGAAGCAACACCACTGTTTCGTAATGCACTTGGCTTAGGTACTCTGCAACTTGGGATGCCACGTATTCGACGGTTTCTTGGTCAAGCGGAATCGCGGTCTCATGCTGCGAAAGCGGGTAAACCTCATCAAGCTCCAACGGAATCACGCCGAACGGAGCAGCGTAGAAACAAACATGAACACCAGTGGAAAGCGTGTCGCCTATACGCTGGAAAACCTGTCTGACACGCTTGAATTCGTGTGCTTTATGAAAAGGCTTCTTTCGAGTTTGAGGTGCAAGCAATAGAACACGCGTGTTTTCAGGCGGACAGTAACGTTCCAGCAGCCTATGCCCATAATGCGCAATTTCGGGGCGAGCCAACCCAACCGAACTGAAAAAGAACAACCCGCTTCTTTTCACGGCTGGACTATATTCCTCAATAAAATCGCGGTAATTCTGCAGTTTTTTCAAGGCGGTAAACAGTGCAGGGTGAGCGTGCGCTCTCATTTCTATGTGTTCCCAGAGTCTGCCGTCGCGTATAGCCTGCTTCACGCGTCTTAGCTCGGCTTGGCAGACGTAGAGGTTGTGTTCAGCCAGAAAAACTTCTCGTTCTTTTGGTGCTTTCTCCATGACTTTTTGAGGAGTCTCACCTGCGCATTTGGGGCATTGACAGGGGAAATAGTATAGTTCGCTGAGTCGCCATGTGCCGTTTTCGGTCATGTAACGGTTTTCTCGGGCGTACAGCGCGTAAGCCGCGGAGTCGAAGAGGTCGCAGCCTAAAGCCACAGCCAGCGAGAACAGCATGGGGTGTCCGGCGCCGAAAAGGTGAAGAGGTCTTTCAACGGGCAGGTTCTTTTTAGCCGTTAATATCATGTCAACCAGAACGTCGAAGCGGTAGTTTTCCATGACTTCGGTTGGGCTTCCCAGCGCGTGCACCTGAAAGGGGAGTTTGCCCATTTCCGCGGCTGACTTTTCCACGAGGTCCAGGTGTCTTCCTCCTTGCACGGGTCCTACCCAGAGAATGTCGTCACGTGTTTTGGTTTTGAAGAACGCCTTTGCACGCTGGAGGGTTTCCTTCACGGTTTTTGTGGCTTGTTGCTGCGTGATTTTCCAGCCTGTGGGAATGTCCAGTATGGTGGCTATGTCGCTGCCTATCTGCTCCTGATACGCTATGATTTCCGCTTGGTTTACTTCGATGTCGCCGTAAACGAGGATTTGGTATGCGCCGGAATCCGTCATGACTGCGCCGTTGAAATCCAAGAACTTGTGCAAGCCTTGCTCCGCAGGCTTGTTTTGGAAGCGCTTTTTGAGTATGTACGCGTTTGTTATCACTGCTTCAAAGCCGAAATCGGTCTTGAGCTTTTTTGGCGGAACAAGCTGGATGCTGGGGTTTATCACGGGAAACAGGAGCGGAGTTTCCACTGTGCCGCTTTTGGTTTTAAGCTTGCCGATTCTCCCCAGCACGTCTTTCTCTTTTGTTTCGAAGCTCATCTGTGAACCTAAACAAATCACTCGTCGCGCTTATAAAAAATGTTGGGCAAAAAGTCACGGTAAGTCTATTTTACGCTGGCATCATTTTTGAGCTTCGCTTTTTCCGTATTTTCTGTTAATGAAAACGATTATTACGATTGCTAACAGGATGGCTACAACAATAACCGCTATGCTACTTATGTCTGTAATGTTGAAAGGACCTGGAGACTCTTGAGGTGTTTCCGTAGGTGTAGGAGCTGGAGAAGGAGTTGGAGTAGGATTTGATGGGGTTGGTGTAACCGAAGGGCTTGGGCTTGGTGTGGGTGAAGCCTCGGGTGTAAGTGTAGCAGTGGGGGTAGGAGTAGGTGTGGGAACATTAGGTGGAGGCGGAATGATGATGGATGGCGGGATGGATGGTGAAAGGGAATTTGGTGCAGTTAGGTATGGAATGAAGTTTAATGTGCCTAAGTTATCGGGGTCATTTTTGTGGTCCCAAATTGTTTGGTTAATCGCTGAGGCGTCGGTTGTTCCCCACCAGTTATTGGTTGCATTTATGTCGTATGTCTCGGTTAAGTGAACGTTTTGAGTATTACCGTAAATGTTGTTTCGAGTAATGATTGCCGATGAAAGTGGACCCCAGATTCCTGCTTCCCCATTATTGGCAATTGTGTTGTCACGGATGATTCCAGTTACACTGATTCCAACATTATTGTTGGCGAGAACGTTGTTTTGAATGATTGAAGCAGCGTTTTCGCTACGTACTCCATCGTTGTTATTCTCCATAATGTTGTTGTATTGAATTGTTGAAGCACCCTTTGCTAAAATGCCTGTCGAGCAGCCTGTAATATTGTTGTAAGAAATGTAAGCGGTACCTTCAGTGTAGATTCCATAATGTTGCTCGTCACCATCAATCACGTTATATGAAATAACGGGAGACGAACCCGAATTGATGTAAATGCAATCACTGGAATCAGAAATGATAACGTTGTTTGATATTAACGGAGAACCACCGCTAACAGTGATAGGTATGGCATAAGTGCTGATGAAATAGTTATTGCTTATTTTCGGAGAACTATGTTCAACGGCTAAAGAGAGCGAGGAAATATACGCGTTGTCAACAATACACCCAGAAGATCCGCTCCAATCAATTGAAGTAGACGTGAAAACTATTGAAGAATAACCATTACCTGAGAAGATTATATTGTTATCGTTAGTACCTTGTGCGTTTAAGACACCATTTACATATATCTTATATGCGCCACAATTTACAGTAACCCCTGGCTGGACAGTTAGAGTTACTCCATTGTCAATAATTATATCTCCTGTAAGCGTATAAGGGCTATTCGCGCTTATCCCGGTCGTGTTTACATTCAGCGTTCCGTTGACATACGTATCTGCCCGTACATCTTCAAGAAGCAGCAGTCCACCAACAGTAATAGTTATCATTACAATTGCATAGACGAACTTCCGCAAGGTTAACACCGACTTAAAGGTGCTTCCTTCCAAAATTTAAGCTTATTCCAAAACTAATGAATGTTGGCATTAAATTGATGTGTTTAAAGGGATTTTCGCAAATAAAGCACCAATTAAACAATAACGAGGCCGCTTGCTCTTCAAAGGGAAATTACTATGCTCAATACAACGTGCAAACCCAAATAATATAGGCAAGAATGACATTTCACTAGAGTAACACATTTGGTGGGCACTAGAACTTACAGGTGGGGAAATGGGCACCTCAGCAAGTAATAATGAGATATGTCAAGAGCCTTACTCCGGCAAAACAAAAGTAATCATCATTAGTATAGTTCTAGCCATTATTGGGTCTCTAATTAGTGGTTCTTTCGCGAAAGAAACCGTAACGAATTATGCAGGTTTCATCATGCTGCTTACGGGCATAACCACTTTTGTTATAGGTGTATTTGCGACTGCTGCAGCATATTTAAAACCTCGTTTATGCCAAGAAGCCCCCGCGACTCTTCACCTTAAGAGAACACGGATTCTGTTTCTAAGTATTTGGTCAATAGGCATCGGTATTGTTCTAGCGGTTTTAGGTTATATTTTGGGCGGTGCTTATGCGGGATACCTGATATTGGACAGCGTAAGTATAAGCAGCATAAGTTACGGATTGCGATTAACAGGAACAGGCGCTTTTTTGATCGGTGTCACGGCGACAACAATAATAGGTCTAAAGCAAAGAAAGAAGCAGCCAGACATAAAAGGTGCTAAACCGAAAGGTAGGCTTTCTAGCGGATTATTGATTGGTATTGCTGTAATTCTTGTTATAACGGGTTTTACATTAGCTGGTTCTTACGCAAAAGAATCGATAATGAATATGCAGGCTTTGGGTCGCTACTGGCTGGAATAGCTGTCTTGAGCATAGGCATTGCAAAAACGGTTGTAACCATCCTAAAAAATCGCTTGTATCCAAATGGAAAACTCGGCAGTAACAGATCAAGACTAATATTTGGTAGCATATGGGCAATGTCGATTGGGTTAATGTTACTCATTAACGGTTCTTTAATAGCTGGCTCTTATGCAAAGACCACGATAATGAATTATTCAGGCTTTGGAATGCTATTAGTAGGCACAAGCGTTTTTGTTTACGGCCTGTTTGAGACAGCTCGAATTTCTGCAATGGGCTACTTGAGTAGCAAGCGGAATAACGCCAATGTAGACATAGAACATTTAAAGCAAAAAGAAAAATTCTCTGTGCGTTTTAAGCATTTTTGGAAAAATCTGGTGAAAACAAGCGCCATTCTTAACCTCATAGGAGTAATGGTTGGTTTAGGCCTGCTCTTTTTCAGTCTTTGGCAACTCGACCTTATAGTGAGTGGACCCGTGTGGTGGGCGTCTAGTCCTTCTGGTCAAGGATGGAGTTGGTCTGGTCCTGGCGCGTACGCGGACAGCTACTTTCAATGCTTCCTTTGGAAAACCACCATCGGACAAGCCTATGATACTTTGTTTCTGATGATATTCATTTCGTTCTTAGTAGTTTTTGCAAGCGCATTCTTTTGGCCAAGAGTGCGGGCTAAACAATAACGCTTAAGATGAAAACTAAATCTTGAGACCATAGTTTAAAAACAAGAGCATCCTTATATCGCCATAGCTGCCTAATACCGAGAAGAGAGGTATTTAACCATGGTCTGCAGAATTGAAATCATTGAAAAGCCTCAGCTTAACGATCCCATCTTAATCGAAGGTTTGCCGGGTATCGGGTTTGTGGCAAACATTGCTGCTTTGCATTTGATTGGTGAGTTGAAGGCGACACGTTTCGCTGAGATTGCTTCGGCTTCGTTTCAGGATTTTGCGGTGACCACTGAATCGGGTGGTACGCGTTCGCCCATGAACGAGCTTTACTACTACAAGCGCAGTGACGGCGGTCGGGACTTGATAATATGGTATGGTAACACGCAGGCGTTGACGACGTTTGGGCAGTATGAACTCTGCGGGAAAGTGTTGGATTTGGTGCAGGAACTGGGCTGCCGCTGTGTTATTTCCATCGGCGGCTTCAAGAAGGAGGAGGTGCCAGCGGTTCCGGCGATTTACTGTGCGGCTACGGATGAGGAAACGATGAAGGAAGTCATGGATTTGGGAACGAAGGTGATGATGGGGCACATTTTTGGTATTGCGGGTCTTCTCATAGGGTTGGGAAAGCTTAGAAGCCTGAAGGGGGTTTCCCTTTTGGTGGAGACGCTGGGCATGTATCCGGATGCGAATGCCACGCGGCACGGTTTGTCTGTTTTAGACAAGTATCTGGGTTTGGATGTTGACTTGTCGAAGTTGGATGCCACGGCGGATCAGACAAAAAAGGTTCTTGAGTCTTTCGGGTTGATTAAGAATGTTGCGGAAGAAAAGAAGAAAGAGGAGCAGCAGATGCGCTGGTTTATTTAGTCTTTTGCTTCGCTTATGAATGCTGCGTATACTCTTTGCACGCGTTCGGCGGCTGGACCTGAACCTTCGACAACGCCTTTTTCGGTTATCTTCACCTTGTCCATGACCCAGATGAAACCTTTATCTTCGTAGAGCTTAACCATGGTGGGGAAAACTTTTTCGAGGCGTGTGGCTAACGCTTTCAGGTCGAAGGGTTTCTCTGTGCTTGATATTTGAACAATGACATTGCCGTTTAGGAAAACCCTGTGGGAGACTTGCCCAGTTTCGTCCTTTGCTTCGGCTATGGCAAGGCTCAAACTGTCAGGGTTTATGCCGATGAGCGTGCCGGTGAACGTCTTTCCAGTGGTGGTTGCGACAATCACGGTTTTATCTACTAACGCTGCGACTTCAGTGAAAAACTTCCTCTGCGCTACAGACAACTTTAAACCTCCGTTTACTTAACCGAATTGCACTACAACTATATATCTTTGATTTTCAAGAAAGCACAAAACTGGCTTTGAAGCTTGACGGTTTTGTCCAGTCTGGTGAGGTTTTCACCGTTTGCGACAAGGGGCAGTGTCTAGCGGGCTCGGAACAGTCTATACCCCCTCTATGGTTTTCTGCAACGATTGGCTATTAGGCGGCAAATATGATGGTTCGGCGGCGGGGAAAGCTCCCCACTCCGTTTTTCCAAGAGTAAAAAACGTGTGTCGCCGCGTCTAACCGCATCTTTTTATTTTTCCGACTCTAGAGGTTAATGCGGAGAAGGAAGTTTTTGCGTTGAAAGCTGTGCGTTACCTGTATCGAAATGTGGAAAGCTACGGGATCCTACGCCAACAAGATGTTTTGTCTCTGCCCGCGTTGGCGAAGCATTTCCAGAAATCGGTGCCGCGGAGGCTGGAAGAGTTCATTGCTGAAGGGGCGGGCGCCTTAGATGTGGCGGAGGAACTGCTGAAAAAAGCAAGCCGCACGGACGTTGAAAGCGTCTCAGCACCGTTAAGCTCGGTTTCGTTGCTGGCGCCCATTCCATTTCCACCTAAAATCATCTGTTTGGGCTTGAACTATTTTGACCACGCCGCCGAAACAGGCGCCGCAGTCCCTGACGAGCCCGTAATCTTCATGAAACCCCACACGGCGATAACTGGTCCAAACATGAAAATCTTCAAGCTCCAGTTCGTGAAGGAGCTGGACTACGAGGGCGAATTGTGCATAGTGATGGGTAAAACAGCCAAGAACGTCTCAGAAGGAGAAGCGAAAAACCACGTTTTCGGCTACACCGTGTTCAACGACGTTTCAGCACGGGACATTCAATTCAAGGACGGGCAGTGGACAAGGGGAAAAAGCTTCGACACCTTCGCGCCCACAGGACCCTGCATAACCACCCAGAACCAGCTCAAGAACACGGATGACTTGGCTATCCGCACATGGGTCAACGGCGAACTTCGCCAGAACGGAAACACGCACAACATGGTTTTCACCGTCAGCCAAATCGTGCACCAGCTAAGCCGGGTCATGACGCTGGAGCCCTGCGACATCATAGCCACGGGCAATCCCGCAGGTGTTGGGTTCAAGATGAAACCGCCGCAATTCCTGAAGCACGGCGATGTTGTACGCATTGAAATCGAAGGGATAGGCATCCTAGAGAATGTGGTTGAAGAAGGAGATTGAATAGCTGATTACTTATCAAGTGAGACCTTGCTTATTCCTGCTTCTTTTTCAAGAATTATCACATGTTCAGCCTTTTCAGCGAACGCCTCGCTGTGCGTAACCGCAATTATCTGCTCTATCGCCTTGAAGCGGCTGATGGCTTCGGCTAGGCGGTCAATGCTGCCGTCTTCCCTGCCCAAGCTTTCCGTGGGCTCATCCAGCAGCAACATGCTCAAGCCGTGACCCGTGCGCGACTGCATAATCAACTGCCCCAGCCCCAAGCGGTAAGCAAAAGCAAGCAACGTGCGTTCTCCGCCTGACAAGTTTGACACTTCGCGGTCGGCGCCGCTTTCGCTCTTAACGTAAGGCGTGTACGTTTCGTCCACAACAACGTTCAGCAGGGGTGCTTCGCCGCCGACCAAGCTGTCGAGGACTTGCTGCACGAAGTTGCGGAGCACTTTGACGAATTCGCTGCGCAGTTTAGGCTGGATGCTTCTGTAGGCGTCGCGGATGGCACCGAGGACTTCGACTGTTCGTGCGATTCGTTGCATGCGTTCAAGCTTTTCCTGCGCGTGGTCGATGCGCTCTCGGGTTTCATCCAGCCGCGTCAGCAGGTCTTTTTTGCGGCTTTCCTTCGTGCGCAACTCAGATTCCACACGGTAATACTGTGCAAACGCTTGTTCCCGTTGTGTGCGTGCGGCGTCCAAGTCCGCCATGTCGAACCTGCCTATCTCCCACCGCAAAGCCTCAAGCTGCCCCGCCAACTCCTTTTCAACCTGCCGCTTCACCTCAACCTCAGTTGCCAAGTCAACCAAGTTCCGCTCCTCTTCGCTCAACCGCGCCTTCAACTCTTCACCTCGCGTCGTGAGCTTTTGCAGGTTCGAAACCGCTTCGTTCACTACAACTTTGGTTCGCTGCATCTTCTCAATTTCACCCTGCAACTGCGTTATCCTGTCTTGGCGCTCCACGTTTTCCTGCTGAATACGCTGCATCAAACCATCCTTGTACTCCTCGTTCAAAGACTGCAGACAAAGCGGACACCGACTCTCCATAGATAACGATGCGGTGCGCTTCTTGTCAGCCTGCAAGTTCCGCGCAGTCGCCTGCTGCTCCGCCCTCAAACTGGACAACTCATCATCAAAAGCCGCCAGCTGCCCACGCAACGCTTCAACAGACTGGTTCGCAGGCACCCCCGCTTCCTCAAGCGCTTCCTTGAACGCAGCCATCTGCGTGTCCAACGAGGTTTGGCGCTGCTTCAGGTTGTCAAGTATGGTTTTTTTGCCTTCAACCCGCTGATTCAACGAAGACAACGCGTCAGCTACGCCTGAGATGTTGGCGTGGATTCGGGCTTCTTTCCGTTTCAGCTCTTCTACCTGCTGCTTCTTTTCTTCCAGCTTCGCCAGTTTCACATCGGCGTCTTCAAGCGTTCTTTTGGCTCCCGCCAGCTTACCCAACGCATCCTGCAGCTCCACTTCCAACCGCGTGAACTCCTCAGTTACCCGGTTGTATTCGCCGCTGAGCTTTTCCAGCCCCACTACATCAGGGTCTTTCTCGTAAACCCTTTTCTCCGTCTCGTAATCACGCTGGTACACCGCGATGTTGCTCCACGCCGTCTCATAATCAGACAACCCGAACAGCTCGTCAAGGCGCCGCTGCCTATCCCTGGGCCTAGCGTCCAAAAGCTCCTTCAAGTGCTCCTGTCGCATCCAAACAATCTCGCGGAATAGGTCCCGGTCAAAACCCGTAATCGCCGTAAACTGCTCGGCTATGGCGTCGGTTTTCATGCTGGCAATAAGCGTCTCATCCTCAAACAGCTTCAGCTCCTCAAAATCCTGTCCAATGCCTTTGCCGTGTCGTTTAAGCCCGCGAACAAGCTTGTAGGTTCGCCCGTTCTGACTGAACTGGACCGTGACTTTGGCGGAGTCCGCGCCTTCACGCAGCAAATACTCAAAACTTCTTCCAATCGGCTCGCCGAACAAGGCAAAGTCCACCGCGTACAGCACGCTGGATTTTCCTGTGCCTAAGCCGCCGACGAGGCAGTTGAAGCCGCGGGTGAAAGGCACGGTGGACTTGACGTGCGAGCGGATGTTCTCCAGCTGAACAATCTCGATTTTCATCGCAGAAGCTCCTCTATGGCCTGCTTGACCTTTTCCTCCTGCTTCCGAGTCAACGGCTCTATCAAAGTTATGGCGGAACGCGCAATCTTATCCGCGTCTTCACGGCTGTACCTTTCGCCGAAAATCTGCAGAAAATACTCAACCGCCTTCGTCTTCAAATCCTTAAACTCACTCTCGAAAATGGAGCGCACGATTTCATCGGAGACAGCGCTCTCCTTAAGCAAAACAACCGGATGCACCAACAAAGCTTTCTCCGCGGCACCCCGGATTCGGGCGATGTCCACTTCCGCACGGCTTGCCTCAGCGGGAAGCACCCCTTTCAAAACCGGAATAATCACCGCGCCCTCCTCGTCGGCGCCCTTAACAAGCTGCGCTGCAAGCTCGGTGATTTTAGCGGAGGTCATGCCTGAAAACTCTTGTTCCAGAACCACAAACCTGCGGGATGAGCTAAGCTCCACGAACTCCGGCGAAAATTTGCCTCTCTCGCTAACTTTAACGTGGTAGAAGCCTTTTTCCTGTTTAGCCTCGTCGTAACTCGCGGTTTCCGTGGACCCACTGTACGCCAAAAGCCCCGTTTTAAACTTGCCCAAGAACCGCTTGTGCACGTGACCCGCCGCGTAATAATCAAACCCGTCAGGCAGCAGTTCAGGCGTAGCTTCCGCTTCAATGTAGGGCGGCTTCACGCTCGGCAGGTCCACCGCCATGTGAAACACGAATATGCTGCTGACCTCAGCGTCAGGCACAGGCGGATGTTCCGCCATGAAAGCTGGAAGCGCCTCCTCCGTTTTGCGTCGGCTGCGGAAGTTTGGCACGCCGTAAACGTAGCAGTAGCCGGGTTTCCGCCAGCACGCGCCTTCATGCCTAGGCAGATGATAGATCAATCCTGCGCTGTCCAGCGGATGCAAGATTGTCCCCGTTATCGCGTTGGGTGCGGAGTCGTGCGAGCCGTCCACGGTCAACACTGGAATTCCCGCATCCCTGAGGCGTTTGAAGCTTCGTATGGCGTTCTCCAAGGTGACGTTTGAGGGGCGCGCTTGATGGAACAGGTCACCCGCGATAATCATGAATTCAGGCTTCAACTCGATGGTTTTTTCCACAATCTCCGCGAAAGCATTATCGAAGTCTTGGCGCCTAGCTTCTAGGCCGTACTGCGAGTAGCCTAAGTGCAGGTCGCTGGCGTGGACGAAGCTGAAAGCCTTCAAGTGGTTGGTTAACTCTCCTGTAAATTATTGGTTTTTGCTGTCTGGATTTAGTTCTGAGTTAACTGTTTTAAGCGTTTAGCACAAGCTCATGGTTTTAACTGTCGATTTTCAGAGAGAAACATATAAGCGCCTACTTGCTTTTTACCCTGAAAAGGCGCGCGTAGCTTATGAAATGCCGAAAGTGTGGGCAGGAAACCTTTCTTCCGTTTAGGTGTCCCTATTGCGGAGACCTGTTCTGCAGTGAGCACAGGTTGCCTGAAAACCACAACTGCCCCCGCATGGACCTTGCCCGCGCCCAAAGACAGGAAGACGCTGTGCCGCAGCAGGGAGCTAACTCGTACGAGTACAAGGTCACTTACGGGATGCCCCGCAGAACCAGAGGACACGTTTACTTCAGCATTAAAGAAGTTAAGCACTTAGCGATTGCCATGTTACTTGTCATCGGAGTTGGCGTATCTTACGTTTTTTTCACAGGCTCTTTAGGAGGAGATTTTGCGCTTGTTGCCTCGGCCGCTATTTTCACTACTTCTTTTGTAGTTCATGAAATAGCGCACAAAGTAACGGCGCAAAGACGAGGATTATGGGCTGAGTTTCGTTTGACGCTTTGGGGCAGCGTGCTAACCGCCGTTTTCATGATTTTACCCGTGTTTTTCAAAATCATCTCTCCGGGCGCCGTTATGATTTCTGGACCCGCCAGCAGGGATGAAGTAGGGAAAATTTCAATCGCGGGACCCGCAACCAACATTGTCTTGGCCACGGTGCTTGTGGCTGCGGCTTTTGCCCCCACGTCTATCTCATGGATTTTCGTGTTGGGCGCACTTTTCAACGGCTACATTGCCGTTTTCAATCTCTTACCCATCGGAATTCTGGACGGCTACAAAATATTTAACTGGAACAAGACGGTTTGGGTTTTAGCGTTCGCTGCCAGCGCAGCGTTAACAATCATTGCCTATCTTTCGTTTTTAACGTTACCAATGTTTTAAAAGAAGCAAGCTAAAACCGCTAAGTCAAAAATTTAGATGAGTTCGATTGTAACGTGGACTTCCTCGGGCACGCGGATACGCATGATACGCCGCATAACTCGCTCTTCCGAGTCAATGTCGATTAACCGTTTGTGGATGCGCATTTCCCACCTGTCCCATGTGGCTATTCCCTCGCCAGACGGAGCCTTCAGAACCGGCACTTTCAACCGTTTAGTGGGCAGCGGGACTGGACCGTTGATTTTGGCGCCTGTCTTGTTAGCGATACTTTTCAGTTCGTCGCATACCTCTTCAAGCTTGAGGTAATCGGTGCTTGTTAAGCGAATTCGCGCTTTCCGTACCATCTTAACTAATCAACCTGGGTCCTGTCGTTTTAACGCAATTACCTTACACATTTA